>JBMOQZ010000055.1:0-32258 GCA_049322475.1 Myxococcota bacterium | reverse complement strand
CGACAACTTCCCGCTCGCCGCCGTGGGCCTCGCCCTGCTCGCCGGCGTGGGGGTCGCCCGCGCGCCGGCGCTGCTCGCGCCGGTCGCGCTCGCCGGCGCGCTCCTGCACGGCTCGACGCTGCTCTCGGAGACGGCCCTGCGCCCGGCGGAGGCCGTCCTGCGCCCCTGGGGGCACGCGGGCCCGCTGAACTACCTGCGCGTGTGGTGGAGCCCCGTCCGCGCGGCGGACGTCGCGCCGCTCGTCCGCGCCGCCTGCGCCGTCCCGTTCGCGGACGGCGGGCGCTGCACCGTGCTCGCGGAGCGCGGGCTCTTCAACCCGAGCTGGGAGGACGACGGCACCTTCGCGCTCTTCCTCGCCCGCGCGGGCGACGTCCGCGTCGTGACGCCCCCCGTGTTGTGGGACGGGCAGGGCCGCAACGTGGGCGGCGAGACCGTCGTCCACGCGATCGTGCGCGTCGAGTGCAGGCCGGGCGTGGCGCCCGACGACGGAGGGCGCTTCCAGCGGCAAGAGGCGCGGTTCCGCGACGTGCTCGCCCGCGCCGGCAGGCCGATCGGCTGGGTGGGCGACCCTGGGGCCTGCCTGCAGACGTGGTATGGGGCCGCGTCCGGTGGTGAACGTGTCGACGATCCTGCTCCTGCTCGCGCTGACGGCCTGTGACCGGCCCCCCGAAGAGAAGAAGACCGAGGCCGAAGGCCCGGTGATGGCCATGCAGCAGCCGCCCGAGGCGCTGATGACGCTCGACCTCGGGCCCTCGTTCGTGGCGTCGGTCTGGGGGCCCGACGTGGGCGCCAATCAGGTCGAGCCCTTCGCGAAGGCCGCGGGCGAAGCGTCGCTCAAGGAGGCCGCCGCGCGCCGGCAGATCACGGAGGCGCAGCTCGCGCTCACGACGTCCGTGGCGGGAGACGCCGCGCCGGCCGACCTCGACACGCGCGCCGTCGCGCTGGTGAAGGCCGAGCGCGAGCTCGCGAACGCGCAGGTCGACAGCGCGCTCGGGCTCTTCTCGCTGCTCGACGCGACCCAGCTCGAGAACCGCGCGAAGAGCGGGCTCCCGCGCATCCTGCTGGAGCTCGCGCAGGACCACCCCGTCACGCGCGAGCCGAACCCGTTCGCGCGGGTGCGCACCGATCGCTTCGAGGAGCCCGAGCTCGCCGACGCGCTGAAGCTCAAGACCGAGGTGCTCGGCTGCCTCGTGGGCTACCAGCAGGAGGTGTCCGAGGCCACCGTCGAGGTCTCGAAGGTCGATCTTCGCGCCCCCGGCTGGACGGACGGCTACCGCGCGCTGACGACCGGCGTGCTCGACGCGTGGGAGGAGTGCCGCCTCGCCGGCGTGCAGCGCTTCACGCACTTCGTCGCGAAGATGCCGAAGGAGCGTCGCGCCCGCTTCATGCTCGACGACGGCTTCGTCGACGCGCTCCGCCTCGCCCGCGGGGGCTCGGCCGGCGGCAAGCAGCTGCCCGAGGGCGGGCGTCCGCCCGGCGCGATGGTCCCCCGCGGCCCGGGCGGCCCCGGCGGGCCCCCCGGCGGCCCCGGCGGCCCCGCGATGCCCGGCGGGCCCGGCATGGAAGGGCCGCCGCCGCCCAAGTGAGTCAGAAGCGCCAGCGCCCGCCGACGCTCACCATCGGCCCGTAGAGCTGGATCGTGCGATCCTCCGGGCGCCCGTACAGCGACGCGTAGCCCGCCCCCACGCGGAGGCCGAGGCTGCCGGCGTCGCCGTTGCCGCGCACCCAGCTCGACACGCCGCCCTCGACCCAGGTGGCGCCCGCGCGGCCGGTGCCCCAGTCGACGAACAGGTCGGTGCGGTCGCCGGTGGGGACCTGCAGGTCCATCGCGATGCCGCCGAACACGAACTCGCGCCGGCGGTCGGTGACGGTGAGCGACTCCTCGTCGTCCTCGTACGTCCACTCGTACTCGAGCGTGGGCACGAGCAGGAGCGTGTTGCGGACACCGACGTGGACGCCGTCGCGCGCGCCGAGGCGCGCCTCCTGCACGAACGCGAACGCGCTGTCCACGTCGGTGAACGCGAGGTCCTCGGCGTTGAGCATGCCGCGGTCGAGCTCGGAGGCGCCCGGGTCGCTGTTGAGCATCGACCAGCCCGCGCCGAGCCCGACGGCGAAGTAGCGGCTCTCGTACCCGCCGGAGGCGAGGGCCGCGACGGTGACGGCGTTGCCGTCGGCGCTCCACCCGAGCCCGATCGGCGCGAGCCGCGCCTGCGCGTACCATGGCGACGTCGCCGTGACAGTCAGCCAGGCCTCGTTCACCATCGCGACGCCCACGGTGTCGAGCGCGAGCAGCGGCCGCAGCACGACGCCGGCCTCGCGGATGCCGGGGAGCCGCTCCGGGGCGACGGGGTAGCGGTACGCTCCCGGCTTCGCCTCGACGCGATCGCCGGCGGCGACGCGCCCGCCGCGCGCGAGGTCGACCACCGCGCGATCCTCCTCGACGACCCCCACGCGCCCGGTCGCCACGACGCGCTCGACCTTCCGCGTCTCCATGCCGCCGGCCACGGACGGGAGCCGCATCTCGCGCTCGCCGAGCACGCGGACGGGGTCCCCCACGGCGAGCCCGTGCTCGCGCCCCTGATCGACGATCGCGGCGCCGCGGTCGACGCGGACCACGGTGGCGGGCGCGCGCGCGGGCGCCGTCCGCGCCTCCGGTGCGCTCGCGGGCGCGGGGCCCCCGGGCGCCTCCGACAACGGCACCGCCTTCGTCTCCGCGACCTCCACCCACGTACGCCCGCCCGCGTGGAAGAGCCCCACGGCGCCCGGCACGACGACCCGCGTGCCGTCCGGCAGCTCCACGACCCCGCCGGGGCGAAGCACCCAGCGCTGCCCGTCCACCTCGACCGTCGCGACGACCGGCTCGCTCGCCGGCGCGCTCGCCGCGGCGGGCTCCTGCCCGAACGCGGCCGCCAACCCGATTCCGACCATGCGTCCAATTTAGCCGCGCGACCTCCCGCGCGCCGTGCTACATCGTGGCCCTTTCCGCCGGAAGCCCGATGTTCCTGCTCTTCTTCGCCTGCTCGGGGGAGGCGCCCGCGCCCGCCGCGGACGACGCCGGCCCCTGCGACCTCGCCGCGATCGACCTCCCCTCGACCTACGCGCCCGCCGCGCCGATCGAGCTCCGGATCGACGACGCCGGCGTGCCCCACCTCTACGCGCAGAGCGACGCCGACCTGATGTGGGCGGCCGGCTACCAGTACGCGACCGACCGCCTCTACCAGCTCGACTGGTGGCGCCGGGCCTCGCGCGGGCGGCTCGCCGAGGTGCACGGCGAGTGGGCGGTGGACGACGACCTCGCCGCTCGCGCCTTCGGTTTCGGGCGCCACGCCTGCGAGTCGACCACCCGGGTCGCCGAGGATCGCCCCGACGACTACGCGCTCATCGTCGCCTACGTCGCGGGGATCAACCGCCGCGTCGAGCAGGTGCTCGCCGGCGAGGTCCCCCTCCCCTACGGTTTCGGGCCCGACGAGCACGATTACGCGCCCGAGCCCTTCGAGGTCACCGACGTCGTCACCATCGGCCGGCGCATCAACCTCGGGTACTCGAACACCATCGAGTTCGACCTCCTGTACGGCATGTTCACGCGCCTCGTCGCGAACTACGACGACTACCCCATCTTCGAGCCAGGCCCCCAGCGCTTCATCGTCGCCGACGCCGTCGCCGACGGCCCCTCCGCGCCACCCGCGGTGGAGCAGGTGGTGGCCGACCCCGCCGAGGTCCGCGCCACCCTCGCCGCCGCGCGCCGCCTCACCGAGGCCTGGACGCTCGGAGGCTCCAACAACTGGGCCGTCCACGGCCGGCACACCGAGAACGGGCGACCGCTGCTCGCCAACGATCCCCACGCCGGCTTCGAGGACCCCTCGATCCTCATGCTCCTGCACCTGAACTCCGCCGACGCCGGGGGCGCCTTCGACGTCGCCGGCTTCGCGTTCCCCGGCGTGCCGGGCGTGCAGATGGGCCACAACGCCTCGCTCGCGTGGGCCGCCACCACCAACCAGGCCGACCAGACCGACCTCTGGGCGGTGAGCTACTCGGGCGACGGCCTCTCGCTCGGCGGCGAGACCGTGCCGCTCGTGCGCGAGGAAGAGACCATCCGCGTCCGCCTCGCCGACGGCACCTTCGAGGACCGCGTCTTCACGATCGAGCGCGCGGAGGGCTACGGCCTCGTGCTCCCCGAGGAGCTGATGCCGCTCCCGGCCACCGTGTTCGGCGGCGAGGCGCTGCTCGTGAACTGGGTCGGGTTCCAGCCCACCGACGAGATCTTCGCCTACCTCGACCTCGACCGCGCCGGCGACCTCGACGCCTTCGAGGCCGCCGTCGACTACCAGAAGGTCGGCATCCACAACTGGATCGGCGCCACCGCCGAGGGCTGGCGCTACCACACGCACGGCTGGGTGCCCGACCGCGGACCCGTGGGCGCCCGCGCGGCGGCGAACACCGTGCTCGACGGCGAGGACCCGTCCACGTTCTGGACGGGCGACTACCTCGACCCCGAGCGCTTCGCCCACCTCGACGGCACGCAGGACTTCGTCGTCACCGCCAACAACGATCCGTTCGGCCACACCGCCGACAACGACCCGCTCGACGACGACTTCTACTACGCCAGCTGGTACTCGCCGGGGTTCCGCGCCGACCGCATCGCCGGCGAGCTCGAGCGCCTCGTCGCCGAGGGCCCGGTCACGGCCGAGGAGCTCGCCGCCCTGCAGCTCGACGTACACAGCCCCGTCGCCGACGCGCTCGTGCCCGTGGTCGTGGACGCGTGGGCCGCGGTCGACGGCGACGAGAGCCTCGCCGACTTCCGCGGCCGCGACGACCTCGCCGCCGCCGTCGCCGAGCTCGACGCCTGGGACGGCGACATGGACGCCGACAGCGCGACCGCCGCGCTCTTCCGCGCCTACTCCGCGTACCTCCAGGAGAAGACGCTCGAGGGCGACCTCTCCATCCTCTTCGACGCGGTCGAGGGCTCGTCCCCGGCGACCACCGCCAACCTCACCGCGATGGTGCACGCGCGCGGCATCGCGTCGATCCTCGACGGGCGGGGCCGCTGGATCGCGCTGGACGCGCTCTCCGACGCGATCGAGTGGCGCGCCGGGCGCGCGGCGGAGGCGGGAAAGGCCACGCTCGCGTGGTCCGACGTCCACGTCGCCTCGTTCGACCGCTGGGTGGGCGACGACGTCACCCTCCCCGCGCCCGGCGACGAGTCGACGATCAACGTCAGCGAGTGCTCCTGGTGGGACGGCGACGCCCCCGCCACCGTCTGCGACGCCGGCTCCGGCGCCATCTTCCGCGTGGTCACCCACTTCGACGACGACGGCGTCCCGGTGACCCGCTTCAACGTCCCCTACGGCCCCGACGGCGACGCCGAGGCGTGGCTCCGGGGCGCGTACGACGAGCTCGCCTTCCGCCGCGCCGACGTCGAGGCGCGCACCGTGGAGACGCGCACCCTCGAGTAGATCAGGCCGGCGCGGTCCGCGGCGACGGGCCCTCCATCTGCGCGCGCACGGCGAGGTACCGCCCGATGTCGTCGGCGTTCACGATGCCCTCGAGGCGCCCCTCGTCGGTGACGAGCAGGGTCGGCCACCCCGTCACCTCCATCTGCCGCAGCGCCGCGGCGGCGCTCGCGTCGGGGCCGATGCAGGCGTCCGCGGGGATGTCGCGCGTGATGTCGAGCACGGTGCGGCGCGCCCACGTCCCGCGCGGGATGAGCCGGGCCTCGCGCGCGTCCGCGCAGCCCACGAGGCCCCCGTCCTCCACGACCGGGAAGAGCACGCGCCCCCGCGCGTAGACGTGCTCGTCCATGAAGCGGTCGAGCGTCATCCCCGGCACGACGACGTCGGGGTAGCGGTCCATGATGCGGAAGACCGGGGCGCGGGCGAGCAGGCCCCGGACGGCGACCTCGCGGCGACCGTCGCGCGCGGCCCAGCGCAGGAACGTCCCGACGGACACCCACCAGAGCCCGCCGAGCAGGACGTCCCCCAGCATCACGCCGATGCCCAGCGCGACGAGCGCGAGCCCGAAGCCCTCGCCGACGCGCGCCGCGAACTCCGTGGCGCCGGCGAAGTCCTCGGAGGCCTTCCAGTGGAGCGCGCGCACGATCCGGCCCCCGTCGAGCGGAAACGCCGGGAGCAGGTTCACGAGCACCATCCCGAGGTTCGCCCACCCGAGGTAGTCGAGCGTCGCGCCCAGCCACCGCGGCGCGTCGAACGGCGCGACAAGGGCGAGCGCCACGAAGCAGACCGCCGAGAGCGCGAGGTTGCAGACGATCCCCGCGGCCGCCATCCAGAGGTCGGTGCGCGGCCGATCCACCTCGGTCGCCGACTCGGGGACGCCGCCGAAGACCCAGAACGTCACGCGCCGGACGTCGACGCCGAAGCGCCGCCCGACCCGCGCCTGCGCGACCTCGTGCGCGAGGATCGAGGCGAGCAGCCCCACGGTCCCGGTCACCGCGAGCGCGACGTAGGCACCCGGCCCGAGGCCCGGCGCCGTCAGCGGCAACACCGCCGCCGCGAGGCTCCACGTCACCAGCGCGGCGAGCACGACGGCGCCTGCGTCGCCCCGGACGTCCATGCCGGCGACGCGGAACAAGACCATCCCGGGTCCGCGCATCCCACCCCCTCCCTCACTGTAGACACGCGTGGTACAGATTCGCCGCCATGCGCGCGCTCCTCCTCGTGTCGGTGGGCCTCCTCGGGCTCGCGGGGTGCACCCGACCGACCGAGCGTCCCGACGTGCTCCTCGTCCTCCTCCCGGGCCTCCGCGGCGAGCTCGCCGGCGAGACGGGCAGCGGCGAGTCCCTGCTGATCGGGGCGCTGGGGCAGCCCCGCGTGCGCTACACCTCGGCCGTGGCGCAGTCGCCGGCGCCCTACTCGAGCCTCGCGTCGCTCCTGACGGGCATGTACCCGTCGGCGATCCCCATCTGCAACCGCATCGACAAGGCCGCCACGCAGCCCTGGTGCACCGAGCTGCCGCCCCAGCGCTACGTGTTGCCCGCCATCCTCCGCATGTACGGCTACGCCACGGGCGCGATCCACGGGAAGATGGAGGGCGCCGACCTCCTCGGCGAGGGCCACGTCGAGGTCCCCGGCAAGGTGTGGCGCGTGGGGTGGCCCGAGGTGAACCGCGCGGCCCGCGAGTGGTGGACCTCCCAGCCCTCGCCGAAGTTCCTCGTCGTGGTGGCGAGCGACCTGCACGCGGACGAGCTCCAGGCCCGCACCGAAGCGCAAATGAAGGCCGAGTACGACCTTCGGATGCGCAGCATCTCCATCGGCGTGCGGGAGCTCGTCCAGAACCTCGACGCCGACTACGCCTTCGTCACCTCCACCCACGGCACGAGCCTCGGCGAGCGCACCGGCCTCCGCGAGGGGCACGACGCGTTCCTCGACCGCGCGACCGCCGGCGCGGTGCTGCACCGCACCACCCACGTCCCGCTCCTCGTGTACGGGCCCGAGGGCCCCCCGGAGCTCATCCCGCAGGCCGTCGAGCTCGTGGACCTCGTGCCCACCATCTGCGCGCTGGCCGAGGCCACGCCCCCCGCGAACACGCCCGGCATGGACCTCTTCGGGGTGGGGACCGACGACCGCGCCTACTCCGAGTTCGGCGACTGGCTCGCGCTCCGCGAGGGCCCCTGGATGCTCACGTTCCGCAGCTACCTGCACAACGGATCGAGCATCGACCCGGAGAACACCAACCGCCTCCGCCAGAACACGCTCGACGAGGAGTACTACAGCCTCCACGACGTGCTCGCCGACCCGTTGCAGACGAACAACGTGGTGATGGCCGACCTGCCGCTCGCCGGCCAGATGCGGGAGCGGCTGCTCGAGACGCGGGTGTCCGCCGGCTCGCCGCCGCCGGACATGATGGCGGCCGACAAGGTGCAGCAGATCCGCCTCTCGCCGTCGCAGGGCTACTGGTGAGGGCGGTCGCGGGTTGACTCGGCCCGACCGCCGTCGCACGATCCCCGGCGGCATGTCGGTCGGTTTCGCACTCCTCGCGGCGTCGTTGGGCGCGTGTACGGCCGTCGCGCCCCAGCAGCCCGACATCCTGCTCGTGCTGGTGCCCGGCGTCCGCGGGCAGCTCCCGGGCGAGACGGTCAGCGCCGAGAGCGCGCTCGTGAGCGTGCTCGGGACGCCCCGCGTGCGCTACTCCAACGCGATCACGCCGGCGCCCGCGCCCTACGCGGCCTTCGCGTCGCTGTTGACGGGCATGTACCCGTCGGCGATCCCGATCTGCAACGAGCTCCCGAGGGTGGAGGAGCAGCCCTGGTGCACGAAGATGCCGGAGCAGCGCTACACGCTGCCGTCCATCCTCGGCATGTACGGCTACGAGGTCGGTCTGGTCCACGGGAAGATGGAGGGCGCCGAGCTCTTCACGGGCTCGCGCACCGCGGTGCCCCCCGACGACTGGGCCGCCGACTGGCCCGCCGTCGCCGACGCCGCCGGGGCCTGGTGGCAGGCGGCGAAGTCGCCGAAGATGCTCGTGGTCGTCGGCAACGACCTGCGCGCCAAGCAGATCGCCCACCGCGTGGGCGGGCACACGATGCGCGAGCGCTACCTCTCCATGGCGCGGGACGTCGCCAACGGCGTCGCGCGCGTCGTCGCGAAGGTCGACGCCGAGTACGTCTTCGTGACGTCGCTGCACGGGATGAGCCTGCGCGAGAAGACGGGCCTCCGCGAGGACCACGACAAGTTCCTCGACCAGCCGTACAGCGCCACCGTGCTCGAGCGCACCATCCACGTGCCCTTGCTGGTGTACGGCCCCGAGGGCCCGCCGGAGATCATCCCGGAGGTGGTCGAGCTCGTCGACCTGTTGCCGACGTTCTGCGGGCTCGCGGGCGCGACGCCCCCCGCGAACACGCCGGGGATGGACCTCTTCGCCGTGGGGACCGACAACCTCGCCTACTCCGAGTTCGGCGACTGGCTGGCGATCCGGCAAGGGAAGTGGCTGCTCACGTTCCGCGGCTACCTCCACAACGGCTCGAGCCTCGATCCCCAGATGACGACGTTCCTGACGGAGAAGCCGTTCGTCGAGGAGTACTGGAGCCTCCACGACGTCGGCGCGGACCCGCAGCAGACGACGAACCGCCTCTCCTCCGACCGTCCGGTGGCGCTGGAGCTCCGCCCGCGCCTCGTCGAGATGCGCACCACCGTCGGCACCGCGCCGCCGGACATGATGCCCGACGAGAAGGTCCAGCTCCTCCGGCTCTCGCCGGCCCAGGGGTACTGGTAGGCGTACACTCGCGCGCATGACCGGGTCTCCCCTGGAGCGGTTCGCGCAGCGGGCCAACGCGCTCGCCGAGCGGTACATGCCCGACGCGTTCGTCTTCGCGCTCGCCGCCACGATCGTGACGGTGCTGGGCGCGTTCGCCGTCGACCCCGCGATGCGCGCCGCGCCGCTCTCTCTCGTGGACGCTTGGGGCAAGGGCTTCTGGGCGCTGATCCCGTTCACGCTCCAGATGTCGATGATCATCCTCTGCGGCTACGTGCTCGCCAGCTCGCCGCCCGTCTTCCGCGTGATCGGCGCGCTCGCCGGGCTGCCGCGCTCGCCGCGGGCCGCGGTGACGCTCGTGGCCCTCGCGTCGATGCTGTCGTCGCTCCTGAACTGGGGCTTCAGCCTGATCTTCTCGGCGATCCTCGCCAAGGAGGTCGCGCGGCGCGTGCCCGCCGCCGACTACCGCGCGCTGGCGGCGAGCGGGTTTCTGGGCCTCGGGACCGTGTGGGCGCAGGGGCTCTCGGGCTCGGCGGCGCTGCAGATGGCGAGCCCCTCGTCGATGCCACCGAAGCTCCAGGAGATCGTCGGCGGCGCGATCCCGCTGACGGAGACCATCTTCCGGTGGAACTCGATCGCGTGTGTGGTGATCGAGATCGTGGTCGTCGCGACGCTCGCGTGGTTCTACACGCCCACCGTCGGCAAGAGCGCGGCGGAGCTCGGCGTGGACCTCGGTCCCGACACGCCGCCCGCGCTCCCGCCGCCGAAGGTCCCGGGCGAGCGGATCGAGCACAGCCCGGCGCTCTTGTTGCCGGTGGTGGCGCTCGGCTTCGTCTACCTCGCGCGCTCCGTCGCGACGCGGGCGGAGACGCTCGCCGGGGCGCTCAACGCGCTCGACTTCAACACGATCAACCTGTTCTTCCTGATGACGGGAGCGCTCTTCCACTGGACCCCCGCTTCGCTCATGCGGGCGGTGCGCGAGGCGACGCCCGCGGTCTGGGGCGTGCTCCTGCAGTTCCCCTTCTACGCCGGGATCTTCGGGGTCATGACCGGGACCGCGCTGTCCGCGTACATCGCGGGGCTGTTCGTCCACACCGCCAACGCGACGTGGTACCCGGCGATGATCGTGACGTACTCGGCGGTGCTCGGGATGTTCGTCCCCTCGGGCGGGTCGAAGTGGGTGATCGAGGCGCCGTACGTGCTGCAGGCCGCGCGCGAGCTCGGCGTGCCGGACGGCTGGATGGTGGTCACCTACGACCTCGGCGAGGCGGTCGCGAACCTGCTCCAGCCCTTCTGGATGCTCCCGATCCTCGCGCTGCTCGGCCTCCGCGCGCGCGACATCATGGGGTACACCTACCTGGTCGCGCTCGTGCTCCTCCCGCTCGTCATCGTCCTCGTCACGGTGTTCCGTCCCTGATCGTGCGTACGTTGATCGTCGCGAGAGGGGGGATGCATGAGACTGCTCGGGATCACGCTGCTGTTCGGTCTCGCCGCGTGCGAGGACTACGACGCCGGCCGGGACGACGTGGATCGCGACGTGCCGGCCGGTCGGGAGCTCGACGAGACGCCCGGCGTGACGCCGGAGGGCGACGACGAGGAGGCCCCGCCGGACGTCGACCCGTAGTCGCGGAGAGGAGCGGGTTCCCGGCGGCCGACTCGCGCGGTAGACTGTCCGGGTGCTCCTCCTCCTCGCGCTCGCCTGCGACAACCGGAACGCCTGCGAGAAATACGTGGACGCCTACGCGAAGTGCCTCGAGGCCGCCGGGGTCGAGGTCGACGTCGGCGACGCCTGCGCCGACTACGAGCCCGGCCCCCAGAAGGACGCCTACGAGACGTGCCTGATGGAAGCGTTCGACCGCGACTGCTCGGAGGACGGCGAGCTCGACGCCGCCAACGAGGCCGCCGCCGACTGCGAGCCGCCCGCCTAGGTCTTCCCCATCCGGAAGCGCGCCACGAGCCCGTCGATCACCCGGGCGAGGCCCGGCTGGACGGGGTGCGCGGTCCAGCCGGCGGCCTTCGCGATCGCGGGGTCGCCGCCGACGAGGTGGCCCTTCGGCGCCAGCGCCCGCAGCGCCTCGGCGTCCGGCGGGACCCGCGCGGCGAAGCGGGCGCCGAGCAGGGCCTCGAGCGCCGGCGCGGCGTCGGGCGGGTGACAGAGGCCGACCTCCGCGAGCTCGGACAACGCGGCGAGGCGGGCCGCGTCGAGCCGCACGATCACCCGATCGGCGAACGCGCTCGCCGCGAGCTTCCGCCCGCGCGCGGCGAGGTCGCCCGGGTCGCCCCCGTACTCGTTCGCGACGCGACGCCAGCCCCCCTCCGGGAGCGGCCGCGGCTTGCCCGCGCGCGCCCACACGCACGCGGCGCGCGCCAGCTCCCAGGTGTCGGCGTACTCGCCCGTGGCGCGGATGGTGGCGAGCTCCGCGTCGGTCACGCCCGCGAGGCGCCGCGCGGCGGCCTCCTCCGCGGCGGAGGTGTCGACGAGGACGTCGCCGGCGAGCACCACCCAGGGACGCGACATCGCGTCAGCGCTTCTTCGCCGCCACGCAGTGCATGAACCGCACGCGGTAGCTTCGGTCGTATTCCCGCACGATGTGGGGCACCCGGTCCTGCTGCTCGACCACCTGCAGGCCGAGCCCCTCGAAGGCCTCGAGCAGCTCGTCGTCCGGCGGCGGCGCCGTCTCGGAGGGCTCGCCCGGCGTGGCGTAGGACGTCGTGACCGTGAAGATGCCGCCCGGCGCGACGAGCTCGGCGCTGCTCACCAGCACGTCGCCCACGGCGTCGCCGGCGTGGTCGAGCACGTCGCCGAGGTGCACCCACCGGAAGCTCTCGGGGAGGAACGGCGGCGTCACCGCGTCGGCCACGCAGAACGTGAGGCCCTGGGTGATCGGCTTGAACGGCACCTTCACCCGCCGCAGCCCGTTGCGGTGCGTGGGGATGGTGGTCTGCGGGAGCTGCCCGCAGAGGAGGCCGCGCGCGAGGAGCACCGCGTCGACCGACACGTCGAACGCCCAGGTGGGGCGCCCCATCGCGACCATGCGGCGCGCCATCGGGCCCACGCCGCAGCCCACGTCCAGCGCGGGGCCCGCGCCGCCGTGGCGCGCGGCGAGCGTGGCGCAGACGGCGTCGGGACCGTTGTCGCCGAGGCTCGCGAGCCACTGGCCGAAACCGGCCGGCGCGGCGAACAACGAGGGGGGCAAATGGGGCGTGATCGCGTCGGGGAAGCCGGCGCGGGTGGCGTCCGCCTGATCGACCTTGCGGGGCGTGCCGCGGCCCATCGCCGCGACGGGCTCGGGCACGAGGACGGGGACGCCGTCCACGAGGGGGTACGTGACGTGCCCTTCCTGGGAGTACCAGTCCTTCAGGGGGCCGCGGGTGCGCGGGCAGACGAAGACCGGGGAACCGTTCACACCCCTTCTTTACCAGACGCGGGGGCGGACGACACCCGCAGTCGCCTCACCTCCGGCGCGAAGCCCGCGGAGATTGCGGCCTCGCCGAAGGCGCGTACGTCCTCGGCGCGCACGCGTCTTCCCTGCGCGAAGGGCGCGCGGCGGTCCGTACGCAGCGCGAGCAGCGGCTCGAGAAGGCAAGCGTACACGCTCCGCCACCCGTAGCCGGCGACGACGTGGAAGGCGTGCCCCCACGCGTCCCGACGCCAGCCCGGCGCGAGCGCGAGCGACTCCCCGGCGAGCACCGTGACGCCCGGCGCGGGCGGTCCGGTCAGCGTGGGCGGCAGCGCGACGTCGACGAGCGTCGCGCCCGGCCCCAGCGCCTCGGGCGACAACACGCCGCCCGTCGTCGAGGCCCCGACGACCACCGGGAACGCGCGCACGTCGGCCGGGTCGAGCACGGCGCCCTCGATCTGCTCCGCGATCGCCCGCCCCACCGCCCCGCGCCCGCCCAGCACCGCGACGGGCCGCCCGGCCGCGACGCGCCGGGTGATCTCCGCGGCGGTCCACGCCGTCGCCGCGTTGCCCGTCGTCACCGGAATGCCGCACGCCTCTTCGAGCGCGGCCCCGCGCCCCGCGACGGCGGCCAGCACGCTCCCGAGCCCCACGAACTGCACCGGCGCGGCCACCTGCACCGCGCGCTCCATGAGCCGGAGCGCGCGGGTCTGGTCGGCGAGCAGCTCGCCGGGCAACGCCGGCACGGAGACCACGACGCCCTCGACGTCGCCGAGGCCCACGCGGGCGACGACCGCGACGTCGTCGATCTCGCAGCGGCCGGCGATCGCCCCGGGGCTCGCCGTGCGCAGCCCGTGCAGCCGGCGCGCCCATTCGACGAGCGGGTGTACGAGGAACGCGAACCGCCTCAGCTTACGACGCCTGCTTCTGCGCGACGAGCGCGGTCACGACGTTGTAGAAGGTGCCGACGCGGAAGAGCGTGGGCACCTCGCTCACCTTCAGGCCCGGGCGGAACTCCTCGCGCGGCACCTCGGGCATGTGCGAGGCGAGGCGCTCCAGCGCCGCGGGGGTGAGCACGCCGTTGACCTCGTAGCTCTCGCCCTCGGCGAGCCCCTGCTTGCTGGTCGCCTCGATGCCGCCGCGGGGGATGCGGATGTCGAACGCGCGCTCGAGCCGGAACGCGATGTCGAGGAAGTCGAGGCTCTCCGCGCCGAGGTCGCCGATCAGGCGCGACTCGTACGTCACCTCGTCCTCGTCGAGGCCCAGGGCCTCCGCGATGCAGCTCTGGACCTTCGCGAACACGGCGGCGTCGACGGTCACGGACTCTCCCTCGGGCCCGGTTCTATACCTCAGGCGCGTCGCACCCGCAGTCCGCCCGCCGCCACCTCGGGGAGGCCGGCGAGCCACCGGCGGACGAGCCCCACGGGGATCGCCGCGGCGCCCAGCTCGCCGAACTCCTCGTCGCCTCCTCGCTCTTCCGGGAGGCCGGCCTCCACGCGCGCGCGGCCGTGCTCGCCGGCGACGAGCACGAGGAAGGCCGCGCCCTCGCTGCACGGACCGCCGATCACCGCGTCGGCGCCCACGAGCGCGTCGGCGCCGCCCGCGACCGCGAGGTCCACCCGCCCCTCGGCGACCGCGTGGACCGCGTTGCACAGCGCCACCGCGCCGCCGAGCCGGCCGTCGCACCAGTTGCCGTTGTCGCCCTGGAAGTCGAA
The DNA here is from genome assembly GCA_049322475.1 of Myxococcota bacterium. Lineage (GTDB taxonomy): Bacteria > Myxococcota_A > UBA796 > UBA796 > SXON01 > JBMOQZ01. The sequence goes on along the minus strand of JBMOQZ010000055.1, from coordinate 17,938 downwards.
CTGGGCGGAGGCGTAGCCGAGGATGTTGTTCGAGAGCCCCTTCACGAGCCAGAGCGGCGGGATGAGGGGCACGCCGCGCGCCGCGAAGGCGCCGAGGTCGAAGTGCGGCCCCACCGCGTCGAGCGCGGGGGCGAGGTCCTCGGGGTCGCCCGACTGGGGCGACGCCCCGACGAAGAGCCCGCGCCGCTCGGGCGGCACCGCGCGCCAGGTGGGCCAGTCCTCGAGCGCCGCGTACACCGCGGCGACGCCGAGCTGCACGGCGCGCGTCATCGTCTTGAGGTGCTTGCGCGGGACGCCGTGCGACAGCGCGTCGAACCCCGGCACCCGCCCCGGCGCGCCGGGGCCGCAGCCCGCCGTCCCGACGCCGGCGGGGCAGAACAGGGAGGCGGCGACGAGCGACACCGGCCTCATCGCACCGTCCACGCGCGGTCGATGCGCTTGCAGAGGCCCGCGAGCGTACGGCCCGGGGCGAGCTCCACCGCGCTCGTCGCGCCGAGCGCCTTCAGCGTCGCCACGCACTCCACCCAGCGGACCGGCTTCACGACCTGCTCCACGAGCCGCGCTCGTATGTCGTCGGACGGCCGGGCGTCCACGTCGTGCACGACCGGGAACCGGCACGGGCCGAGGCGGACGTCGGCGAGGGCCTCGCGCAGGCGCTCGGCCGCGGGGGCGAGCAGCGAGCAGTGGAACGGCGCGCTCACCGGGAGGCGGCGGCCCTGGGAGCGCGCCAGCACGCGCTCGACCGCGCCCACGTGCCCCGCGACGACGGTCTGGCCGGGGCAGTTGAGCGCGGCGATCTCCACGACCTCGCCCTCCGCGCAGGCGTCGCACAGCGCCTGCACCTCCTCGGGCGACGGCCCGACGATCGCGGCCATCGCGCCCACCCCGAGCGGCACGGCCTGCTGCATCGCCCGGCCTCGCAGGCGCACGAGCCGCACGGCGTCGGCGAAGGCGAGCGCCCCCGCGGCCACGAGCGCGCCGTACTCGCCGAGGGAGTGGCCGGCGGCGGCGACCACGTCGTCCACCGGCCTCGCCCGCAGCGCGGCGATGGAGGTCGCGAGGATCGCCGGCTGCGTGATCTCGGTCTCGGCGAGCCGCCCCTCCGGCCCCTCGCGGATCACCCACGACAGCGCGAACCCCAGCGCGTCGTCCGCCTCCTCGAAGGTGGCGCGGTCGAGCCCGGCGTCCATGCCGACGTACTGGGCGCCTTGACCGGGGAAGAGGAGCGCCGTCCCCATCACGGCGCCCCGAAGATCACCGCGCAGTTCTGCCCGCCGAACCCGAACGAGTTCGACAGGATGGTGCGCGGGGGCGTGGCGATCGCCCGGGTGACGACGTTCGCCGGGCACTCGGGGTCGGGCTCCTCGCAGCCCACGCTCGCCGGGATGCCGTCGCGGAAGCACGCGAGGCACAACGCGAGCTCCACCGCCCCCGCCGCCGCGATCGTGTGCCCGACGGCCCCCTTGAAGCTCGACACCGGCACGTCGCCGAGCACGCGCGAGATCGCCAGCGCCTCGGCGCGGTCGCCCACCGGCGTGCCCGTCCCGTGCGCGTTGACGTAGTCGACGTCGCCGGCGGCGAGCCCCGCGTCGCGCATCGCCCTCGCCATCGCCAGCGCCGCGCCGTGGCCCTCGGGGTGCGGCGCCGTCACGTTCCACGCGTCCACGCTCGTCCCGGCGCCGCAAAACCGCGCGAGGATCGGCGCGCCGCGGCTCCGAGCGTCCTGTTCCGCCTCCAGCCGGAACACCGCCGCGCCCTCGCCGATGAGGAAGCCGTCGCGACGCCGGTCGAAGGGCCGCGCCACCGTCAGCGAGAGCGCGCCGAGCACGACGAACGAGAGGAGCCCGAGCGGGTGCAGCATCGAGTCGTGGCCGCCCGCGAACGCCTGATCCACGTCCCCGCGGGCGACCGCGCGCGCCGCCTCGGCGATCGACTGCGCCGCGGCCGCGCACGCCGAGAAGCTCGTCTCCGCGCGGTCGGCGCCGGCCAGCGCCGCGAGCGCGCGCGCGACCCGCGCGGGGTCGTGCCGCCGGGGCGCGGGGTGGTCGCGGTCGAGGTCGCGGGCGATCGCCACGCGGTCGAAGCGGCCGTCGCGCAGGTACGGGTAGAGGTCGCGGGCGAGCTCGTCGGGCGTGAGGCTCGAGAGCCCCGTCCCCATCCACACGCCGCGCCGCCCGGGCGAGCCGGCCCCCACCAGCGCGTCGCGCATCGCCGCGAGCGCGAGCGCCGCCTTGCGGTCGTCGGGGAACGCGGCGTCGTCGGCGACCCCCTCGACCGCGGCGACGGCCGGCACGCCGAGGAGCCCGTTCGGAACGGTGTACGCGCGCGTCGGGAGTACGGGCGACGAGCCCGCGGCGCAGCGCAGGCCCACGCCGGTGACGACTACCGGACGCACTCCTTGCTGTCTCCCGCGAAGCACGTGTAGGTCCCCTCGGTGGGGCCCGCGACCTCGGCGACGAGCCGCGTGCGGTCCTTCAGCATCACCTTGACCGCGCAACGCTGCGCGATCTTGAGGTCGACGGCGGCCTCGCCCTCGCCGGAGGCCTCCTTGCCGTCGCAGGTGGCCGTCACCTTCGCGGTGTCCTTCGCCTTCGACACGAAGCGGAGCCCGCCCTTCACGGGCGCGATCGGCGCGGCGCCCGCCCCCGCGCCGGCGGTGGGGGCCGCGGGGGCCTCGGCGGACCCGAGCCCGAGCAACGCGCCCGCCGCGAAGAGCCCGCCGCCGCCGAGCAGGAGCAGGACCACGCCCGCGCCGACCAGCGGCAGGAGCATGCTCCGCTTCGGAGGCTCGGGCGGCTCCATCTCCCGGACGGGCTCGGGCCGGGGGGCCGGCGGGGGCTCGGGCGGGGGCGGCGGCTGGGTGTCGACGACCTCGACCTCGTCCTCGGTGTGGGTCGTCGCGACCCAGGTGTCCGCCTCGGGCCTCGGCTGGTCGTCCGAGTCGTGGAAGGTGTCCTCGTGGCGCTCGAAGCTCGTGCTGTCCTCGGTGAGCACCGAGTCGGTCAGCGGGTTGGGCTCGCGCGGCGCGTCGGCCGCCGCCTTCACGAGCGGCGGGATGACGCGCTCGGCCCACTCCGTGAGCCCCTCGCCCTCGAACCCGCGGGCGAGCGCGCGGCAGCGCTGCACGACCTCCGCCGCCGACGGCCGCTTCTCGTGGTCGTAGTCGACCATCTCGCGCACCAGCGCGATCGTCGCCTCGCCGGAGAGCCCGTCGAGGTCGCAGCGCGCGCGCAGGTCGGCGAAGCGCTCGTCGAGGAACTGGAGGTGCTTCTCCGGGCGGCCCTTCGCCTTCCCGAGCTTGTCGCGGGCGAGCAGCTCGTAGAGCGTGGCGCCGAGCGAGTAGACGTCGGAGCGGTCGTTGTCCGGCTCGAAGAACAGCCGCTCGGGCGGCATGTAGTCGACGGAGCCGAACTGGATCTCGGAGGTGGTGGTCTCGCGCTGGTCGAACTCCGCGCGGGCGACGCCGAAGTCGAGGACCTTCACCGTGCCCGACTCGTCCACCATCACGTTCGACGGCTTGATGTCGCGGTGGATGACGCGGAGCGGCTTCTCGCCCTCGTACGGCGGGCGGTTGTACGCGGCGTCGAGCGCGCTGCCGACGAACGCGACGGCCTCGAGCGCCGCGCGCGGCGGCATCCGCTCGTCCGTCTCGGCGAGGTGCGACACCGCGCACTTGAAGTCGACCGCCTCGAGGTACTCCATGATGACGGCGACGCGCCCGCCGATCGTGGTGAGGTCGAGCACGTCGACGATGTTGCGGTGGCGCAGCCAGCCCAGCAGCCGGGCCTCGTCGCGCATCCGCTGGGCGATCTCCGCGTTCTCGCCCCAGCGCTGGTGGAGGAGCTTGATGGCGGCGAGCCGGGAGAACCCGTCCGCGTGCATCACCTTGGCGAGGTACACGCTCCCGAAGCCCCCGGACGCGATCTCCTTGATGAAGTGGAAGCGGCGGGCGTTCTCGCGGGCCACGGGGTTCCTTGCGACGGCCCCCTTTTAGCATGCACGACAACTGCACGAACGCGCCGCCGTCGCTGCACGTGCCCGCGGGTAGGGTCCGGACATGGACCGACGCGTGTTCCTCTGCGGCGGGGCGGCCGTCCTCGCGGGCGTGACCCTCCCTTCTCGCCTCCTCGCCGCCGAAGGCCTCGGCGACGACGACACGATCGACCGTCTGGCGCGCGGCGTGGCGCGGTGGGTGGCGCGCGGCGTCGGCGAGGGCGACTTCTCGACCGGCCACCGCCTGTTCGATCGCGAGTGGATGTTCGGCACCCACCAGATGGCCGCGCTCGGCTTCGGCCAGTGGGCGCTCCGGCGACCCGAACGTCGCGACGAGGCGGTCGCTCTCATGGACACCTGCCTCGACCGGATGCTCGACGACGACGGTCGCGCCTTCGACCGCGCCTCGTGGGGCGAGGACGCGCTGCAGAGCCGCCGCGGCCACGCGGCCTACCTCGGCTACCTCGGGCTCGCGCTCGGCCTGCGCGCGAAGCTCGGCCCCTCGCGGTTCGACGGCCTCGGGTTCGCCGAGCGCATCGCCGCGCGCGTCGGCGGCGAGCCCTGCGGGGTCTTCGAGACCTACCCGGGCGAGCGCTACCCGGTCGACGTCGCCGCCGGCGTCGGCGCGCTCGGGCTCTTCGGCGGCCACGACGCGCTCGTCCGCGCGTGGGGCGAGCGCCTGCGCCGCGACTACGTCGTCGGCGGCGTGCTGGTGCAGTCGGTCCGCGGCGACGGCACCCCGCTGGATGCCCCGCGCGGGTCGGGCACCTTCCTCGCCGCCTACTTCCTCTCGTTCGCCGACCCGGCGCTGTCCCGCGCGCTCTACGAGGGCGGCCGCGACGCGCTCTTCGACACCGTCGCGGGGTTCGGCGCCATGCGCGAGTACGTGGGCGACGGCCGCGGCGACATCGACAGCGGCCCGATCGTCGCGGGCCTCGGCGTCTCCGCCACGGGCTTCGCCATCGGCCCCGCGCGCGTCCACGGCGACGACGCGACGCTGCGCGCCCTCGTCGCCACCGCCACCTTCTTCGGCCGCCCCGTCGACAGCGGCGACGCCCGCAACTGGGCGACCGGCGGCCCGCTCGGCGACGCGATCCTCTTCGCGATGATGTCCGCGTGAGGGCCGCGATCCTGCTCGCGGCGCTCTTCGCCCTCGAGGCCGTCCTCGCCCGCCTCGCCGTCGCCACCGACGCGTCCGCGGCGCTGTTGTCGCCGAGCCCCGCGACGGCCGCCCCCGCGATCGCCGTGTTGCTCGCGTTGATCGCGGCGCGGTGCGCGCTGCTCGTGGGCGCGCCGGCGGTGGGCGGCCTCCTGCTGTACCGGGGGATCGTCCCGAACCGCAGGCGGAGGGATCCCCCCCATCCTCCGCCGTAGGGTTCGCGCGCCCGCCCGATTCCGAACCGTACGGCGACGGATCCCCCGGATCCCTCCCGCTACCGTTCGGTTGTCATGCCGTCGCGGAACCGTAGCGCCCGGGATCCCCGGGATCCTCTCGCGTACGGTTCGTCGCCCTTGTCGCGACGCCCGGGGTGCCTACCGTTGCGCGCCGTGCTCGGGTTCCACCTCATCCTGCGCCTCGGGGACGACCGCGTCATCGCCCCGTCGCACGCCGAGCGCCTGCGCGTCGCGCGCCAGCTCGCCCGTTACGCGCGCGAGTTCCCGATCCTCGCGTGGAAGCTCGCCGACACCCACCTCCACGTCGTCCTCCTCGGCGACGCCTCGGTGGTCGACGAGCTCGTGCGCCGCCTGCGCATCTGGTTCACGAACGCCGTCCGCCCCGGCGTGCCGCTCGAGGTCCAGCGGAAGAAGCCGATCCGCAGCCAGTCCCACCTCGAGGCGGCGATCCGGTACGCCCTCGGCCAGGACGCCCACCACGGCGTGGAGACCGATCGGTACCAGGACGCGAGCTCGGTCGTCGACACGCTCGGGCTCCGGGTCCTGTGCCCCGAGATCGCCCCTCGCCTGCGCCAGCACCACCCCCGCCTCCAGCGCGAGGTGCTCCTCCGCCCCCTCGGCGTCGACGCCCTCGCCGAGGCGGTCCACCTCGACCACCTCGCCGCCGCCGCCGCCGCCGCGTTCGGCCTCCCCATGCCGACGTTGCGCGGGGACGGCGCCCGCGCGCGCCGGGCGGCGGTCGCGGCCGCCGCGGGGCACCCTCTCCCGGCGATCGCCCGCGCCCTCGCCGTCACGCCGCAGGCCGCCGGACGCCTCGCGAAGCAGGGCGCCCCTCCCCGCGCCGTGCGCGCCGTCCGCCTGCAGATGGCGCTGCGCGCCGCGCTCCCCGTCGAGGCCGACTTCGCCGGCGAGCGTCCCCTCCCCGCCTACGGGTAGACCGCGGCCAGCCCCTCCACCGGCCCGCCGTCCCACTCCCACCGCCACGCGCCCTCGGGCCTCCGACCGCCCTCCCCGATCAACGCGAAGATCGCCCCCTCCCCCGGCGGCCGCGGGTCCGGGCCCATGCGCCACCGGTCGCGCGCGCTGGCGAGGTCCACCGCCGAGAACGCCGCGCCCACGAGCGCGAGCGCGCACCGGCCCTCGGCGACCGCGCGCATGCCGGCGGCGAGCGCCTGCTCGCCGGCCTCGCGCCCGCCCGCGAACGTCCCGTTCTCGCCGCGGATGCCGTGCTGGATCGCCACGTGGGCGAGCACCATGTTGGGCAGGGTCCGCAGCGGCAACAGCGGCGGGTACAGGGCGAGCCCGGCGGCGAGCCGCTCGACGTCGAGCCGGCCGTCGCGCTCCATCGCCGCGAGGGACGGCTCGGCCTCGCCCTCGTCCGGGGGCTCGCGCCCGATCGCCACGTACAGCCCGAGCGACTCGGGGTCGCCGGCGAACCTTTGGAGCGCGACGCCGGCCGCGGGCAACGCGAGCTGCGCCGCGCGCGCGAGGAGCCGCGCGTCCTTCCGGCGCTTGAGCCAGGGACCGAGGTCGGGCCCGTCGACCACGGCGGCGCGGTCGTCCGGCAGCTCGGCCAGCCCGGGCAGCCGCCGCAGCCCCTCGGGCAACACCGCCCCCACCGCCAGCACGCCGATCACGGCGCGGAGACCACGATGCTGCCGTTGCTGCCGCCGAACCCGAACGCGTTCGTCAGGGTGTGCCGCACCCACGCCTCGCGAGGCGCGCCGCGCACGTGGTCGAGGTCGCAGTCGGGGTCGGGGTCGTCGAGGTTGCGCGTCGGGGGCAAGAGCCCGTCGCGCAGCGCGAGCACGCAGAGGATCGCCTCCACCGCGCCGCACGCCGCCACGAGGTGGCCCATCGCGCCCTTCGTGCTCGACACCGCGACGGGGTCGAGGAACACGCGGCGGATCGCGTGGCTCTCGGAGAGGTCGTTCTGGGGCGTGGACGTGCCGTGCGCGTTGACGTAGCCGATGTCCTCGGGGGCGAGCCCCGCGTCCTTCAGCGCCGCCGCCATCGCCTGGGCCGCGCCCCGCCCGTCGGGCGGCGAGTCCGTGATGCGCCACGCGTTGCACGAGCAGCCCCAGCCCGACAGCCGCGCGAGGATCGGGGCGCCGCGGGCCCGCGCGACGTCCTCCCGCTCCAGCACGCAGAAGCCCGCGCCCTCGCCGAGCACGAAGCCGTCGCGGCCGCGGTCGAACGGGCGGCTCGCGCGCTGCGGCGCGTCGTTGCGCGTGGAGAGCGCGCCCAGCTTCGCGAAGCCGACCACCATCAGCGGCTCGGAGAGCACGTCGACGCCGCCCGCGATCATCGCGTCGACTTCGCCGCGCCGGATGCGCAGCATCGCCTCGCCGATGGCCTGCGACGAGGACGTGCACGCCGTCGACACCGTGCTGCGCGGGCCTGTCGCCCCCGCCATCGCGGCGGCCTGGCGCGTCGGCGCGTCCGGGGCGAGCGCGGCGACCGCGGCGGGGTCCACCTCGGGCGCGAACAGCCACTCCAGCGGCGGGCGCGCGGCCTCGCTCCCCACACACACGCCGAGGCGCGGCCCGCCGGCGACCCCGCTCTGCGCGAGCGCCTCGCCCAGCGCGAGCGCCGTGAGCTTCGCCTTCAGCGCGGCCCCCGACCCGGGCAGCGGCACCTCGGCGGCGAACCGCACGGGGAACCCGCTCGCGTCGAAGCGCCGGATGGGCCCCACGCCGTCGTGCCCGGCGAGGAGCGCCCGCCACGTCGTCTCCACGCCCACGCCGAGCGGCGTGACCATGCCGATGCCGGTGACGACTACTCCGGACACTTCGCCCACAGCCGCTTGAGCTCGGCGCGCTCGAGCGCCTCGAGGCGCGCGGCGTCCTCGGGCCTCTCGAGCGGCACGGCGTTGAAGACGAAGACCTCCTCCGCCTGCGCGCACACCCGGCCGTCCACCCTGGTGCGGACCGACATGATCGCGCTCTCCTCCCGCAGCTCCACGAAGCGGGTCTCGAGCAACGCCTCCTCCTCGGGCCGCACGAAGCGCCGGAACTTCACTGCGTTGGCCATCGAGAGGATGGGGAAGGGCCAGTCGCCGCGGTCCTTCCGCACGGTGTAGCCGATGAGCTTGCCGGAGAGCTGGGCCATCGCCTCGAGCAGCAGCACGCCCGGCACGACCGGGAAGCTCGGGAAGTGATCGGCGAAGAAGGGGGCGTCCGCCGGCAGCCGGAGCCGCCCGACCGCGTGGGATCCGGGCTCCAGCTCGTCGATCGCGTCGATCCAGCGCCAGCGCATCGCCCGCCGGCCTAACGCGCCACGCGGGCGCGAGCCGGCGTGTACTATGGTGGAGGGAGGGAGGGCCGCTTGAGCGTCATCAGCGCAGCCGGGATCCACGTGCGCCATGCCGTGTCGCGCGCGCTCGCGACGGTGAACCGCGCGCCGATGGAGGCCACGTGGCGCGTCCTGTCGTCGCGCGTGCAGCTCGACGCGAAGGGCCGCGTCACGCAGGGCGAGGTCACGCTGCGCGTGGAGGAGGCGCGGGCGATCCGCCCCGGCGACGCCTCGCTCGTGGGGCTGGTCAACCCCGACGGCAACCACCCGCTCATGGCGGTGGTCGCCGGCACCGGCCTGCTCATGGACGTGTTCCCCGTCACCTGGGACCGCTGGCTGCGGGCGAACCCCGAGGTCACGATGCCGCCGGACCTCGACCCCTGGTGCCCCCGCACCGGCATCCACCACGCCGGCGCCGTCGCCTACGCGCGCGCCGTCGGCAAGCGCCTCCCGACCGCCGACGAGTTCCGCGCCGCCTGGGGCACCGAGCTCTACCCCTGGGGCCCGCGCCCCGCGCCGGAGCAGGGCCGCGCGGCGGCGCCGCGCTTCGGCGAGCTCCCCGAGGTGGGCATGCACCCGCCCGGCCGGAGCGGCTTCTTCGACCTCGGCGCCTGGCTGCACCAGTGGACCGCCGAGGGGCAGCTCCTCGGGGGCCTGCCCGGGCTCGTCCCCGCCGAGCACGACGCGGAGCCTTGCGGATTCCGTTGCGTTCAGGAGGTATAGTCTCCTGCGCTGACGGAGCCGTGTTGATCACCCTCGCTCTCCTCGCCGCCTGCTTCACGCCCGCGACCGAGCCGTTCGACTGGTCGAAGCAGAAGTTCGAGAACGAACACACCGAGACCGAGACGCTGGTCCTCCAGCCGTTCGAGTTCGACGACCTGTACTGCCCCGACGGCCAGGTCGCGAAGTTCTTCGCGGTCTACGACGAGGCGGTGACGACGCCCATGCCGCTGGTCGTCGTGTTCCACTCGGGCTCGTTCGACTACGTGACCGGCACGGTCGACCCCATCGACCCCCTCGCCGGCGGCCACTTCGCGGGCGAGGACAGGCTCAACGCCGAGTGGGCCTCGGACAAGGTCTTCGAGACGTTCGGGCTCCTCCCCGGCGAACAGGTCGATCCCACCGAGGTCAACACCGGCACCCTGCCCGCCGCGCTCGCCGAGCAGGGCGCGTTCGCGCTCTACCCGACGAACTGCTGGGGCGATCTCTGGCACAACGAGACGGGCCTCCACGCCAACGCCGACGAGGACGGCTTCGACCGCAACGGCCAGTTCATGGCCTACGCGATGTCGCGCTTCGCCTCCACCGACGCCACCACCGCCGCCGCCTGGCGCGCGGACTACGGCCTCGACGACCTGCCCGTCACGCTGGACTCGACGGGCATGTACTTCGTGGGCCTCGGCGAGGGCGGGCGCGCCATCCCCGAGCTCCTGACGCGCTACGTCGAAACGGGCGACACCACCGGCCCCACGGTCAACGGCATCCTCGTCGACTCGAGCTGCGACGACCTCTCCTACTACGTCACCAACGCGTCGACGTTCCCGGGCTACTACGAGGGGCTCCTGCGCATCTTCGGCGACGACCTCGCGACCGTCTCGAACACCTCGCTCGCCACCTGGTTCTCCACGCGCACCCCCACCTACGACGTGCAGGTCTACTGGTCGGCGGCCGATCCCCAGGTGCCGGACGAGTGCAACAGCCGGCTCGTCGCGCTCGCCCAGAGCAACACCGCGCTGCAGGTCACGAACTACTCGCTGGACAGCCACGTGTTCCTGAACAGCGACATGACGAGCGCGATGGGCGCCGTGTCCAACCTCCTCGGCACCGCCGCCCGTTAGGCCGCGTAGGTCCGGCCCTTCCACCGGACCGTGCCCGCGCGCGAGCGGCGCGCGGAGTCGACCAGCAGCCCGACGAGCGCCACCGCGCCCAGCGGCTGAAGGAGCCCGTACGCGCGCTCCTGCCCGAAGATCCCGTCCATCCACGCGCGCACGGCGTGGATGAGCGCGACGAGGCCGGTCCCCCAGGCGAGCACGTCGGCCCGCGCCGTCGCCGCGCCCGCGACGACCATCGCGTAGGGCAGCAGGAACTCGAACGCGATGAACCCGACGAGGAACACGACGCGGTCGAGCCGATGGCCCATCCCCGCGTACAGGTTCTTCGTCCAGCCGTACCAGAGCTCGGCGAGCGACGTGTACATCCGGCACGAGAAGAGCTCGCGCATCATGAACACGCGCAGCTTCAGGCCCTTGTCCACGAACGCCTTCGCGAGCCCCACGTCGTCGAGGATGTCGTCCTTGACGGCCTCGTGCCCGCCGACGGCCTCGTAGGCGTCGCGCCGCACGAGGATGAGCTGCCCGTTCGCGATGATCCGGTCCTTGCGCTCGGGGTCGTTCACCGCGTCGAGGTCGTTGCCGGCGAGGATGAGGCCCCCGACCGAGGGCTGGATCACCTTCTCCCAGAAGCTCCCCATCACGAGCTTCCCGAAGCCGGACAAGAAGTCGGCCTCGTCCGCGATCGCGCGCGCGTGGGCGATCCGCAGGCACGCCGGGTGCACGCGTACGTCGGCGTCGAGGAACAGGAGCCAGGGCGCGTCGAGCCCGCGCGTGGCCCGGTGCAACGCCCAGGGCTTGCCCTTCCAGCCTTCCGGCACCGCCCCCTCGCCCCGGATCACGCGCGCCCCCGCGCACAGCTCCGCCGTCCCGTCCGTGCTCCCGTCGTCGAACACGACCACGTCGAAGTCGGGGTGGTCGCTGGCGAGCACCGCGTCGAGGCACGCCCGGATGTTCCTCGCCTCGTCGCGCGCGGGGATCACCACGGTCAGGTGCGGAAGGGTGCCCTCCGTGGCGACCTCCGGTCCCACGACCCACTTCTTCTCCGCCTTCGCCTTCCCCACCTTCGCCACGACCCCCAGCCAGAAGATCGCGATCCCGATCCCGACGACGTGAATCATCCGCGTACCAACGCCTCCCACCGCTCGGGATCGAGCACCACCGGGTCCTTCACCTGCGCGTCCGGCGCGCCGGCCCGCACGCGCGCCATCCGCCACGCCGCGAACGTCCCCGCCGGGACGACGGTCATCACGGGCGAGCCGAGCCGCTCCGTCCTGCGTTTCCCCTCGTACTCCACGTTGAGCCGCCGCAGCGCGGCGTCGAACGCGGCGGCGTCGCCCTCGCCCTCCACCGCGATCCGGATCGCGGGGACCTCGCCCCACCCGAGGCTGGTCGAGATGCCGGCCGCCGTGGGGAAGGCCTCCTTCGCGGCGAGCACGACCTGGTCCTCCGTCACCTTCTCGCCCGTGGCGTCGAGCACGTTGCCGGCCTTGCGCACGAACACGAGCCGGGGCGCCTCGCCGAGCCACCCGACGCAGCGCACGACGTCGCCGAGGTCGTAGCGCCAGAGCCCGGCCTCGGTCGTCACCACGAGGCGGTACTCCTCGCCCTCGCGGAGCTCCCAGGCCCAACGGGGCTCGCCGGCGCCGTCCACGAACTCCAGCACGTGCCCGGCGAGCCAGGCGACGGGCGCACCGTCGTCGATCGGCACCGCGAAGTAGCCCTCCGACGCCGTGATCCCGACCTCGCGCACCGGCACGTCCGCGCCGAGCGCGTCGGCGAGCCGGCCGAGGAAGAACGGCGCCGAGCCGCCCGTCCAGCAGTTGACCCGCCGGAGCGCCCAGTGCTTCGCGAGCGAGGCGTCCTCGCCGAGGCGCGCCTTCTTGCCCGCGCCGGTCCGCTTGCGGTCCGCCGGCGAGAGCGACGCCGCCGGCCCCCGCGACAGCGTCCCGTCCGCGCAGTCCGCGCGCAGGTCCTCCCACCACGCCCGCGCGCGGCGGCAGTACAGCAGGATCGTCGACGGGTTGGCCGTCGTCCAGCTGCGCACCGGCTGGGCGAGGGCGTGGCGCAACACGCAGTACGCGCGGACGTCGGGGTCCTCGACGCAGTACGCCGCGTAGGGGACCGGCGCGCGCCACCGCACCCACCAGGGCTGGGCGAGGAACATGCGCCCGGTGTTGCTGCCGATGGCGAGGCCCCCGGGCGAGCGCGACGTCTCCGCGGGCGACACCACCGAGAGCGCGCTCCCCTCGGCGAGCCCCTCGTCGTCGCGCAACAGCGCGAGCACCCAGAGCTGCTGCGCGTCGGCGACGGAGCGCGCCCATGGGTCGGTGACCGGCAGCCACTTGGGCCGCCCGGTGGTCCCGCTCGTCTCGAGCAACTGCCGTACGGCGTGCCGCGTGAGCACGTCCGGCTCGCCCGCGGCGACCCGATCGAGCCAGGGCAGGTGCTCCGCGTGCGTGCGGATCGGCACCTTCTCGCGGAGGGACTCGAGCGTCTCGTCGCCGGCGAGGCCGTGCTCGCCCGCGAAGGCGGTGCCCCGCGCGCCCGCGAGCACGACCGCCAGCCGCTCCGCCTGGGTGGCGCGCGCCGCGTCGCACCCGCGCGCGAGCGCCCCGATCGCGCGCCCGTGGAAGGCACGCAACAGGCGATAGGGGCCGTTGCCGGCGGGCGGGAAGGGCACGGGAGCGAGGTATCACGGGCGTGCCGGCCCGAGCGCGGTCACGGGAGGACGCAGTCGCCGTCGTCGTCGAGGGTCCCGGGGAGCAGCACCACCTCCCAATACAGCGTGTCCCCGAAGCCGAGGTCGGTCGCGGGGCTGACGTCGCAGCGCTCCGCTGCCCCATCGGAGGCCTCCCAGGCGGTCACCCACCAGGTCCCGGGGTGGACGGGGACGATGGCACCGGTGGAGGCTGCCTGAGCACCGAACTCGAGCCGTTCGAGCGCGGTCTGGGCGCGGAAACCACCCACCGCTACAGCGACGTAAATGGCCAACGTCGTCTCGTCCTCCTCGGGGCCCCCGCTGTCGTCGGTTTCCGTCATCCCCGTCTCTTCCGGTGGCTCCGTCTCCTTCGACGTTTCACCGGAGTCCGCGGAGGTGGACGCGGCGCAGGCCACACCAAACAACCAAATGCACGTCAAGGTAGACATCCTCGTTGTTCCCGGCTCCGCGCCCTGCGTGCGATCACGGCTCACTCGGTCACGCAGCTGAGGGGAGGAGTGCCATGGGAGCCTCCGGGAGTCGCGACCTGTCCGCCGCCAGTCGACCATGCCCTGGTCTGCCCTCGGAGTCGAGACGCGCCACCCTCCCCGCCCGCCCCGCCTCGCGCCCTCCGCGATCCCCACGCGGCGAGGCGCTCTCTCGGCAGGTCGTTGACACGCCCTCCTCCGGACCGATACCTTCGCGCGGGCCCCCCTGATGACGAACGGCGAAACGGTCCGCGACGGCACCGGTCAGAGCTACCAGCTCGGGCAGCTCCTCGGGCGCGGCCTGTGGGGGAAGAGCTACGTCGTGCGTCGCGAGTCCGACGACACGCTCCACGTGCTCAAGTGCCCGCTCGGCGCCGCCGACTTCCGGGGCGACGTGCCCGAGGCCGTCGCGCAGGTCGCCCGCGAGGCCCTGCTCGAGCAGGCGCGGCTCTACGAGGAGGCGCGGTTCCCGTTCCTCCCGAAGCTCGAGGACCGCATCACGATGCCCGACGGCATGCCGGCCATCGTGATGCCGCGCTTCGCCGAGTCGCTCGATCGCCGCCTCGCCGAGGGCATGTCGATCGGCGCGATGCTCGACGTGTCGCTCGCCGTCGCCGCGCAGCTCCGCCAGCTCGGCGTCCACGGCGGCCTCCGGCCCACGAACGTCCTGTTCAACGACCGCGGCGAGGTCTTCCTCACCGACGTCGTCACCCCCGCGGTCGCCCGCGCGCTCCCGCGCCTCGCCGCGGGGCAGCCCTGGCTCCCGCCCGAGGTCGCCGAGGGCAAGGCCGAGCTGCACGCCGGCTGCGACACCTGGGCGCTCGCGCTCCTGCTCTGGCGCGCGGTCACCGCCGGCGACGGTCCGCCCGCCTGGCCCCGCGAGGGCCTCGACAAGGCCGCGCAGGTCGCGCTGAAGGACCGCCTCATCGAGCGCATGAAGCAGGAGGACAGCAACCCCCGCTTCCACGGCCGGCTCGCCGAGCGCACGGCCGTGTTGCTCTCGCGCGCGCTCTCGAAGGACGTCACGCCCAGCCCGCCGTACCGCTTCCCGCGCGTCGACGAGCTGCAGGCGCGCCTCGAGGAGGTGGCCTCGCTCGTGCGGCCCCAGGTCCAGAACGTCGGCAAGGTCATGGTCGACCGGCCGGCGTCCAAGCCCTGGTTCACCACCGACGAGGACGTCGCCTTCTCGATCACGGTGGGGTGCACCGCGGGGGTCGAGGGCCACGAGGAGATCGGGGTCGGCATCGCCGTGTTCGAGATCGACCGCGACTTCCGCGTGAAGGACCTCGACCTCGGCTACGGCGTCGACAAGCACCCCTCCGGCCGGTACCGCTTCAGCTTCCGCGTCGGCGGGCTCGCCCCGGGGCGCTACCGGGCGCGCGTCGCCTTCGCCATCCGCGACTCCGGCCAGCCGCCCGCCACGACCGAGAGCGAGTTCCAGGTGCGCGCCGCGCCCGGCTGGGTGCCGAAGGCCGAGGCCGCGCCGCCCCAGCCGCTCCCGCTCCGCCCCGAGCCCGAGACGGTCACGCAGCGCGTGGTCCCGGTCGCCAGCGGCCCCGCGCCCGTCGAGGAGCCCTGGGACCCCGCGAAGGCCTTCGAGGACAACCCGATCACCGCGGTGCCCCTGCTCAAGCCGGTGGCGCCGCCGGTGCCGCTGGCGGCGATCGCCGCGGCCAGCGTGGTGCCCGCCGATCCGCCGGACGTCGAGCTGCGCCGCCTCGAGGAGGAGCGCCCCACCACCGAGGAGCTCGGCCTCGATCCCGAGCCGCCCGCTCCGCCGGCGCCGGCCCCCCACTCGCCCGTCAGCCTCCCCGAGCACACGCGCCCGAGCATCCCGACCGCGGTCATCCCGGAGGAGGAGCCCTCGTGGCGGCCGCGCGACTGGACCCACGAGCCGCTCCCGGGCCAGGACCGCCTCCGCGACCTCGAGGCCGAGCCCGAGGATCACCCGTCGACGCCCGACGAGGACGCCGGACCCAGCGTCGTCTCGAAGGTCCTCGACCAGCTCAAGAACGACCCCTACATCGCGGTCATGGCCGGCCTCGGCCTCATCATCGCCGCGCTCCTCGTCGTCTTCCTCGCCCTGCGGAGCTAGCCGCGCATGCGTTTCGCCTTTGCCAACGACCCGATCGCCTCCTTCGCCTCCGATCTGCTCGTCGTGGCCGTGCCCGCCGGCAAGCTCGACGCCGCGCTCGCCCCGCTCGGGGACTTCGCCGCGCCGCTGGCGCAGGTGTGCGCCGAGGAGGAGTTCACCGGCAAGCCGGGCAGCTCCGTCAACGTGCCCACCTACGGCCGCATCGCGGCCGGCCGCATCCTGCTCGTGGGCGCCGGGAGCACGCTCGCGGACTTGCGCCAGGCCGCCGGGACCGCCGGCAACCAGGCCCGCGCCCGCGGCGCGAAGAGCGTGGCGCTCGCGCTGGGCGACGCCGCCGCGGTGCGCGTGTGCGCCGAGGCCTTCGCCGAGGGCAACTACCGCTTCGACAAGTACAAGCCCGAGGCGTCGCGCAAGGCCCCGACGGGCACCCTCACCTTCCTCGGGGTCGACGCCGACGCCGACGCGATCGCCCGCGCGGAGGCGCTCATCGCCGGCCAGACCCTCGCGCGCGACCTCGTCAACGAGCCCGCCGCCGAGGTGTACCCCGAGTCGCTCGCGAACGTCGCGCTCTCGCTCTCGTCCGACCGCGTCAGCGTCGAGGTGTGGGACGAGGTGAAGATCCGCGAGGCCGGCATGGGCGGCATCACGGGCGTCGGGCAGGGCAGCGATCGCCCGCCGCGCTTCGTGCACGTGAGCTACCGCCCGGCGGGCCCCCAGCGCGGCCACGTCGCGCTCGTCGGCAAGGGCGTCACCTTCGACTCGGGCGGGCTCTCGCTCAAGCCGAGCGACGGCATGCTCACGATGCGCTGCGACATGGCCGGCGCGGCCGCCGTCGTCGGCACCATGAAGGCCATCGCGGCGATCCAGCCCGGCGTGCGCGTCGACGGCATCATCGGCTGCGTCGAGAACATGCCGAGCGGGCGGAGCTACAAGCTCGGCGACATCCTCAAGATGTACAACGGCAAGCGCGTCGAGATCCACAACACCGACGCCGAGGGCCGCCTCGTCCTCGCCGACTGCCTGCACTACGCGTCGAACCTCAAGCCCGACGCCATCGTCGACCTCGCGACGCTCACCGGCGCCGCGGTGGTCGCGCTCGGCGACTGGTACAGCGCCGTCTACAGCAAGACCGACGACCTCTGGGACGCGCTGAAGAAGCACGCCGACGAGGCCGGCGAGGCCGTGTGGCGCATGCCCCTGCCCGACCTGTACCGCGACAAGATCAAGGCCGAGTGGGGCGAGACGAAGAACACCGGCGGGCGCGCCGGCGGCAGCATCACCGCCGCGTTGTTCCTCTCCGACTTCGTCACCTGCGACAAGTGGGCCCACGTCGACATCGCCGGCCCCGCGTTCCTCGACAGCGCGCTCCTGCACCACCCCGCCGGCGCGACGGGCACGATGGTCCGCACGCTCTCCCGCTGGGTGGAGAGCTACGGGAAGTAGCTGGACCACGTCACGCTCCTCCCGGGGCTTCCGGACCACCTGCTCACGCGGGCGAACACGGAGCAGTGGCGACGGGCGTGGATGGCCGCGGGCCTGCCGCTCGAGGTCGAGGACGAGAGCCCACTGGCGGGCGTGCTCGCCGCGGTGGAGCGCTGGCGGCTCGCCGAGGGGGCGCTCCAGACCGCGCGTCACCCCGAGGAGATGACCACCGGCTCGGCGAGCCCGGCGTTCGGGGCTGCGCTCGCCGTCGGCACGGCCGCGTGGGTGCAGGCGTTCGGCTGCGCGTGGGGCCTGTGGGGCGCGGCCGTCGTGTTCGGCGCCGTCGCCGGCGCCTTCCTCGCCTGGTGGTACCCGCGGCTCCTCGCCCACCGCCGCGCGCTCGCCGCCGCCGAGAAGGAGCACGCCGCCGCGCTCGCCGCGGTCGCCGACGCCACGCGGCGGCTGTTCGGCGAGCCGTTCGAGATCACGCGGGGGAGCATCCGGTACTTGTTCCGGCCGTAGCGACCCGTCGATCGCGCCGGGCCCCCGCCCCGCGGCGCGATCCCGCCGGGCTCCCCCGAGCCCCCCGACCTCGCGCCCTCCCCGCGGCGCGATCTCGCAGGGCTCACCCGAGCCCTCCTACCCCGCGCCCCTCACTTCCTCGGCGAAGCGCAGCGGACCACCTCTTCGAGCGCGAGCCGCATCCGCGCGGCGCGGGCGA
>JBMOQZ010000054.1:0-3534 GCA_049322475.1 Myxococcota bacterium | reverse complement strand
AGCGCGGCGAAGGGGGCCCCCCCGAACACGCGGCCGAGCCCGAGCGCCTCGGAGGCGCCGAACGCTGCGCGCAGGGGGGGCTCGTGGTCGGCGGCGAAGCGGTCGATCGCCGCCGCCTCGCGCGCCTCGTGGACCTCGCCGGCGACGGGCTCGCCGAAGCGCTTCCGCAGCGCCGCCTCGAGGAGCACGTCCGCGTCGGGCGGGGGCGCGGGATCGAGCGCCTCGCGCAACGCCACGACGCGCGCCGCCTGCGCCCGCGCGAACGTGCGGTAGCGGGTCTCCGCGTCCGCCGCGGCGTCCTGCTGCGGCACGACCCACGCGAGCAGGCACGCGGCGGCGAGCCCCGCGGCGGCCACGCCGGCGAGGCGTTCGGAGCGGGCGAGCGCGAGCGCGCGCGCCGCGACCTCCGACCCGCCGGCCCTCACGGCTTCAGGCCGGAGATGTAGGCGGCCACGGCGTCGATGTCCTCGTCGGCGAGCTTGCCCGCGACCTGGCGCATCATCCCCGAGCGGTCGTTCGCGCGCTCGCCGGCGCGGAAGGAGCGGAGCTGTTTTCCGGTGTAGGCGGGGTGTTGCCCCGCGACGGCGGGGACGCCGCCGGGGAGGAAGTCGGGGTAACCGAGGCCGCCGGTGCCGTGGCACGCCGCGCAGGGCGCGATGCCGCGGGCGGCGATGCCCCGCTGGAAGATCTCCTCGCCCAGCGCGCTGCGCGCGGGGTCGAGCATCCCGTACACGAGGGGCTGCTTCGAGTAGTACGCGGTGATCGCCCGGATGTCGTCCTCGGAGAGGCCGGCGACCATGCCCGCCATCATCGCGTCCACGCGCGCGCCGCTCTTGAAGTCGACGAGCTGCTTGACGAGGTACTCGCGCTGCTGGCCCGCGAGCTTGGGGAAGTTGGGCACGACGCTGTTGCCGTCGACCCCGTGACACCCCCCACACACGGCGGCCTTGGCCGCGCCCTCCGCCGCGTCGTCCGAGGGGGGCGTCGCGGCCGTGGCGGCGAACGTCACAAATGACACGACAAACGTGACGCAGGCGAAGAAAACGCGGATAAGGCCGCGGTCGCGGAGATTGGCATCGGTCATTTGGATCCTCGTCTCACGTTGCGATTTCAGGTGCCATCCCATATTCGTTCCACACGAGCAGCGACGCTTGGCAAGCTGCCGTCACGATTCGTACAGGAGGATGGAATGAAGCGTCTGATCACGATCGCCCTGTTGCTCGCCCCGTCCGCTGCGCTTGCGGACGGCAAGGCCACCTTCGCGGCCACCTGCGCCGCCTGCCACGGCCCGGCCGGCAAGGGCGACGGCCCCGCCGCCGCGGGCCTCCCGGTCAAGCCGGCGAACTTCGCGGACCCCGGCTTCTGGTCCACGCGCGACGACGCCGTGGTCAAGAAGGCCATCAAGGAGGGCGGCGCCGCCGTCGGCAAGAGCCCGATGATGGCCCCGAACCCGAGCCTCACGGACGCGCAGCTCAACGAGCTCGTCGCGTACATGAAGACGCTCAAGGGCGCCAAGTAGCCGCGCGGGAGGGGGGCGCGATCGCTCACGGCGCGCCCCCCTCGGCACTCCAGGCGACGAGCTTCTCCTGCGCCCTCGCCTCCCAGCGAGGCTCCGGGCCCGTCGACAGGAACGCCGTGAGCGTCTGCACCGCCTCGATCCGTCGCCCCTGCGCCATGCGCGCGTCGGCGAGCTCGTAGAGCGCGTAGGGATGGGCGCCGTCGAGGCCGAGGGTGGCGGTCAGCTCCGCTTCCGCGCGCGCGGGCTCGCCGAGCTGGTTGAGCGCGACGCCGAGCAGGTAGTGCGCGTTCGCCGACCCCGGCGCCAGCGCCACGGCGCGCTCGAGCTCGACCGCCGCGCGCTCGGCGTACCCCTCGGCGAGGAGCTTCTGGCCCCCCTCGAAGTGGCGCCGGGCGAGATCGCGGCTCACGACCGCGAGCTCGTTCCGCGCCGCCCTGGCGCCGTCGAGGTCGCCCGCGCGCTCGAGCGCGAGCGCGAGGTTGCGGCGCGCCTCGATCAGCTCCGGGTCGAGCTCGATCGCCCTCCGGTAGGCCGCGATCGCCCCGGGGAGGTCGGCGCCGCGCATGCGCGCGAGCCCGAGGTTGCTCCACACCGCCGCGTTGTCCGGCAGGCGCTCGGCCGCGTGCTCGAGCGCGCGTAGCGCGTCGGGGGCGCGCCCCGCGGCGAGCAGGAGCCCGCCGCGCCGAGAGAGCGCGAACGGGTCCCCGGGCGGCACGGCGTCGAGCTCCCGGAGGGCCTCCTCCACGCGGCCGGTCAGGCGCAGGAGCTCCACGAGGTGCATCCGGGGCATCACGGCGCCGGGCGCCTCGGCCACCGCCCGCCGGGCCTCGACCTCGAAGGCGGCGGCCCGGCGCGGATCGGCGGCGTAGCGCGCGACGTAGGCGAAGTCCGTCCAGCCCGGCCGTAGCCAGCGGTAGGCGGCGCGCGCGAGGACGGCGCGGTTCTCGGGGCGGTCGCGGACGTACAGCCGCGCCACGTCGTCGAAGTACACGAGCGCCCACGCGGGGTCGGCGATCAGCGCGTCGTGGAGGTCGACGGGGATCTCGACCTCGCGCACGTCGTGGTCCGACGGGTAGTCGAGCAGCGCGTAGCCGAGGTCGTACCGCTCCGAGAGCGTCGCGAGCGGCGTGTCGCGCGTCTCGGTGAACAGGTCGACGAAGACCTCGTTGCGGCCGTCGAAGTAGACCTTGCGGTCCGGGTGGGCCCAGAGGAGCCACGCGCCGAACGCGTGGGCGTTGAACATCTGCCCGCCGACGCCGTTCGCCTCGACGAACCGCATCGCCCCCGCCGGGATGGCCCACGGGACGACCTCGAGCGTCGGCCGCCAGCCGAGCCCGGCGAGCACCGCGGCGACGACGGCCGCGGCGGCGCCCGCGACCGGCACCCGCGCGGCGATCCCGTCGAGGCGAGCGAGGCGGACGGCGAGGCGGATCGCCCCGGTCAGCCCGAGCGAGAGCAGCGGCGCGGCGAAGAGGGCGAGGTCGAGCGACGCCCGCTTGCGCGTCAGGCCCAGCACGGCGCCCACGCCGGCGAGCACGACCGCGGGCAGGGAGAGCGCGCGTCCCGCCAGCGCGGCCGCGACGCAGAGGACCCCGACGTAGGCGTGCACCTCCGAGGGCCAGTCCGGGGGGCGGAGCTCGAGGATGTCGAACTGCCCCCCGTCGTTCGCGCGCAGGAGGAAGAACGGGTACCAGAGCGCCGTCCACCCGTGCGGGTTGAGCATCGCCGCGGCCCCCGCGCCGAGCCCGACGGGCACGAGCAGGCCCGGACGGCGCAGGCGGACCCACTCGTCGAGCGCGAACACCCCGACCACGAAGAGGCCGAGCACCACCGCGGAGTGCAGGTTGGCCCAGACGGCCGCGAGCGGGACGATCCACACGACCCGCCGGTCGGGCGACGACCGGTGCCGGAAGAGCCACAGCAGGAACAGCGCCGTCAGCGCCGCGGAGGCCATGTGCGGCCGCGCGAAGAACCGCGTGGCGGCGACGTGCGCCCCGCCGGCGGCGGCCACGAAC
>JBMOQZ010000053.1:0-3535 GCA_049322475.1 Myxococcota bacterium | reverse complement strand
CAACGAGACCTGCTTCGAGGTTCTGCGGTACATTTTCCGTGATCACACGTCCACGACCGCCACGCAAGGTCCATCCAAAACTATCTTTGTCTTGCGACGAGAATCGCTTGTTGCTTCTCACGAGTCAAAAGTAGAGTCCTGACCCCTTCTCTTGACGCGTCAAATCTTGGCCTCCGAGGCCGTGACCTGTACCATCCCCGGTCTTGCTCGCCTGCCTGCGTCACGCCCTCGGGCTCGCCCTCGCGATCGCCGCCTTCGTCGCGGCGATGCCCGCGGCCTCGCCGAGGACCGACGCGATCGCGGGGATCGCCCAGCGGGGCCCTGCCGCGCGCCTGCGGGCGCGGCTGGACCGCGCGACGGCGCACGTCGCGGAGGGCCGGACGGCCGACGCGCTCGACGCCACGAGCGCGCTGCTCGCCGACCTCGAGGCGCGCCGCGGGTCGCCGGAGGAGCTCCTCGCCGACGACGTGATCCTCGGCGCGGCGCGCGAGGCCGCGGGCCTGCGCGCGGAGGCGCTCCTCGCGGCGGATCCGCCCCGCGCGGGCTTCCGCGCCGACTTCCTGCGCGCCCACGCGGCGGGCGCCACCTTCGCGGACTGGGCGCTCGGCGTGCCCGCGTCCGTGACGCTCGCGCAGGCGGTGCTCGAGAGCGACTGGGGCCGCTCCGCGCCGGGCAACAACCTGTTCGGCCTCAAGGGGGAGGGCCCCGCCGGGAGCACCGTCCGCCGCGTGGTCGAGTACCGCGGGGGCAAGCGCCGCACGAAGATGGCGCCCTTCCGCGCCTACCCCACCGTGGACGGCTCGATGGTCGATCACGGCGAGATCCTCGCGCGCTCGCGCCGCTACGCCCGCGCCCGCGCCGTCGCCGAGGACGCCGACGCCTACGCCCGCGCGCTGCAGGGCGTCTACGCGACCGATCCCCGCTACGCGCGCAAGCTCTCGCGGCTCATGGACGACCTCGGGCTGCGTCGCTTCGACTGGTTCGCGCACGCCGAGCCCCGTGCCGGCGAGGGCGCGGCGCGATAGCCCCCGCGCGAGGGAACGAGATGGCCGCCGCATACCTCGACTGGCTCGCCGACGTCTTCGAAGAGGCGCAGGTCCCCCTGAACGAGGAGAGCGCGCCCTGGCTCGACGCCTCGATGCGCAAGCTGGTCAACGGCGAGGGCGCCTCCGACGAGGAGATGCTGCGCCGCCTGCGCGAGCGCTGGCTCAAGCACGGGCAGCCCGGCCGTCAGCTGCTCGCCGCGTTCATCCGCGACGAGGCCTTCGCCCGCCGCGACTCGCCGTTGCGCCCGCGCGAGGGCGGCGCCTACTACACGAACTCGTACGTGCAGAAGACGACGCCGCCGCACGTCAAGCCGGGCCCCGACAACCGTTAGCGCCCGAAGAAGGGCATCCGCTGGAGCGCGTCGAGCTGCCGCCCGATGCCCGTCCAGCCTTCGTCCTCGTCGAAGAGGATCGCGGTGAGGCCCGCGCCGGCGGCGCCCTCGAC
Source organism: Myxococcota bacterium (assembly GCA_049322475.1). Lineage (GTDB taxonomy): Bacteria > Myxococcota_A > UBA796 > UBA796 > SXON01 > JBMOQZ01. The sequence continues at coordinate 2,044 of JBMOQZ010000053.1, read as the reverse complement.
GTCCTTCTCCGGGTCGTCGCCGACGTGTACGGCGTCGCGCGGCCGCACGCCGGCCACGCGACAGGCGATGCGGAAGATCTCGGGGTCGGGCTTCTCGACGCCGAGCTCGGCCGAGCAGGCGAGCACGGGGAACATCCGGTCGAGCGCGAAGCGCGTGTAGAGCTCGCGCAGGCGCAGGTCCCAGTTGCTCACGATGCCGAGGCGCACGCCGCGCCGGGCGGCGGCCCCCAGCACCGCGAGGGCCTCGACGTCCACCCACCAGGCGCGGGGGCGCGCGTACCACAGGTAGAGGGCCTCGAAGAGCCGCTCGTCGTCCACGCCCACAGACTCGGCGACGACCGCTCGCCAGAACCGCCGCCCGTCGTCGTCCTGCCGCGCCTCGCGAGCGCTCGCGAGCGCCGCGCGGAAGCGCTGCTGCACCTCGACGGGATCGGCGTCGTGCCCGTGCGCGCGGGCGAGGCGCGCGTACGTCACGCCCACCGGCTCGCGCGGCCGCAGCAGCGTGCCCGCGGCGTCGACGAAGACCGCCTTCAGCTCCACCCGAGGCCCCGCCGCGCCAGCACCCGCACGCCCGCGCCCACGGCGGCGCCGATCGCCCAGCCGGCGAGCACGTCGGACGGCCAGTGCTGGCCGAGCACGACGCGGCTCGTCCCCGCGAAGAGGGAGGCGACCGCGAGCGGCGGCGAGCCGAGCGCCGCCGCGAGCGCGGCGGTGTTCGCCGCGTGGTTCGACGGCATCGACGAGCCGGACCCGCACGGGATGTCCCGGATCTGCAGGACGACCGGATCGACCTGGCAGGGGCGGGCGCGATCGGCCAGCGGCTTCACGACGCGCGCGCAGAGGGGGTCGACGAAGGCGACCACCAGCGCCGCGATCGCGATGGTCCGCCAGTTGCGCGTGTACGCGATCCAGGCGAGCAGGAGCCCCGCGAACGCCCACGCCGCCTCGGGCCGGCCGAGCAGGTACCACAACGGGCGCGAACCCCCCGCGATCCACGGGTTCACCGCGTGCAGGACGGCCGCGTCCACCTACGGGGACTCCTTCTCCACGGCGTGCTCCCGCGTGTCCACCACCTTGCCGAAGCGGTCGTAGATCGTCGCGCGGTCCGCCTTGTTGTTCCAGATCGGGTCGGCGCTCCCGAGGAAGATCTCGAGCTGCTCGGCGGGATCGCCCTTCGTCGTGCCCTTGCCGGCGTGGATCTTCACCGTGTTGCCGGGCGGCACGAGCACGGCCGGGAGCTCCCAGGAGTTGCCGGAGATGTCGGCGATGCGCCAGCCGGCGAGGTCGATGGGCTGGGCGCTCACGTTGCAGACGCGGAGGTACTCGCCGTTGACGTTGGAGCGGTCGTCGCCGTCGGCGTTGGCATGGAACGACGTGATGTGCATCGCGCCCTGGAAGTCGGCCGTGCTCCAGATGCCGCGGCGGGCGGCGCGCGCGCGCTCCTGGGCCGCGATGAGCGAGGTGAGATCGGTGTTGTCGGGCGGGATCACGAACAGGTGCCCGAGGCCCTGCTCGAGCACCTGCGTCGCGAGGTCCTTCCCCTCGACGGAGACGGAGGCGATGAGCCGGCCGTAGCCGTCGCGCGTGACCTCGCCGTAGGTGAGCGCGACGACCTTGTTCTGGAGGAGGACCGCCACGGCCTCGCGCGCCTCGATCGCGTAGGCCTCGGGCGGCCGGATCTCGGGCGTGTTCACGAGACGCAGCCGGACGCGGTCGCCCGTGGACAAGGTGAAGGTGTCGCCGTCGTACACGCTGGTGACGGTGGCGGAGGTGGGGTTGTCGGCGGCGATCGCCAACGAGAGGAGCGCGACGAGCACGAGCCCTCCGGGTCAGGGCGACATCTTCTCACTCAAGCGATCGACCTGCCAGAGCAGGTACGGATCGTCGGGGGACAGCCGGGCCGCCCGGAGCGCGTGGGCCCGGGCCGCCGCGAGGTCCCCGGACGCCGCGGCGACCACCGCCGCGGTGTCGAGCCACGCGGGGTTCGCGGGCTCGGCGGCGAGCGCCTCGGCCACGCGGGCGCGGGCGTCGTCGAGGCGCTCGC
>JBMOQZ010000052.1:0-32780 GCA_049322475.1 Myxococcota bacterium | reverse complement strand
CGACACCGACACCGACACCGCCCCGCCCCCCTGCGAGGACGCCGACGGCGACGGCTGGTGCGCCGACGAGGACTGCGACGATCGCGACGCCGCCGTGAGCCCGGGCGCGACGGAGGTCTGCAACGACGGCGTCGACGACGACTGCGACGGCGTGTCCGAGGGCAACGACGACTCGCTCGCCGACGGCACCTGGCGCTACCGCGACGCGGACGAGGACGGCTACGGCGACCCCGACGACGCGATGCTCTCCTGCACGGGCCTCCGTGGCTACACGACCACGGGCGGCGACTGCGACGACGCCGACGCCGCCACCTTCCCCGGCGCCGAGGAAGCCTGCGACGGCGCCGACGACGACTGCGACGGCGTGGCGGACGACGGCGCGACCGGCGGCGACACCTGGTACGCCGACGCCGACGGGGACGGCTACGGCGACCCGTCCAGCTCGACGGTCTCCTGCGAGGCGCCCAGCGGCTACGTGTCCAACGCCCGCGACTGCGACGACGCCGACGCCGCCACCACCCTGTGCGGGTCCGGCGGTGACGACGGCACGATCTGCGCCTCGCTGATGGGCACCGACGACGGCCACGTCCCGACCTGGACCGGCACCTGCGACTCCACCGCCGGCTTCTCCGAGTACGACGGCCACTGCTACTACGCCGTCACCGCCTCCACGCTCTGGCCCGACGCCCGCGCGAGCTGCGTCGCCGCCGGCGGCCACCTCGCCACCGCCACGACCGACGGCGAGTCGGACTTCGTCTACGGGCTCGCGGGCCGCGCCTACGCCGGCGCCTGCGACGCCGACGTCGAGGGCACCTTCACCTGGATCACCGGCGAGACCTGGGACTACACGGACTGGGGCGCGGGCGAGCCCAACGACTTCACGACGGGTGAGGACTGCTTCGAGATCACCGGCACCAACGACACCTGGAACGACATCTGGTGCGACACCAACCCGTACACGCCCAGCTACGTGTGCGAGTTCGAGTGACTACGCCGCCCCCCGCGCCCGCTCCCTGACGAGCCCCAGCAGCGCGTCGATGCTCTTCTTCGCGTCGCCGTACAACATCCGCGCGTTCGGCCGCACGAACAGCGGGTTCTCGACGCCCGCGTAGCCGGCGCCCTTGCCGCGCTTGAACACGACGACCTCGCCGGCCTCCCACGCGGGCAGCACCGGCATGCCGTAGATGGGGCTCGAGGGGTCGTCGAGCGCGCCGGGGTTCACGATGTCGTTCGCGCCGATGACCAGCACGACGTCGGTCGTGCAGAAGTCCCGGGCGATCTCGTCCATCTCGAGCACGAGGTCGTACGGCACCGCCGCCTCGGCGAGCAGCACGTTCATGTGCCCCGGGAGGCGCCCGGCGACGGGGTGGATCGCGAAGCGCACGTTGCACCCGCGGCCGCGCAGGATCGAGGTGAGCTCGCGCACCGGGTGCTGCGCCTGCGCGACCGCCATGCCGTAGCCGGGCACGACGATGACGCTCCGCGCGGAGAGGAGCTTCTCGGCGAGCTGGTCGGCCTCGGTGGCGACGGGCTCGGGCCCGCCGGCGACCGCGCCCTTCGCGGGAGCCGCGCCCTCCTCCGCGCCGAAGCCGCCGAGGATGACGCTCCAGAAGCTGCGCGCCATCGCCCTGCACATGATGTACGAGAGGATGGCGCCCGAGCTGCCGACGAGCGCGCCGGTCACGATGAGCAGGTCGTTGCCGAGCATGAAGCCCGCCGCCGCCGCCGCCCACCCCGAGTAGCTGTTCAGCATCGAGACCACGACGGGCATGTCCGCGCCGCCGATCGCCATCACCATGTGCCAGCCGAGGAAGAGCCCGGCCGCCGTCATCACGCCGAGCCACACGAGCGGGCTCCCCACCGGCGCGACGTACAGCCCGCCGACGACGACCACGCCGATCGCCACCGCGAGGTTGAGCGCGTGCCGGCCCGGGATGGTGAGCGGCTTGCTGCGGATCTTCCCGTCGAGCTTGCCCCACGCCACGACCGACCCCGAGAACGTGACCGCGCCGACGAAGATGCCGAGGTAGAGCTCGATCGCGTGGACGACGCGCTCCGCGCCGTGCAGATCGTGGGCGCCGAACACGTTGGCGAAGCCGACCAGCACGGCGGCGAGCCCCACGAAGCTGTGCAGGATCGCGACGAGCTGCGGCATGTCCGTCATCGCGACGCGCGCGGCGAGCGTGGCCCCGATGATCGCGGCGACGACGACGGCCGGCACGAGCGTGGGCCAGCCGTCCGCCGGGACGGTCGCCACCGTGACGACGAGCGCGAGCGACATGCCGACGATGCCGGCGAGGTTGCCGCGGCGCGCCGTCTCCTGGTTGGACAACCCGCCGAGCGCGGCGATGAACAACGCGCCGGAGACGATGTAGGCGGCCTGAACGATCCCTTCCATGGGTCAGCCCTCCCGCCGGAACATCTTGAGCATCCGCTGCGTGACGAGGAAGCCGCCCGCCACGTTGATCATCGCGAACAGGACCGCGAGCGCGCCGAGGATCGTGGCGGCGTCGGTCTTCCCGCCGTGCCCGAGCTGTACGAGCCCGCCGACGAGGATGATGCCGCTGATCGCGTTGGTGACGCTCATCAGCGGTGTGTGCAACGCCGGCGTGACGCTCCAGACCACCTGCCAGCCGACGAAGCACGCGAGCACGAACACCAGCAGGTGCGTGAGGAACGCGGGCGGGGCGACGGCGCCGACCGCTAGGAGCGCGACGCCGGTCGCGGCGAGCAGGACGTCCCGGGCGAGGCTGGGCTTCGCCGGCGGGGGCCCGTGCCCGTGCGCCTTCGGCGGCGGCGCGGGCGGCGCGGCCTTCGGGGGGGGCGCCACCTCCGCCTTCGGCGCCGCCGGCGCGGGCGCGGCCTTCGGCGCCATCTTCGGCGGCGGCCACGTGACCTCCCCGCCGTGCGCGACCGTCATGGGCCGGACGACCTCGTCCTCCATGTCCACGCGGAAGTTGGCCGCCCCACCCATGTCGTCGAGCAGGTGACACAGGTTGGTGCCGTAGAGCTGGCTCGCCTGCTCGGCCATGCGGCTGGGCAGGTCGGTGTACCCCACGACGCGGACACCGTTGTGCACCACGACCTCGCCGGGCCGCGTGAGCTCGCAGTTCCCGCCCATCTCCGCCGCGAGGTCCACCACGACCGAGCCCGGCTTCATCGCCTCGACCGCCTCGCGCTTGAGCAGCAGCGGCGCGCGTTTCCCGGGGATGAGCGCGGTGGTGAGGATGACGTCCACCTCCTTCGCCTGCTCGAGGAACAACGCCATCTCGGCCTCGATGAAGGCGGGGCTCATCTCGCGCGCGTACCCGCCCTCGCCCGAGCCGTCCTCGGCGAGCTTCACCTCGAGGAACTCGGCCCCCATGCTCTGGACCTGCTCGCGGACCACGGGCCGGGTGTCGAACGCCCGGACGACGGCGCCGAGCCCGCGCGCGGCGCCGATCGCGGCGAGCCCCGCGACGCCCGCGCCGATGATCAGCACCTTCGCGGGGGGCACCTTGCCGGCGGCGGTGATCTGGCCGTTGAAGAAACGGCCGAACTGCGCGGCGGCCTCGACGACGGCGCGGTAGCCCGCGAGGTTGGCCTGGGAGGAGAGCGCGTCGAGCTTCTGCGCGCGGGTGATGCGCGGCACCTGGTCCATCGCGACGACCGTCGCGCCGGTGGCGGCGAAGGCCTCGAGCAGCGTCCCGTTCTGGGCGGGCCAGAAGTGGGAGATCAGGACCTGGCCGGCGCGGGTCTTGAGCACGTCCTCGTCGTCCGGGGGGCGGACGCCGAGCACCACGTCGCACGTCCAGGGGTCCCCGATCTCCGCGCCGCGCGCGACGTAGTGGGCGTCGACGAACGCGGCGCCCTCGCCCGCGCCCGCCTCGACGACCACGTCGAAGCCGAGCTTGCGGAGGCGGTCGACGGTGTCGGGGGTGGCGGCGACGCGGCGCTCGCCCCCCTGCCGCTCCCGCCGGATGCCGATCTTCATGGTCCCTTCCTCCGAGGTTCCGGGGGTGGGCACGTAGCCCATCGTTCCCACCCGGGCGACGCCGCTGTATGTTCGACGGATGTGGATCCTGCTCGCGTGCGCCGGAGAAGAGCCCGAGCCCGTCGGCGACGACACGCCGAACGAGGCCGGTCCCACCGTCCAGATCGTCTCGCCGGTGGAGGGCACCCACTACGACGAAGGTGTCATGCTCACCTTCGAGGCCACGGGCGACGCGACGGGCGCGGCCCTGTACACCTGGGGCGTCGACAGCGACGCCATCGGCACGGGGCGCACGATCGCCTGGGAGGCGATCGCCGGCGACCACGTCGTCACCGTGCAGCTCCAGGACGACGTGGGCACCGTGCAGGACAGCGTGAGCATCACGGTCGATCCCGTCGCCGGCGACGACACGGGCTCGCCGCCTCCGCCGTCCCAGACGGTGTTCGACGTGGCGGCCGGGGTGCCAGACGCCACGTGGGGCGGCTTCTCCGTCGGGCCGGACCGCACCCTCTGGGCCGCCGGATCCGCCGGGCTCGTGCACCTCGACGGCGAAGCCGGCACCGCGCGCGTGTACACGAGCGCCGACGGGCTCCTGACCGACGAGCCCGAGAGCGTGCTGGCCCACGGCGACGGCACCCTCTGGGTGGGGCACGCCGGCGACGACGCCCGCCAGGGCGAGCAGATGTCCGTCGACGACGACGGCGAGCTCGCGCCGGTGCGCGCGATCGACTTCGCGGAGACCGACGAGATCGCCCACGTGCTGCGGCTGCGCGAGCAACCGTTCGGGCAGGGCGCGGGCGAGGTGTGGATGGGCACCAACGAGGGGTTGTGCGTCTTCGACCCGTCGCTGGGCACCTTCTTCGAGCACGCCCACCCGGACCACCCGCACGGGGACACCCGCGGCGTGGCGTTCACGGACGACGCCAGCATCTGGAACGGCGACGACTACCACCTCACGCGGTGGACGTACGCCCAGGACGGCGTGCTCTCGCCCTCGTCGGGATCGGGCAACCTCGTGGAGATCCTGTACGTCTGGCCCGTGGCGCCGGAGGAGGAGCCCATCGGGATCGCCGACCTCCACGCCGCCGCCGACGCCGTGTGGGTGGCGAGCACCCTGTTCGGGGTGGCGCGCGTGGACGTCGCCGAAGCGGGCACGCCGAGCGCCTCGCAGGCGTTCGCGGACCCGTGGCCGTCCACCGCCAACGCGATCCGCGTGGCCGCCGACGGCGCGGTGTGGGTGGGCGCGGACGACGGGCTGTACCGTTGGGACGGGGTTTCCCTGTCACATTGGGCGGGGGTCGACTGGCTGCCCGACGACGCGGTGCACCAGCTGGCGGTCGACGGCCTCGTCGTGTGGGTGGGCACGCCGAAGGGGATCGTCCGGGTGGTGGGCGTGCCCGAGTAGGGTCACTTGGCCTTCACCCGCCAGATCGTCCCGCGGTAGTCGCCGACGTAGAGCGCGCCGTCCCGATCGCGCCCGAAGCAGCTCGGCATGAGATCGCTGTCCGCGAGCTCGGTCGCGGCGAGGGTCTCCGGGTCGAGCGCCCAGAGCCGCCCCGTCGAGAAGTCGCCGTAGACGTACTTCCCGTCGATCGCCGGCACGGAGGGCCCGCGGTACACGAGCCCGCCGGTGACGCTGGCCCCGACGTCGTGGGAGTACTCGGCCACGGGCGCGACGAAGGCGCCCGCGTCGCACGTCTTCGCGCGGAAGCAGTGGCGGCCCTCCATCACGTTCCAGCCGTAGTTGCCGCCGCGGACGATCCGGTCGATCTCCTCCCACTCGTTCTGCCCCACGTCGGCGAGCCACAGGTCCGCGCCGTCGAAGTGCATGCCCCAGGGGTTGCGCAGCCCGATCGCCCACAGCTCGGGCTTCGCCCGCGCGTCGCCCACCCACGGGTTGTCGGGCGGCACGGTGTACGGCGCGGTGGAGACGTCGACGCGGAGCACGCTCCCGAGCCAGTCGGAGGGGTCCTGCCCGGTGCGCTCGGGGTCGCCGGCGGCCCCGCCGTCGCCGACGCCGGCGTAGAGCATGCCGTCGGGCCCGAACGCGAGCGAGCCGCTGTTGTGGTTGGACCAGGGCTGGTCGAAGGCGAGCACCTCGACCTCGCTGGAGGGGTCGACCTCGCCGTCGGCCGGCGCGCGAAACGACGCGATGCGCGTCCGGAGCTGGCGGCCCTCCGAATACGTGTAGTTCACGAAGACGCGGGGATCCTCGGGCCAGCGGGGGTGGTGCGCCATCCCGAGGAGCCCGGTCTCGCCGCCCGACGTGATCTTCCGGGAGAGGTCGAGGACGACGCGCGCCTTGCCGCCCTCGATCCGCCAGATGCGCCCGCCCTGCTCGGCGACCCAGAGCCCGCGCGGCCCGCCGGCGGGCTCGCCGACCGCCGTGGGCGTCTCGATCTCCGCGACCTTCTCGAGCGCGAAGGGCAGGGGCGTCGCCGCCTCGCTGCACGCGGTGAACCACGCGATCATCCGCGCACCACGAGGACGGCGCCCACGCACAGGAGCGCCATGCCGGCGATGCGCGGGAGGCTCATCGGGAAGCTCTCGGACCCGAAGAGCCCGAAGTGGTCCATCACCCCGCTGGTGACGAGCTGAGCGGCGATGTTGACGGCGGTGAACGAGGCGACGCCGAGCGCGCCGACCGCGCGGTTGGCGAGCACGACGAGCCCGGTGCCGATCACCCCGCCGAGGAACGCCCACCAGGGGACCTTCGGCAACGCGTCGATCCACGCCCGCCCCTGGAACGGCAGGATCAGGCACGCGCCGAAGATCCCGCCGATCACGTGGACGCCCACCGAGCTGGGGAGCTGCCCGATCGTCCGTCCGAGGACCTCGTTCATCCGGACGACCATGGGGAGCAGAAAACCGAAGACGAGGGCGTAGGCCATACGCCCTCGTATCCGGGAGGTCGGGTCACCCGCAGTCGGAGTCGGGGTCGCAAGGGGGCTCCTCGCCGCCCTCCTCCTCCTCGCGGGGCTCGGGCTCGACGACGACCACGTCCTCGTCGCGCTCGGGGCCGACGAAGAGCATCGCCATCTCGAGGTCCATCGAGCAGCCGGGGGCCTCGACGAAGAGCGAGCCGCTGCCGAGGTGCTCGGAGATCACGGTCGCCGAGATCGCGGCGTAGAGCTCGTCGCCGCGCTCCTCCTCCTCGGGGACGCCCGGGTCGGCGTCGCACTTGGCGCCCGCCTCGCCCGAGTCGGAGCCGCGCGGGGCGTCGGCCTCCTCGTCGTCGTCGTAGTCGACCTCGTCGTCCTCCTCGACGGGCTCGGCCCACTCGGACGTGCCGTCGGCGAACAGCGAGCCGCCGCTCATGTCGCCGGTGAGGATCCAGCCCTCGAAGTCGATCTCCACCCGGTCGCCGGAGACGAACAGGTCGGCGGAGAGGCTCTGGCCCACGACGTCCTGGGGGCGGACGCCCTCGCAGGCGAGCGACGTGACGTCGAGGATCTGGATCTCGTAGGCGCCGGCGCGGAGCGCGGGGCCGTCCGTGGGGGGAGGCGGGTCCACGATGACGTCGTGGTCGTCCCAGCAGGCGAGAAGCGAAAGCGCGAGCGCGAACATCGGAACCTCCGGTCGGGTGGTGCTCGCCGGTAGTTCAAGCGCCGTGCCAGGCATGCAAGTGCACGGAATCACGAGAGGCGTGGGCGGGCGACCGCCCCGCCCGTGACATCGGCGCCGCTGTTTTTTGGTAGGCTCCCGGATCACGCTCGGAGATTCGATGGACGAGTACGAACAGGCAACCAGCGCGGGCACGGGCTCGCGCGTGGGCGGTTGCCTCCTGCAGGTCGTGACCCACGGCATCGCGCTCGTCCTCGGGGCCGGCCTCGGCATCGGCGGCGCCCGGCTCGCCGAGTACTACGCGAACCCCGAGATCATGTCGCGGCCCGAGGGCGAGCTCTCCCGCGCCGAGCTCATCGCGAAGCTCGACGCCAGCGAGCGCGCGTACGCCCAGCTCCTCGCCGAGACGGCGAAGAAGGAGGAGGCGCAGCAGACCGAGATCGACGTCGCCAACAAGAAGGTCAACGAGCTCCAGGGCGCGGTCACGAGCAAGGAGGAGGAGGTCAAGCTCCTCGAGCTCAAGGTGAAGAAGAGCCAGGGCAAGAGCGCCGCGCTCAAGAAGGAGCTCGAGGAGAAGGTCGCCGAGCTCGAGTCGCTCAAGGGCCAGCTCACCGTCGCGCTGGAGGAGAAGGCGCGGCTCGAGGAGGAGCTGGAGGTCTCGCGCGAGGAGACGCGCGTCGCGCGGACCGAGACGAAGACCGCGCAGGGCCAGACCATCGACGCGAAGTGGGAAGGCTTCGTGAACGAGGCGATGGTGTCGATCTGCGAGAAGGGCAACCGCAACAAGCTCGCGAAGTGCAAGGACGAGGTGAAGGCCTCGCTCACCGCCACGCGCTCGTCTCGCTTCAAGCAGTGCGTCGGCAGCGGGCAGGCCCAGCCGCGGCTCGTGAGGATGGACGAGAAGGAGAAGGACCCGAAGCTGCCCAAGTGGAGCGAGTGGTTCAACCAGGACAGCAACACGACGCGCGATCGCTGGTACATCACCTTCTGCGACCCCACCCTGCCCGAGGCCACGTTCGGCGCCGGCGCGCCCCCCTCCGGCAGCGGCAGCGGCACGGAGCTCGACGACCTCGATCTCGACGACCTCTAGGGGGCGGTCATCGTCACCAGCGTCTCCGCGCGCCGAACGACGTCGTCGGCGTCGGAGCGCAGCTGGGAGAGGCGCCCGATCCGGCCGTCCTTCGCGATCTCGCCGGCGGTGGTGGCGAGGCGGCGCGCGGCCTCCCCGAGCTTCAGGGCCTGGGCCTCGGCGAGGCGGTCGATGGCCGCGTCGTCGGCGGGGTGTGCGAGCATGGCGCAGAGCAGGAGTGCCACGCCGTGACGATACCGCGCCTCTACCGCCCCGGCGACCCCGTCCGCGACCACGTGGCCGGCGTCTACGCGGAGTTCGGGCTCGTGTTCGACGACGCGTTCGAGGACGACCTCGCCGACGTCGAGGCCGCCTACGCCGGCGGGGTGTTCTGGGTGGTCGAGGACGGCGAGGGCATCGCCGCGACGGCGGGGGTCGTGCCGCATGGCCCCGCGCGCCTGATCAAGCGCATCTACGTGGCGGCGCGCGCCCGCCGCGGCGGCCTCGCCCGCGCGCTCCTGCGCCGCGCGTGCGCCTGGGGCGACTTCGCGCGCACCGAGCTCTGGAGCGACGTCCGCTTCCGCGACGCCCACCGCCTCTACCTCTCGGAGGGCTTCCTCCCGGGGCCGACGCGCGTGCTCGCCGACCCCGACCGCAGCGTGGAGCGCTACTTCCGGCGCTGAGTCAGCGCACCGGGACGAGGTACGCGGCGCTCGCGTAGGTGGTGGACAGCTCGGCGCCGGGCACGCCGACGACGAGGTTGTCCCAGGTGTCGCCGTCGCTGTCGCCCGCGTTGGCGACGGCGGTCCCGGCGAGCCCCTGCGCGTCGGCCCCGAGGAGGCGGCCCGTCGCGCCGGACAGGCCCGTCACCGAGCTCCACGGGCCGTACAGCAGCGCCACGAGCCCCGCGTACGAGTCGCTCTCGGAGGCGTTGGGCACGCCCACGGCGAGGTCGCCGGCGCCGTCGCCGTCGAGGTCGGCCGCCGCGAGCGAGGTGCCCGCGAAGGCGAGCGCGAGGTCGCCCGTGATCTTCGGGAGGTCGTCGGCGAGCACCGCCCCCGTCGTCCCGCCGCCCACCACGAACACCGCGCCCTCGAGCGAGAGCGCCCCGGAGTACCGCGGCGCGCCCACGAGGAGGTCGTCGTCGCCGTCGCCGTCCACGTCGCCCGCGCCCAGCAGCGCGCTTCCGAGCTCGCCGCCCGCGGGCCCGCTCACGCGGAGCGGCGCGTCGGCGAGCTCGGAGGGGAGCGCGTTCGTCGCGGCGACGACGTAGACGACGCCCGCCCCGTCCGAGACGCCGGGCGCGGCGATCGCGACGTCGTCGAGGCCGTCGCCGTCGAGGTCGCCGGCGCGGGCCACCCCCGTGCCCGTCTCGTCGCCCGCGACCTCGCCCTGGAACTCGGCGCGCCCGCTGGCGACGCCGTCGGCGTGGCCGAAGTACACGTAGGTCCGGCCCTTGCCCGCGGCGCTGCCCGGCATGCCCACGACCACGTCGGCGAGGCCGTCGCCGTTCACGTCGCCGGCGGCGGCGGCGTCCATGCCGAGGCGGTCGTCGTCGACCTGACCCGTCCAGAACACGTCGGCGGCGGAGAGCAGGCGGTCGCCCGCGGACAGCGGCCCGAAGAAGAGGCCCGCCGCGCCGGCGTCGGTGGTGCCGAAGTCGGACCAGGGGCTGGCCACGAGGACCTCGCCCACGCCGTCGCCGTTCAGGTCGCCCGGGCCGGCGACGCGCCAGCCCACGCGGTCCTCCGCGGCCTCGCCCGCGACGGTGACGAGCGAGGCGGACAGCGGGAAGTCGTCGGTGACCGGGCCGGCGACCACGTAGGCCTCGCCCACCTCGTCGAGCGCGTGCCAGGCGCCGACGAGCACGTCGGCGTCGCCGTCGCCGGTGACGTCGCCCGCGCCGGAGACGGAGATGCCGGCGGCGTCGCCGACCACGGTGCCGGAGAGCTTGACGCCCTCGCCGAGGTCGAGGTCGCCGTTGAGGCGGCGCGGAGGCGGGGGGCGCGTGCGGGTGTCGGTGTCGCCGCCGGTGTCGTCGGTGGCGGCGCCGGTGTCGCCGGTGTCGTCTTTGGCGGGCGGGGTGGGCTCGCCCGAGCAGGCCAGCAGGAGGAGCATGCGCGGGGCCTAACCCCGGGGACGCCGGAAGAGCAGGAGGAAGAGCGCCGCCTCGGCGAGGAACTTGCTCTCGCGCACCCACGGGCCGAGGTCCGCCGGGAGCGCCTTCTGCGCGGCGCGGAGCCACTCGAGCGGCCACGCGAGGAAGAAGTACGCGACCAGCACGGGCCAGACGGGGCCCCGCGTGGCGGCGATCGCGACGGCGACGAGCAGGAAGACGAGGTGGTGCTCGTACGTGTAGACGGGGATCACGACCATGAGCACCGTGAGCGCGGCGATGGCTGCGGGCTCGTCGCCGGGCGAGCGGAAGCGCCACGCCCACACGGCGAGCGCGGCGATGGCGACGGCGAGCGAGGCGGCGTGGGCGCGATCGGAGAGGTGGTGGTCGTTCGGCCCGGGCCAGAGGCGGTCGAAGAGGTCGGGGATCGAGTGGTTGGCGGGCAGGCCGATGGGCACGGTGAGGCCGTGGTAGTCGCCCCAGGAAAATCCCGGCAGGATGTCGAGGTAGAACCGCCGCTGCGCCTCGAAGCCCACGAGCGGGAGCGTCGCGAGCGACAGCACGACCGCGGCGCCGACCGCGGCGGCGACCGGCTTCCACTCGCGGCGAAGCGCCCAGTACGCGAGGAAGAGCGCGGGGCTCATCTTCAGCATCGCGGCGAGGCCGACGAGCGCGCCGCCGGCGAGCGGACGCCGGGGGGCGAGGGCGAGGCCGAGCAGCGCGGGGAAGAGCGCGAGGAGGTTCGCCTGACCCATCGTCGCGTTGTCGGGGGTGGGGGTGAACGTCGCGAGCAGGAGCGCGATCGCCCACGGGGAGACGGCGAACGCGCGCCACGCAACGACGAGGCAGCCGACGAGCAGGGCCTCGTTCAGCACGAACATCGCGCGGTAGCCGTCGCGCAGCGAGAGCGGCTTCGCCCAGCTCGTCGCGAGCACGAAGGGCGGCGGGTAGAAGAAGGGGTGCACCGCGGCGCGCGTGCCCTCGCGCTTCGCCGCGGCGGCGAGGGCGTCGGTGTCGTAGGGATCGCCCCCTCGCCACGCCACCTGCACGGCGTAGTGGTAGCTGGCGTAGTCGCGGCCGGTCCGGTTGCGCGAGACCTTCTGCCAGGCCGGCAGGACCTGCAGCCCGAGGTGGAGCGCGACGCCGAGGGCGACCAGCCAGCGCATGCCGGGCCCTCTACCCCGCGGTAAGGGCGGCACCATGTGGTGGTTCGTCGCGTGTGCTCCGAAGGCGCCGCCGCCGGCTTCGCCCGCGCCGGTCGACGGGCTCGTCGGCGAGCTCGCCGTGGAGGGCCCGATCGCGCGCCGGCTCTCGGGCGCGGCGGCGGACCTCGTGGTGTTGTACGCCGGCGAACACAAGGGCTCGATGGAGACGTGCGGCTGCCCGAAGAACCCGCGCGGCTCGCTCGCGCGGCTCGACGCCTACGCCGACGCGGTGCGCGCGGGGGCGCCCGCCGTGCTGGTCCACGGCGGGTACTGGCTCGAGGACGCCGTCGGGTTCGAGGGGGAGCTGCGCGCGGACGTGGCGGTCGCCAACCGCTGGATGGCCCGCGGGCTCGCCGAGGGGGGCTGGGACGCGCTGAACGTCGCGCCGAACGACCTCGCCGCGCTGGCGAGCCTCCCGCTCGACGCCACGGCCACGCTCCCGCTCGTGAGCGCGAGCGTGAGCGGGCCGGGGGTGTCGCCGTACGTCGTCGTGGAGCGGGGCGGGCGGCGCGTCGGCATCACCGGCATCGCCGGCGCGGCCCCCACGCTCGGCGACACGTCCCGCTGGAGCGCGCGCGATCCCGGGCCCGTCCTCGACGAGCTCGCCGGCAAGGCCGACGTCGTCGTGCTGCTCGCGTACAAGGCGACCGACGCCGCGCGTGCGCTCGCGAAGAGACACGACGTGGACGTGGTGGTGGACACCGACGCCCACCGCGAGTTCCTCGACCCCGTGCTGCAGGGCCGGACCGCGTGGGTGTTCAGCCACTACCAGACGATGCGCGCGGGCGAGCTCCGGCTCCGGCTCGACGGCGACGGCGTCGTGGGCGGCGTGGACCGCAAGGTCGACCTCGATCCGGAGATGCCCGACGACCCGGCCCTCGCGCGGATGACGCGGGAGGCGAGGGCGGAGATCGACCGGGAGCAGCGGCGGATCTACGGGGGAGGGGGGTGATCGCGCTCCTCGCCTGCGCCCACCCCGTCCGCGAGCCCCTCCCCGTCGCCGACCACGCCGCCGCCGAGGCGCGCGCGGCGGCGCTCGTACCGGACCCCGCGCGGGGCGGCCCCGCCGTCGCGTCGGGGGCGTCGCCGTTGCCGCCGTTTCGGGGCGTGGATCGCGCGGTGGCCGTCTACGTGGGGCCGGAGGCCTGCCTCGCGTGCCACCCCGTCGCGTGGAGGGACACGGCGCACGCGCGCGCGATGGAGACGCTCGAGGCGAGCCGGGCGGCGTTCGACCCTGCCTGCTTCCGCTGCCACGCCACGGGTTTCGGGCACCCGGGGGGCTACGCCGGCGCGAGGACGCCCGCGCTCGCCGCGGTGACGTGCGAGGCGTGCCACGGGCCCGGCAGCGCGCACGTGGCGGCGCCGGGTTCCGGGTACGGGGTGCTGCCGGAGGACGGCGCGGCCTGCGTCGCGTGCCACACGCACGACAACTCGCCCGACTTCCGGTTCGACGCGTACTGGGCGCGCGTCGCGCACTAGGCCTTACTGGCCGGTGTCGCCGATGGCCTCGACGGGGCAGTTCTCGGCCGCCTCGTAGCACTGGGCCATCTCTTCCTCGTTCTCGGGCTGCTTGAAGCAGATGTCGTGGTCTTCCGCGTCGGACATGCGGAAGTTGTTCGGCGCGGCGTCCGAGCACACGGAGCAGAGGATGCACTCCTTGTCCACGAAGAAGCCCACCTTCTTGCCGCCGATGACGGCGGTGCCGCCGATGTTGTCTTCCCAGCGGTTGTTCCAGTCCGCCATCGAAGCCTCCTGAATCGAGCGCCCCGTGTACCCCACGCCGGCCGCGGGACGCAAGCCGGCTCGACTACGGTGCCATCGGATAGAGGGCCCATCATGTCCATCCTGAAGGTCGCCCACATGGGGCACCCCGTCCTGCGGCAGATCGCCGCGCCGGTCCCGCGCGAGGAGATCCGCTCCGAGCCCTTCCAGCGCTTCTGCGACGACCTGTACGAGACGATGCTCGATCAGGACGGCGTGGGCCTCGCCGCGCCGCAGGTGCACGTCGGCCGGCGCGTCGTCGTGTTCGAGCTGGACGAGGACATGGGGCCGATGTGGCTCGTGAACCCCGTCGTGACCCCCATCGGCGAGGACAAGGTCGGCGGCTACGAGGGCTGCCTCTCGCTCCCCGGCATGCGCGGGCGCGTGGACCGCTTCCTCGGCGTCACCGTGGAGGCCCTCGACCGCAACGGCGACGCGATCTCGTTCGAGGCGCACGGCTGGGCCGCGCGCGTCGTGCAACACGAGTGCGATCACCTCGACGGCGTGCTCTACATCGACCGCGCCGACACGAAGAGCATGGCGTTCCTGCCCGAGTACAAGCGCTACGGGCCGCTCGTGCCCGCGGGCGACGACGAAGAAGCCGGCGAGGAGTGAAACACCACCTCGGCCCCGACGCCGTCCGCTGGCTCGCCGGCGCGCTGGAGCTCGGCGAGCCGTTCGTCGCCGACGCGCTCGCCGGCCTCGACGCGCTGGAGCTCACGCCGCGCGGGCGCCACGTCGCCGCCGCGATGGCGCGCCACCTCCCGCGCGACTTCGTCGCCGCCGCCGCGATCGTGGAGCGGGCCCTCGGCCCGGTCGAGCCCGGCGTCCCGGGGCTCTCCAGCTTCCGCTTCCTGCCCGTCTCCTTCTGGGTCGCGGAGGCGGGGCTCGCCGACTTCGAGGCGGCGATGCGGTTGCAGCACGCGCTCACGCAGCGCTTCACGGCGGAGTTCAGCGTCCGCGCGTGGCTGCGAGCGGACCCCGCGCGGACGATGGCGCGGCTCGCCGAGTGGACGCGGGACCCGAGCGAGCACGTCCGGCGGCTGGTGTCGGAGGGCACGCGCCCGCGCCTCCCCTGGGCGCCGCGCCTCCCCGGCCTCGACGCCGTGCCGCTGCTCGACGCGCTCGTCGGCGACCCGTCCCTCTACGTTCGGCGCTCCGTCGCCAACCACCTCGGCGACGTCGCGAAGGACGACCCGGACCGCGCCGTGGCCGTCGCCCGCCGCTGGGGCCACCCGTGGATCACGCGGCACGGGCTGCGCTGGCTCGTGAAGCAGGGTCACCCCGGCGCGCTCGCGCTGCTGGGGGCCCGCGGCGCGGAGGTGGAGGTCTCGGGCGACGTCCGGGTCGACGGAGACGACGCGCACCTCGCGGTCGAGATCACCTCGCGGGCCCAGCAGCGGCTCGTCGTCGACTACGTCGTCGCCTTCCCGGGCGCGCGCGGGCCCCGCACGAAGGTCTTCAAGCTCACGACGGTCGACGCCGCGGCGGGGCAGGTGTTGTCGCTGTCCGCGAAGGTCTCGCTCCGCCCGATGACGACGCGCCCGCGCTACCCCGGCGAGCACGCGGTGGCGGCGCGGGTGAACGGGGTGGACTTCCCGGTGGGGACGTTCGTCGCGTGATCGTCCTCCTCGCGTGCGCGGCGCCGCGACCGGCGCCGCCGTTCGCCGAGGTGCCCGCGATCCGCGCGCCGACGCTGACGGAGCTCTGCGCCTCGTACGCGCAGGCGCACCTCGCGCGCGAGGGCACGACGACCGCCCACGGCTGCCACGACGAGCGGATCGACGGCGAGCGCGGCGAGGTCACGCTCACCGTCCGGTACGCGCACTGGGGCTACTCGCTCGTGCTCGACGCCCGGCGCGAGGGCGAGCGCCGGGCGCTCGCCAACGTGCGGAGGGGCTCGACCTTTCACCGGTAGGGGCAGAGCCGGTCCGAACGGGACGGTTTCGAAGCAGAGCCGACCCGAACGGGACCCGGGTCACCTTCCGACGGCGGGCCCTCACGAATTCGCGGCGTTCGGTGGTGCGGGCGAGGTGCGTAGGGGGACGGAAGTCCTGTTCGAAGCGGCTCTGGTCCGGATCCGTCCTGCTGGGGTCGGCTCTGCCCCTTTTCGCGCATACCGAGGGAGAGTGTCCCCCCCCGACGTCGTGGTCCTCTCGGACGGCCAGGAGCTCGTGGGCGAGGCGACCCGCCTCGCCGACGGGCGTGTCGACGTCGCGCTGGCGGACGGGCGGCACCTCGTGCTGGCGTCGGACGTGGTCGCGCTCGTGCGGTGGGACCACGGCGAGCCCGAGCGCCCCGCGCCCGCGGATCCCGCCCGCGCCACCTACTTCTTCTCGCCGTCGGCGTACACGCGCGGGCACGGGCTCGTCACGCTCGCGCAGAGCGAGCTCGCGTTCACGACGGTTGGCGCGGGCGTCACCGACTTCTGGGAGGTCCAGGCGGGGACGTTCCTGCCGACGGTCCTGTTCCGGGAGGCGCGCGTCGTACTCGCAGGGACGAAGGTGGCCGCGCCCGTCGGCGAGGGGCTCCACGTCGGCGCCGGCGGGCTCGCCTTCCTCCTGCCCGAGGGGGAGGAGGCCGCCGTGGTCTACGCCAACGTGACGGTCGGGCCGCCGGCGACGAACTTCACCGTCGCCGGGGGCGGCGTGCTCCCGTCGCGGGGGGGCGATCCGCAAGGCGCCGTCGTGCTCGCCGGCCTGCACCGCGTCGGGCCGAGGACCGCGCTCGTCACCGAGAACCTGCTCCGCGTGGACGGCCCGACCGTCGAGGGCCTGTTCCTCCTTCCCTCGGCCGGCGTGCGCCTGTACGGACCGGCGTTCGCCGTCGACCTCGGCGGCTTCCTGTTCGAGCAGGCGGACGACGGCTGGCCCCCGCTCGTGCTCCCGTGGCTCGGCTTCACCTACGGCTGGTCGCTGGAGTGAGCCCGCGCGGCCCGCCCGCGCTCCGCCTTCGTCTCCGCCTCCCGCCACTCCGTGAGGAACCGCGCCCGCTCGGCGGGATCGAGGTCCGGGCCGACGAGGGCGCGCCGGCGGTCGCCGATCGCCCGAAGGAGGATCGCCGCCGAGACCGACACGTTCAGCGACTGCGTGAGCCCCAGCATCGGGATCATCACCCCCCCGTCGGCGAGGGCGCGCGCTTCGGGCGACACGCCGCGCAGCTCGCTGCCGAACACGATGGCGAGCGGCGCGTCCACCGGCACGCTCTCGGGGGTGAACGCGCCGGGGAGCAGGTCGGCGACGTACACGCGGAAGCCGCGCCCGCGCAGGTCCGCGAGGCTCTCGGCGGTCGTGGCGAAGCGTCGGCGACGCACCCAGCGCTCGGCGCCCCGCGCCGCCCCGAGCGACGGCGCGAACCCCTGCGTGACGAGGTGCACCTCGTGCACGCCGAACGCTTCGCAGCTGCGCAGGATCGCGCTCACGTTGTGCCGCCGCCGCACGCTCTCGGCGACGGCGACGACGCTGCCGAGGCGCCGCGCGAGCGCGGCCTCCACGCGGGCCGGACGGTCCATGCGCCGGGATAACCCCTCGCCATGACGCTCACCGGAAAGCAGAAGCGCCACCTCCGCGCGCTCGGCCACCACCTCTCGCCCGTGGTCATGATCGGCCACCAGGGCCTCACCGACGCCGTCGTCGAGCACACGAACGCCGCGCTCGACGTGCACGAGCTCGTCAAGGTGAAGACCCTCGCCGACGACGTCACCGCCGAGCTCGCGGAGAAGACGGGCGCCGCGATCGTGCAGGAGCTGGGTCACACCGCGCTGCTCTACCGGCGGCGCAAGAAGGACCCGGTCATCGTGCTTCCACCCCGAGGATGACCGGCACCGGCTCGAGGTTGCCGATGTCGCGGGGCTCGCCCACCCGCAGCGCCATCCCGGTCGAGCTGCCGCCGTCGAACGCCATCGCGTCCCAGCAGCCGAGCCCCCCGAACACCGTCGCCAGCTCGTCGAACGAGAGCCCGTTCGTGACGGTGTCGGTGACGAGCAGCACGACGCGGCCCTCGCGGTCGACGCACGCGGCGGAGCGGCGGTCGACCTTCCACACGTCGAACCCGCGCCCGCCCACGCGCATGTACGAGAACGTGCGCCCCGCCGTCATGATCGACGGGAAACCCTGGAAGCCGGCGTCGAGCGGCGGGAGCGGCGTCCGCTTCTCGTTGACGACGCGCGGGCGATCGCCGGTCGGGACGAGGAAGTGCGCGGCGCGGTTGCGCGCCTGCTTCTTGCGGAGCCTGCCGTCCTCGACGACGAGCCCGATGGGACCGTCCTCCGCGAAGTAGGAGGCGTTCACGGCGAGCGCGAGGCCCGCCTCGTCGGCGAGCTCGCCGACGTCGCCGGGCGCCCAGTCCGGCCGGCCCCACACGCGGAAGCGCCAGCCGCGCGGGTCGACGCGGGCGAGGAACACGTCGACGTGCTGCGGGTTGGGGGAGCGCCGCAGCTCGAGGTCGGCGGTCTCGAGCCCGGGCGCGAGGCGTCGCCAGCCCGGCGCGAGGAACGCGTCCACCACGCCCCAGTGGCGCCGCGCGGCGTCTCCGGGCTCGATCGGGAGCCAGTCGCCGCCGGGAGGCCGCCACTCCAGCTCGCCCACGCCCGCCAGCGTCTGGCCGACCGCGCGCGCCGCGTCGACGAGCGTCTCGCGCGCGGCCCACAACGCCGCGAGCGAGCCCGTCGCCGCGAGGATGGCGGCGCGTGCCCAGCGCGTCCCGAGCGTCGCGCGGATCCGCTCGATGGAACGTGGCCGTTCCGACGGCTTGGCGGCGGTGCTCATGTTAGGACCCCGGCCCGATGGCACGGCCCCGCAACATCGTCGTCCTCGTCGCGGACTCCTTGCGCTACGACTCGGTGCACGCGGGCGACAGCGGCCTCCCGTACGCCACGAAGCACGGCGCCCGCTTCACGCAGGCCCGCTCGGCGGGCTGCTGGACGTTGCCCGGCACGGCCTCGCTCTTCACGGGGCTCATGCCCCACGAGCACGGCGCCGACGCGCAGTCCCGCAAGGTCCGCAAGGACGTGCCCATGCTCGCCGGCGTGCTCCACGAGCACGGCTACCAGACCCACCAGATCACCGCCAACATCGCGACGACCGAGATCTTCGGCCTCGACCGCGGCTACGACGAGATGGTGCGCATCTGGCAGCACGTCCCCTCGCAGTACAAGAAGGTGCACGAGGTCCTCATCCTCGTGGGCAAGCCGCGGCTGCGCAAGAAGATCCTCTCGCCGGACTTCATCGCCGGCCAGCTGGCGGAGGACCTCGAGGCCTCGAAGGTGTGGCTCCAGAACACGGCCGAGGACATCTTCGACCGCGCCCGCAAGGCGCTGGCCGACGACACGGCGAAGGGCCGCCCGAGCTTCCTGTTCCTCAACCTCATGGAGACCCACTTCCCCTACCACGTGGGTCCCCTGTTCGAGACGACGGCGCCGGGTCCCCTCGGGAAGATGCGCGAGGTGGTCGCCCTCTTCCACACCATCAACCAGACCTGGCTCACCACGGGTCGCCAGCCCATCGCCCCGGACATGATGCGGCGGCTGCGGGGTCGCCAGCGGCTCGCGTGGCAGCGCCTCGCCCCGCGCGTGGACGCCTTCCTCCGCGAGATGCACGAGGCCGGCAACCTCGTGGTCTTCTGCGCCGACCACGGCGACTGCTTCGGCGAGCAGGACTGGGTCTACCACTTCAGCAACGTGTCGGACGGCGGCAACCGCGTCCCGCTCTACTGGCTGCACCCGGACGGGCACGACGCCGGGCGGCGGATCGACGTGCCCGTCAGCTCGCGCGACGTGTTCCACGCGCTCCTCTCCGAGGTGGGCGACGCCCGCGCCCGCTTCCACCTCGTGAAGGAGCCCGAGCGCAGCTTCCCCGTGATGCAGAGCGCCTGGTACAACAATCAGGGCAAGACGCTCGACCGCTTCCGCTTCAACCAGATCTGCTT
This sequence comes from Myxococcota bacterium, assembly GCA_049322475.1. Classification (GTDB taxonomy): domain Bacteria; phylum Myxococcota_A; class UBA796; order UBA796; family SXON01; genus JBMOQZ01. The sequence continues at coordinate 13,167 of JBMOQZ010000052.1, read as the reverse complement.
CGTGGAGAGCGGGGCGCGGTGGGCGTGGCGGCGGGGCGAGTGGTTCACGGCGCCGCCGGCCACCGACGCGGGCGAGCCCCCGTTCCAGCGTCTCCCGCCGGGCTTCGACCCGTTCGCGGAAGGTGTGTTCGAGAAGGGGCGCGTGCCCACGCTGAGGAAGACGTTCTCGGAGTTCTCGGAGTATTCGGCGCGCATCGGCGCGTAGGGCGTGCCACAATCGGCGGATGCTGCTGCTGCTCGCCTGCGCGCCCTCCGAAGACGCCGCCTCGCCCGCGCCCGCCGCGGAGGAGACCCACGGCTGGATCGAGGCCGTCGACGGCCGGGACGTGCTGCACCTGTCGGGCACGCGGGAGGAGATGGGCTACGCGGAGGGCTCGCTCGTGTGCGACCGCGTCGCGCCGCTCTTCGAGGCGTACGTGCTCGACCACCTCATCACCGAGTACAGCGACTACGGCTACGAGGTCGCCCGGCCCTACGTCCTCGCGATGGTGCGCTTCGAGGACGCCGACCTCCGCGAGCTCGAGGCGATGTGGCGCGGCGCGACCGACACGTGTACGCCCGAGCAGCTGACGGTCACGAGCGAGCACCTCGAGCCCGGCGTCACGTCCCGCGTGCTGGAGTACGAGGACCTGCTGTTCGCCAACGCGATCGCCGACTTCGGCTGCTCGTCGTTCACCGCGTGGGGCGCGGCCTCGGCGACGGGCGAGACGCTCCACGGCCGCAACTTCGACTGGGCGGTCGACGACGAGGGGGCCTTCCTCGACAACCACCTCGTGAAGGTCTACGACTCGGAGGAGGAGGGCGGGGCGCGGTTCGCGTCACTGCTCGTCCCGGGGCTCGCCGGCTGCGTCACCTGCGTGACGGAGGAGGGCGTCGGCCTCACCATGCACAACGTCGGCGGGCTCGAGCCCTCCCGGGAGTTCGACATCTCCCCGCGCATCCTCGCCGCGCGCGCGGCCATGGTCGCGACGTGGCAGGCGGACGACGTGGTGGTCGCCGCGGAGGACGCGCTCGAGGCGAGGCAGCAGATCGTCGGCAGCAACCTGCACCTGTCCTTCCCGACCGCCCGCGGCGGCGGCATCGGCGGCGTGGTGCTCGAGTACGACGGCGCCGCCGACGCGCCCGACGGGCAGGTCACCGTGCGCCGGCCCGGCGACGACCCCGACTACGCCGGCACCGACGGCATCGTCGCGACCAACCACTTCGTCACGCGCGAGCCCCCCGAGTCGAGCGGCGACAGCGCCGACCGGCACCACGCGCTCCTCGCCGACCTCGCCGAGGGCGGGCTCGACGCCGACTCCGGCCGGGTCGCGCTCGCCGGGGTGGCGCGGCGCCGGGACGGGCTCACCGCCCACTCGATCGTGATCGACACCGCCGCGCGCGAGCTGCGCGTGTTCGTGGCCCCGGACCCGACGACGCCGGCGCCGGACGTGGAGCCGGTCGTGCTCGGGTTGGACGCGCTTTTCGACTAGGCGGGGAAGAACCTCGCCCCCCGGGTACACTGCCGTCGTGCTCCTCCCCGTCCTCGCCGTCGCCGCCGCCCCGCTCGTCATCGGCCACCGCGGCAGCCCCGGCGTGTTGCCCGACCACGTGCTCGAGGGCTACGCCCTCGCCGTCGAGCAGGGTGCCGACGCGATCGAGCCCGACCTCGTCATCACGAAGGACGGCGTGCTGGTGGCCCGCCACGAGAACGAGCTCTCCGCGACCACCGACGTCGCCGAGCGGTTCCCGGGCCGCCGCCGCGACGCGGTGATCGACGGCGAGCCCGTCACGGGCTGGTTCGCCGAGGACTTCACGCTCGCGGAGATCAAGACGCTGCGGGCTCGCCAGCCCTGGCCGGATCGCCCCCACGACCACGACGGGCGTTACGCGATCCCCACCTTCGACGAGGTGCTCGCGCTCGCGGATCGCCTCGGCCGGGAGCGCGGCCGCCCGGTCATCGTGGTGCCGGAGACGAAGCACCCGACGTACTTCCGGTCGATCGGCCTCCCGCTCGAGCCGCCGCTGATCCGGTCCCTGCGCCGCCACGGCCGCGCGCGCGACGGCGTGGTGCTGCAGAGCTTCGAGCTGACGAGCCTCGAGACGCTGGGCGCCGCCCTCCCGCTCCCGCGCATCCTGCTCGTTGGGGACACGGTCCCGCCGCTCGCGGAGCTGCGCGCGAAGGTCGAGGGCATCGGCGTGCCGCGCGAGCTCGTGTGGGGCGCGGAGGGTCCCACGGGCCTCGTGCCCGACGCCCACGCCGCGGGGCTCCTCGTCTACGTCTACACGTTCCGGGCCGAGCGCCCGGGCCCCGCGGGCGACGGCGACCCGGTGAAGGAGCTGGCCGCGTTCCTCGCGCTCGGGGTGGACGGCGTGTTCTGCGATCAGCCCGACCTCGCGGTGCGGGCGAGGGGCAAGTAGGGGCGTTTGCGCCGTCGGCGGCTACGCCGGGACCGGGCTCCCGGTCACGGGGCGCGAGACATCCCCAGCACCGCGGCAAGCACGGCCGCGAGCTCCTCGACCTTCCACGGCTTGGGCAGGACGCCGTGGAAGCCGTGGCTTCGGGGGTCCGCGAGGACGGGGTCGTTGGAGTACCCGCTCGAGACGACCGCGCGCACCTCGGGGTCGACCTTGCGGATCCGCTCCAACGCCTCGCGGCCGCCCATCCCGCCGGGCACCGTCAGGTCCAGGATGACGGCGACGTACGGCCGCCCCTCCCCCACGGCGACCTCGGCGAGCGCGACCGCCTCGGCGCCGTCGGCCGCGAACGCGCCCTCGAAGCCCAGATCGGCGAGGCCCTGGCCAGCGAGCTCGCGGATCACCGGATCGTCATCCATCACCAGCACCCGTCCGCCGCGCGGGAGGAGGGCGACGTCGGGACCGCCGGCGCGGGTGGCCTCCTCCGGTCCGTCCGCCGCGGGGAACCAGACGCTGAAGCGGGCTCCCCCTCCGGGACGGTTGGCCGCCTCCACGTGGCCCCCGTGCCGGTGGACGATGGAGTAGACGGTCGCGAGCCCGAGGCCCGTCCCGGTGGGCTTGGTGGTGTAGAAGGGATCGAACAGCTTGGGCAAGTGCTCGGCCGGGATGCCGGGCCCGCCGTCCTCGACGTCGACCCGCACGAACGGTCCCGGGACGAGGGGTTGGGTGGGCGCCGGGCCCATGACTTCGTTGCGTGCCCGCACGAGGATGGTGCCGCCTTCGGTCATCGCCTCGGCGGCATTGAGCACGAGGTTGTGCAGGACCTGCCCGAGCTGATCCGGGTCCGCGTCCACGGCCCGGAGGTCCGCCTCGAGGTCGATCGTCGCGCGGGTGGACGAGCCCTGCAGCGCGAACGTCGCGCTCTCCCGCAGGACGGCCTCGATCGAGGTCGCCTTCTTCATGGGCGCTCCGCCCTTCGCGAAGGTGAGGAGCTGCCGCGTCAGGCCCTGGGCGCGCTCGCACGCGCGCACGGCCGCGTCGACGCGCGCCCGCGCGACGTGGTCGGTCGGCAGCTTCGCGCGCGCGAGCGAGAGGTTCGCGACGATGGCGGTGAGGACGTTGTTGAAGTCGTGCGCGATACCGCCGGCGAGGACGCCGAGCGACTCGAGCTTGCTGGCGCGGGCGAGCTCGTCCTCGATCCGCTGCTGCTGGGACACGTCCCGGAAGACGAGGACCACTCCGAACGTGGCGCCGTCGGCCCCCCGGATCGGCGCGGCGCTGTCGGCGATCGACCGGCGCTCCCCGCCGCGCGACTCCAGCACCGTGTGGTTGGCGAGACCCACGATGACGCCGGTGCGGAGCACGCGGTCGACGGGATCCGGGGCCTTGGCGCCGGTCCGCTCGTTGTAGATCCGGAAGATCTCGTCGATCGGGCGGCCCACCGCCTCCGCGGCGGACCAGCCCGTGAGCTGCTCCGCCACGGGGTTCACGAGGACGATGCGCGCCCGGGTGTCGACGGCCATGACGGCGTCGCCGATGGAGCCCAGGGTGACGGCGAGGCGCTCGCGCTCGGCCGCGAGGGCCGCTTCGACGGCCTTGCGGCGGCTGACCTCCTTCTGGAGCGCCTCGACCCGTCGTGTGAGCTCGACGAACCTCGAGGCGGGCTCGTCCGCGAGTCGGAGGAGGAGCCACGCGGGCGCCGGCCCGGCCTCCCGACGGATGAGCCCACAGCGGATCGCCACCGTCCGGCCGTCCGCCGTCCTCACCCTTCCCGGGAGGAGCGTCCGCGCCCGCGAAGCGCGCCGGAGGAGGTCCTGCAGGAGCGGCGCGTCGTCGGGGTGGGCCCACGCGAAGAGCGAGCCGGGACGGAGGCCGCGGGCGGACGCGGCCTCGTTGACCGCGACCACCCGCCCGTCCGAACGTGCGAGCGCGCAAGGCTCCGGAAGGAGCTCGGCCCATTCCTTGAACTCGGGGGGCGTCATTCCTCGACGGGATCGTCCCCGAAGTATTCCCGGCCCACCGCCGCCTCGGCCTCGGGGGTGGGCCGGAGCCAGACGACCACGCGGCACCCCGCGTGGCCCTGCGCGATGGTCTCCTCGAGGGACACCTTGGCGTACCCGGCGTTCGCCGAGGCGATGGAGCCGAACACGTTCGACGTCATCATGCACATGGACGGCCGCCCGACGACCTTGTCGCCGAAGGGACAGGCGCGGTTGCCGAGGACGATCTTCTCGTCGGTCTCCTCGATGACGTAGAAGTCGCCCTTGATGCGGCGCTTGAGGTCGACGAGGACCTCCGCGATCTGCGCGCGGCTCAATCGTGGGACACCGAGCGCGGCGCGATAGCTCGCGTCGATCTCCTCGCCCATCTTCTGGCCCACGACCGTGATGAAGCCCGCGGCCTCCTCCAGACCGACCACGTCCTGAAGGGTGCCCGCGAGGTGCCGAACGAGGGTGCGGAGGAAGAGGTCTCGCTCGAGCGGAATGTCCACCGTGCTGGCTTTCAGAGCGTCCTCCCGAGGCCTCTCCTTAACACCGCGTTCGAGCTGGGGAGGGCGGTCGCGCGGACGAGGCGCTCTTCGACTAGACGAGGAAGTACCTCGGCGCCACCTCGATCACCTTCGCCACGCCCGCGCGCGTCCCGACGATCTCGCGGGCGGCGTGCTCGACGTCCTCCCACGTGAGCACCGTCGCCTCCTCCAGCGAGAGGTTCTGGGCGATGCCGGGGACGTACTTCTGGCCGAGGCCGCGGGCGGGGAGGCCCGGGAACTTCTCGGTGCAGTCGCCCTCGATCTGCCGCACGAACCCGCCGAAGCTGCGGTCGTCGGCGGCGACGAGCAGGCGGCCCGTGCGCGCGACGCTGCCGTACACGAGCTCCATGTCGGGGGGCACGAGCGTGCGGAGGTCGATGACCTCGAGCTCGACGCCGTGCTTCGACAGCGCGTCCGCCGCCTTCATGCACGTCCACACCGCGCGGCCCCAGGCGACCACGGTGACGTCGCGGCCCGCGCGGCGGATGACGCCCTTCCCGAGCGGGACGGCGAGGTCGGCGGGCAGGTCCGGGATCTCGCCGCGCATCTGCGACTTCTTGAGCGCGAGCACCGCGTCGGGCTCGGTGGGCTCGCCCGGGAAGGCCGGGCCGAGGCTCTGGCGGTACATCCACTTCGGCTCGAGCACGACGACCGGCCCGCGGTAGCGCGCGGCGCTCATCAAGAGCCCGTACACGTCCCACGACGTCGACGGCATCACGATCGTGAGGCCGGGGATCGGCGTGAAGTAGCCGTCGACCGACATCGAGTGGTAGACCGCGCCGCCGCCGAAGGGGTCGACCGGCATGCGCACGATCGTGGCGAAGTTCGTGCGGCCGTTCGTGCACCAGTAGAGGTTCCCCATGTGCACGAGCCAGTGGAAGGCGTTGAGCGAGTAGTCGCCGAACTGGATCTCGGGCATCGCCACGATCCCGTCGTGCAGGCCGGCGCCGCAGCCGGTGCCGACGATGAGCGGCTCGTTCAGCGGGGCGTCGATGATGCGGTCCGGCCAGCGCTTCTTGAGCCCGGCCGTCGCGGTCATGACCCCGCCGAGGCGGCCGACGTCCTCGCCCCAGAGCGCGCCGCCGTGGTCGCGGACGATGTTGTTGACCGCCGCGCGGATCGCCGCCGCGTACGTGATGTTCGTGGTGCCGCGCGCCTCGGGCTCCTCGACCTGCGGGAAGGGGGCGCGGATGTGCTCGAAGACGCTCTCGGGGGGCGGCTCGGGCTCGGCGCGCACCTGGTCGAGCAGCGCGCGGACCTCCTCGTCCTGGCGGCCCATGACGTTGCCGAGCTCGTGGTGGGCGAAGAAGTCGCGGCCCTCGCCCTTCACCCGCCGCAGGACGTCGCGCTCGCCGAGGACCTTGCGGGCGACGAGCTTCTCGCCGAAGTGGATCAGCGGGTCGTCCTGGGAGAGGTCGTAGGTCACGTCGGCGGCGGAGCTGTGGCCGTTGAAGCGGGGCAGGTCGTGCACGTGCATGAGCACGGGCCTGCCGGTCTCGGCGATGTAGCGGGCGGCGCGGTACGTCGCCTCGTAGACCGCCCAGAAGTCGCGGCCGTCGGCCTGGATGCTGGCGATGCCGAAGCTCGCGGCGTAGGCGCGGAAGTCCTTGATGCCGCGGCCCTCCTCGGGCAGCGTGCTGATCGCGACGCGGTTGTCGGTGACGAGGCAGAGCCAGGGGAGCGACCACACGCTCGCCGCGTTCATCGCGTCGTGCATGTCGCCCTCGGCGGTGGTGCCGTCGCCGACGACCGACATCGACAGCGAGCCCTCGACCCCCTTGAGCTTGAAGCCGAGCGCGTAGCCGGCGGCCTTGCCGAGCTGCATGCCGACCGGCGACTGCACCGGCAGGACGCCGAACTCCTTCATGTCGAGGTGGTAGACCATCTGCCGCCCGCGCGACATCTGGTCGGTGTCCTTCGAGAACTGCTGGCGCAGGACCTCGAGCGTGAAGGTCCGGTGCCCGTGGAGGCGCGTCCACATCGAGACGAGCGCGCCGGAGCGGTAGTGCGGCACGATGCCGAACTTCTCGACCGGGACCACCTTCGAGAGCGCCAGCGCCGTGGCGGTGCCGTGCACCTCCTCGCCGGGGCCCCAGATGGCGAACTTGACCTCGCCGCGCGAGACGAGGCGCACGATGTGCTCCTCGGTGGACCGCGAGCGGCTCGCGACCTCGTAGGCGAGGCGCAGCTCGTCGTCGGTCGGGGTGGGGATGTCCGGGTAGACGGGGACGTCGATCACGCGGGCCTCCGGCGAGCGCGTGGCGCCTAACCCACCGTGAGGCGCACCGCCGGGATCGGCGTCTCCACGCCCTTGAGCGATGGGGTGAACCGCTCGACGACCACGGCGCCCTCGACGCGATCGGCGAGCTCCGCGGGGACGACGAGCTCGCCGGCGCGCGCCGTCCCCTGCAGGCGCGCGGCGATGTTCACGCTCTGGCCGAAGTAGTCGATCACGCCGTTGGCGGTGCACACGTAGGCGGAGCCGGCGTACACGCCGAGCTTCAGGTCGACCTCCCCGCGCAGGCCCCCGGTCCGGCGGAAGTCGCGGAAGGCGGCGAGCGCGGCGAGGCTCGCGCGCAGGGCCTCGTCCTCGTCGGCGAACACGGCCATCACGGCGTCGCCGATGGTCTTCACGATCACGCCGCCGTGGGACTCCAGCGGCGCGCGCAACACGTCGAAGTGATCCTGCACGAGCCGGAAGGCCGCGGCGTCGCCGGCGCGGGCGTACAGGCGCGTGGAGTCGGTGAGGTCGGAGAAGAACACGGCGACGCGGGAGACCCGCAGCGTGATCCCCGGCTTCAGGGTGTCCGACGAGAAGTGGGCGCGGAACGCGGGCAGCGCCGTGACGTCGCGGGCGGTGGCGGCGTCACCGGTGGGGTCGGCCCGCTCGAGCTTGGCGTGGCGGGGGTCGTCGTGGCGGCTCGCGACACGGACGGTCCCGCCCGGCGCGACGAGGAGCGGCTCGCCCTTCGCTTCGCCCTCCGCGGTCCCCTCGTCGGCGACGGTGACGGGCGTCGTCTCGCCGCCACGCACGAACACGCGGTAGCGGCCGGCCTCGGCGGGCGCGGGGAGCGCGACCTCGGCGCCGGGCGGGAGCAGGGTCTGCGCGAGCACGTGAGGCGTACGCGCGGGGCCGGCCGCGCACCAGGGCCCCACGTCCACGGCGCGGACGGCGGGGGCCGGCGCGAACACGGCCTCCAGCGCGCGGTCGAAGTCGAGGTCGAAGGCGATGTCGCAGAGGTTGCAGCGACCGTGGTCGCGCAGATCCGCCAGCGTGGGGATGCGGTCGGCGGCGACGCGGCAGCTGGGGCACACGACCTCCCAGCGCAGCTCGAAGAGGCCGGCCGGCACCGCGGCGAGCGAGGCGGACAGCACCTCGCGGCGGGGCAGCCCCCACGCGTCGGCGAGCGCGTAGGGCCGGATGCGCGCGACGTCCGCGTCGCCGCCGTCGCGGACGAGCGCCACGAGCGGGTCGTTGGCGGCGGAGGGGCGCTCGGCCCGCAGGCGATCCGCGGCGCGCGCCAGCGCGTCGGCGACCACGACACGCGGCCCCGGCGAGGGGCGCGGCTTGCCGGCGGCGAAGGCGGCGTCGGCGACGGCCATCTCCGCGAGGAGCTCGCCGACCGCCGCGGGCAGCCGCAGGCGCAGCACGGGCCCGAGCAGGGAGAGCCGCGGCTCCATCGACAACGTGGCGGTGAGCGTGCAGCCGTCGCCCGCGGGCTCGAGCACGTAGGTCAGCTCGAGCCACGCGAGGAGCCCGCCGACCATCTCGCGCCGGATGTGCATCCGGCGGGGCTCCTCCCACTCGAAGGGGAGCTCGTCGTAGGTGACGGGGATCGGCCCGAGCCGCGTGTGGCCGCGGATGCGGGCGCCGGAGGGGGCGGCGATCGCCTCGTAGCGGACCTTCGCCATGCCGGCGGCCCGGTTGAGGCGGTCCGTGTCGGCGACCGCCTCCCACATCGCGGCGGCGCTCGACCGGCACGCGAGCGTACGCGAGACGGTGACGGGCATCAGGGCGAAGGCGGCGCCACCTTCGCGGCGAGCGCGTCGTAGAGCGCCCTGTCGGGGACCCCCTGGCAGAGCGGCAGCATCTCCGCGGCCTTCGCGGCGTCGCCCTCCTCGGCGTACACGAGCCCCTCGAGGCAGTTGTAGGCGACCACGTTGGCGACCTTGCGGGCCTCGGCGAGCAACACGTGGGCGCCGGCGAAGTCCTTCTTCGCGATCAGCGCCTCCTGGGCGACGCGCTGGGCCTCGACGCTGGCGGGCTTGGTGGCGAGCACGGCCTTCGCGGTGGCGAGGCCGTCGTCGGGCTTGCCGGCGCCGACCTGCGCGCGCCCGAGCCAGATCTGGACGTCGAGCTTGTCGGGGAAGGCCTTCGCGGCGGCGTCGAGCGGCACGAGGGCCTCCGCCGGTCGCCCCGCCATGACGAGGGCGCGGCCGAGGCCGAGCTGGGCGATCCCGCAGCCGGGCTGCTTCTCCAGCGCCACGGTGAAGGCGGCGACGGCGTCGTCGGGCTTCTTCGCGGTGATGGCGGCGGTGCCGGCCTTCACGTGGTCCTCGGCCGCGACGTCCGCGCTCCACTCCGGCGGCGGAGGCGGCTTCTTCGCCTCCGCGGCGAGCGGCCACACGAGGAGGAGCACGGCCAGGAGGCGACGCATGGGCGGATGGTAGCATGTGCCATGAATTCGCCGCCTCGCGCCGACGACGACTACGCCGACGAGGTCGTCGCGGCCCGCCGCGCCTGGTGCGGCGCGCCGGTCCCGCACCTCGCCGGCTCGCCCGTGCCCGCCGCCGACGCGCGCGGCAACGTCGAGGGCTTCGTGGGCTACGCGCAGATCCCGGTGGGGGTCGCCGGGCCGCTCGTGCTCGTGGGCGACGTCGCGGGCGAGTTCCGCGTGCCGTTCGCGACCACCGAGGGCGCGCTCGTCGCGAGCCACCAGCGAGGGATGAAGGTGTGCGCCGAGGCGGGCGGGATCGCCGTGCACCTGCTGCACGACGGGCTCGCCGTCTGGCCGACGTTCCTGTACGCGTCGGTCGGCGAGGCCCGCGCGGCCGCGCTCGCCGTCGAGCGCGAACGCGCGCGGCTGGTGGGGGCGGCGGAGGGCACCACGGGGCACGGGCGCGTCACGCGGCTCGTGCCGCACGTGATGGGGCGGCGGCTCGTGGTGGAGCTCGAGATGCACACCGGCGAGGCCCACGGCATCAACATGGTGACGCGCGCGGCGGAGGCCGTCGCCGCGCTCGTGCCGCGGGCGGTGCAGGTGCTCCTGCACGGGTTCGACGTGGAGAAGCGGGCGTCGGCGTGGAAGCCGCGCGGGAAACACGTCGTCGCCGAGGCGCGCATCCCCGGCGCGGTGCTGGAGCGGCGGCTGCGCGCGCGGGCGAGGGACGTCGCCGAGGCGTGGCAGACGTACCAGCTCATGTTCGCGCGCATGGGGACGCGCCTGCACGCGATCCAGCCGGCGAACGGGCTCGCCGCCATCTACGCGGCGTGCGGGCAGGACGTCGCCTACGTCGCGGAGAGCGCGGTGGGGACGCTCTCGCTGGAGGCGGAGAACCGGGACCTCGTGGCGGTGCTCGACCTGCCGAACCTCCATGCGGCGACGGTCGGGGGCGGGACGCGGAAGGGGACGGCGCGCGAGTGCATCGCGCTGACGGGCGTCGCGTCGGCGCGGGAGCTCGCGTGCGTGATCGCCGGGGCGCTCCTGTGCGGGGACGTGTCGCTCGCGGCGAGCTTCGTGGCCGGGGACTTCGTGGGGGCGCACGAGCGGCTGGGGCGGAATCGTCCGAGCTCAAAGTAAATAGGGGTCAGGACTCTACACTTGACTATTTCGCGGATTCCCGGCGTTCGCGCGGGGCCGGGAAAAAGGTCAACCGGAGGATCCTGACCCCTTGTACTTTGAGCGCAAACCATCCTCCCCCCCGCCTCGCTCGTACCCCCGGGCATGCTGCTCCTCCTCGCGTGCGCCCCCGCCGACTCCGCCGAGCCCGCGCCCGAGCCCGTCGGTCACGTCGTCCTCCGGGGCGCGACGGTCGTGGGCGTGGGCGTCGCCGACGTGGAGATCGACGGCGACCGCATCGTGGCGGTGGGGAGGGTGGGCGAGGCCGAGGTCGTCGACGTGACCGGGAAGTGGCTCGTGCCGGGCTTCGTGGACTCGCACGTGCACCTCGCCTACCTCCCCGAGGCCGACGCCCTCGCCGCCGGCGGCGTGGTGGCGGCGGTCGACCTCGCCGCGCCGATCGAGTTCGTCGCGAGCGACGCGCCCCTCCGGATCGCGTGGTCCGGGCCGATGGTGACCGCGCCGAGCGGCTACCCGACCACCTCCTGGGGCCGCGACGGCTACGGGATCGAGTGCGCCGACGCGGACGAGGCCGTCGCGGCGGTCGAGCGAATCCACGCCGCCGGCGGCCGCGTCGTGAAGATCCCGCTCGAGGGCACTCGCCGCCTCGACGCCGCCGCCGTCGCCGCGGCCGTCGCCCGCGCGCACGCCCTCGGCATGAAGGTGGCGATGCACGCGCTCTCCGACGCCGACGCCCTCGCCGCCGCGCAGTACGGCGCCGACGCCCTCGCCCACACGCCCTCCGCGGCCATGCCGGCCACCACCGCGGCGTGGTCCGGTCGCGCGGTCGTCTCGACGCTGAGCGCCTTCCCCGGCAACCTCGGCGCCTTCCGCGACGCGGGCGCCACCGTGCTCTACGGCACCGACTTCGGCAACACCCGCGAGCCCGGCATCTCCGCCGCGGAGATCGCCGCGCTCGTGGACGCGGGCCTCTCCCCCGCGGAGGTGATCGCCGCGGGCACCTCGGCGCCGGCGGCCTTCTGGGGCTTCGACGACCTCGGCGAGATCGCGGCCGGCAAGGCGGCGTCGCTGCTCGTGCTCGGCGCGGACCCGCTGGTGGATCCGCTGGCGCTGGCGAGCCCGGAGGCCGTGTACGTGGATGGGGTGCGTTTCAGGTAGAGCCGGCTCGACTGGGATGAATTCGAAGCAGAGCCGGGCCGACCAGGACTCCGCCAGCCTCTGCGGCCGTCCCGGGCCGGAGGCCGAACGAGCGAACGTCGGTTTTACCGGAGGGCGCGTGACCGGAGTCCCGCTCGGCGGGGCTCTGGTCGGAAGCCGTCCCACTCACCCCGGCTCTGCCCTGCGGTAGTCCTCGACGAGCTTCAGGTACGCCTCGCGCCCCTTGCGGATGGCGGCGTAGTCGCGCTCGCCGAGGGTCCGCACCACGCGCCCCGGCGAGCCGAGCACGAGCGAGCCGGCCGGGATGCGCACCCCCACCGGGACGAGCGCGCCCGCCCCGATGATGCAGCCGGTCTCGACGTGGCAGTTGTCGAGCAGGATCGACCCCATCCCGACGAGGCAGTCGTCCTCGACCACGCAGCCGTGGAGGATCACCCGGTGCCCCACCGTGCAGCGCGCGCCGATGCGCACGGACGAGATCCCGCCGGTCGCGTGCGCCACGGTCAGGTCTTGGATGTTCGTCTCCTCGCCGATCTCGACGCCGCCCTGGTCGCCGCGCAACACGCACCCCGGCCACACGCTCGCGCGGGCGGCGAGCCGCACGTCGCCGATGAGCTGCGCGGTGGGGTGGACGAACGCGGTGGGGTCGACGACGGGGAGGTGGTGGAGGTACCGCTCGATCACGCGTGCACCTCGACCGGGATCCCCAGCACCCTCACCCGCTCGGCGATGCCCTCGAGCGCGGCGGCGTCCAGCGGGCCGACGCGCGCGTCCGAGGGCTTGCGCGCCACCGTGTACACCTGCACGAGCGACACGGCGCCGCCGCCCGCGAGGAGGTCGCCGATGCGCCACGTCCACGCGTCGAGCTCGGCCTCGCTCGGCCCGGCGCCATCCACGGTGAGGAACATGCTCTGGATCACGATGGGCCGCTCGCGCGCCAGCGAGGCGAGGTTCGCGAGGATGCGCTCGAACGGGAACGTGGTGCCGTCGACCACGCGGAAGTACTCGGCGGTGCCGGCGTCGAGCTTGCACCACACCTCGTCGACGCCGGCGAGCGCGGCGCGCACGCGCTCGCGGTGGAGCAGCGTCGCGTTCGTCAGCAGGCGGATCGGCACGTCGACGCCGTGGCGATCGCGCACGGCCTTCACGGCCGCGACGGACTCGCCGAACGTGCGAGCGGCCGTGGGCTCGCCGTCGCCGGCGAAGGCGACGTCGGCGACGCGGCGGAGCGCGGGCGCGACCGTGTGGAACGGCGCGTTCTGCCACAACGTGCGGTCGCCC
>JBMOQZ010000051.1:0-32838 GCA_049322475.1 Myxococcota bacterium | reverse complement strand
GGACAAGTCCGCCACGCCGGCCGGCAAGGACGCCGCGAAACCGGCGAAGGCCGGCGCCGAGAAGGATCCCGCGAAGGAGAAGGAAGTCGCCAAGAAGGTACAGGCGGAGTCCAAGAAGGACGCCAAGCTCTCCCAGCAGGTCGACTCCGAGCGCAAGCTCGAGGAGACGCAGGTCAAGAAGGCGAAGGCCGAGGTGCAGGCCGAGGCCGGCGAGGACGTCGCCAAGAAGGCCACCGCCGCCGCCGAGGTCGAGGCGAAGGCGAAGGAGGAGGAGGCCGCCGAGAAGGAGGTCGTCGCGAAGGCCGAGGAGGTCGAGTCCGCCGCGGTCGAAGCCGAGGGCGACGAGGTCGAGGAGGTCGACCACGAGAGCGAGCTCGAGGGCGTGGACGGCGAGCGCGTCACGCTCGTCGGCACCTACGTCCCGCGCCCGGCCCCCGGGGGCACGCAGATGCTCGGCCACGTGTCGATCCTCGTCGGCAACGTCGAGGTCCGGCTCGGCACCGAGACGCGCGCGCTCTCCGAGGTGCTGCGGTTCGCGGGCGAGCGGGTCGCCGTCACCGGCAAGCTCGACCTCAAGAAGTCCGGCGGTCGTGTCGATCCCAAGAAGCTCGAGAAGCCCCTCTTGTCGGAGATCAAGGCCCCGGCGCGGCGGTAGCGTCCCCGGGTCCGAAGGACCGCGTTGCTCCCCACCCTCCCCGACCGCTACCGGCCCACACGGGTGCTCGGCGAAGGCGCGACCGGGATGGTCTACCACGCCGAGGACCGCGTCCTCGACGCCGAGGTCGCGGTCAAGGTCGTCAAGCCGAACCTCGCGATGCACCGGCGCTTCCGCGCGCGGTTCGCCCGCGAGGTGGCGATCTCCGCGCGGATCGTGCACCCGCACGTCGTCCCGGTGCACGACACCGGCGTGCTCGCGGGCGGCGAGCCCTTCGTCGCCCTCGGCTACGCGCCGGGCGGCAGCCTCGGCGACCTGCTGAAGATGACGCCCCCGATCGACGAGGTGCTCCGTCTCTTCGACGAGGTCCTGTGGGCGCTCACCGCGATCCACGCCCGCGAGCTGCTCCACCAGGACCTCAAGCCCGGCAACGTGCTCCTCTACCCGGGCACCGACGGGCAGATCCACGCCTGGGTCGCCGATCTGGGCGTCGCCGACGCGCTCGCCGAGCTCAACCGCGACCGCAAGGCCGTCTCGGGCACCCCCGGGTACATGGCGCCCGAGCAGCTCGTCGGGCGAACGCAGGATCTCGGGCCCTGGACCGACCTCTACGCGATCGGGCTCATGTTGTGGGAGACCGTCGCCGGCGAGCGCCCCCACCCCGGCGAGGGCCGCCAGGAGCTGCTCGACGCCCGCAGCCGGCCCCCTCCCCCGTTGCCGGAGGGCGTGCCGCCGGCGATGGCCGACCTGATCACCACGCTGCTCGACCCGGAGCCGCGCCAGCGCATGGACCGCGCCGCCGACGTGCGCCGCGCGCTCCGCGACGCGTCCCGCGGCGTGTCGTTCCGCGGGCGCGTGCGCCCCGTGCGCATGGACGGGGTCACCAGCTTCTCGACCGGGCCCATGTTGCACACCGGCGAGTACCCGCTCTCCGTGCCCCCTCCCCCCGAGGAGCTACCGGACGGCACGCTCCGCTGGAACCGCGTCCCCCCCGATCCCGTCCCCGCCCAGCCGCCCGCCGAGGAGGGCTGGGAGGCGCCGGCGCGCCGCTCGCTGCCGCTCTTCGCGCTGCGCGAGGTGCCCATCGTCGGACGCGAGCGCGAGCGGAAGATCCTCTGGGACGCCGCCCGCGAGGTCGTCGCCCTGTCCGAGCCCCGGCTCGTGCTCGTCGTCGGCGAGAGCGGGTCGGGAAAGACGCGCCTCGTCGAGGCCGTCGCCAAGGCCTTCGAGGAAGGCGGCTGGATGGAGGTGGTGCGCCTGCGCTACCACAACCCGCCGGGCGTCGACGACGGCTACCGCGGGGCCGTCCGCGACCTCCTCGTCCCCTGGAACGACACGCGCGAGGGGATGGAGAACCGGCTCGTGCGCTGGATCGGGCGCGATCGCCAGGCGCTCCCGGCCGAGGTCCACGAAGAGGCCACCGTGCTCGCGCGCTGGTGCGGTTACCTCAAGGACGGCGAGCCGCCCGTCAGCGACGCCGTCGGGCTCGCCTACCTCTACCGCTACCTCGACGCGCGCGCGTGGCGGGGCGGCGCCTGCCTCGTGCTGGAGGACGCGCACCACGCGCAGGCCGACGGCGACGGCCTCGCGATGGCCGAGGCGCTGCTCGACCGCACGGTCGGCGAGCGGCCCGTGCTCGTGCTCGCGACCCTGTCCGCCGAGGCGCTCGCCCGCGACCCGGTCCTCCGCCGCAAGGTCGAGGGGCTTCAGGAGCGCGGCGCGCGGCGCATCGGCCTGCGTCGCCTCAACCTCACCGAGACGCGCCGCGTCGTGCAGGAGTCGCTGCAGCTCGAGCCCGAGCTCGCCCGGGTGGTGTCGCTGGAGTGCGAGGGCGATCCCCTCGCCGCCGGCCTGCTCCTCCGCGAGTGGGCGAGCCGGCGCCTGCTCGTGCTCGACGCCCAGAGCGCCTACACGCTCGCGGCGGGCGTCACGCTCCAGGAGGCCATCCCCGGCGACCTCGAGACGCTCGTGCGCCGGCGCCTGCAGGCCGCCATCGACAACAGCGCCGACCCCGCGGCCGCCGGTGAGACACTCGCGTGTATCGCCCTCGCCGGACAGGAGCCGCCCGCCGCGCTGATCCGCGGCGTCAACGACGCCGGGCTCGACGCCGTGCTCGCCGCCGGCGTGATCTGGGAGGTGCGCGGGCACCTCGTGTTCGAGCACTCGCGGCTCTACCAGGTGGCGCTCGAGATGGCGAACCGCCTGCCGAACGTGGCGGCGCTGCACCGCCGGCTCGCCGAGGCCTGGCAGGCGCTCGGCGCGGCCACGGGCCTCGACGTCGACCTGCACCACGGCATGCACCGCCTCCGCGCGGGCGAGCCCGACGCCGCGCTCGGGCCGCTGCTCGCGGCGGTCCGCCGCATGAACCTCGGCGGCCGCGCGCGCGACGCGATCCGCGCCGCGGCCTGGGCCATCGAGGCGTCGGACGCGGTGGGCCAGCCGACGGGGCGGCTCGAGTCGCGGCGCCTCCACGCGGAGGCGCTGCTCGAGGCCGGCGAGCCCGCCCGCGCCGCGCCGCTGCTCGAGTATGCGCTCCGCGAGGTCGAGGGCGACCGCCTCGCCCGCGCGCGGCTGCGGGTCCTGCTGGGCCGCGCCGCGCGCAAGACGGGCGACCTCGAGACCGCCCGCCGCGAGTTCGACGGCGCGCACCAGGTCTTCACCACCCTGCGCGACCGCGCCGGGCTCATCGAGGTCGCGGTGCAGCGCGCGAAGCTCGCCCGCGTGGAGGGGCGGCCCGAGTCCGCCCTCGACCACTGGGGCGAGGTGCTCCGCATGAACCGTGGCGACCTCGCGCTCGAGGCCGAGGGCCTCAACGGGCTCGTCGAGTCGCTCATCCGCGCGGGGCGACTCGAGCAGATCGAGCGCCAGATGAGCCGGCTCCAGAAGGTCAGCCGCGCGAGCGGCGACACCAAGCGCATCGCGGAGGCCACGGCCACGCTCGGCGTCCTCGAGATGAAGCGGGGCGCGCTCGACGAGGCGGAGCGCGCCTTCAGGAACGCCGGCGCCATCGCCGCGACGCTCGGCGCCGACTCCCTCCACATCCGCTCCCGGGCGATGCTGGCGCAGGTGCACCGCGAGCGCGGCGACGCCGACGGCGCCGAGGAGCTCTACCGGTGGATCGCGAGGTTCGCCGGGGAGCGCGGGCTGCAGCAGCAGGTCGCCCACGCGCGGGTGCAGCTCGCGCTGGCGGCGGCCACGCGGGGCGACCTCGCGCGCATCCGCGAGGACGTCGACACCGCCGCCGACGCCCTCCAGACGAGCCCGCGCCACGGCCTCTGGATGTACGTCGGCGTGCTGCGCGCGCTCCTCGCGGCCGGCGAGGGCGACGAGCGCACGTGTCGCGCGTGGTGGGCGGTCGCGCGCGAGCGCGGCCTGCAGCAGCACCCCGTCCCCGAGCTGCAGGCGGCGCTGGCGCGGCTCGCGTTCCTCGCCGAGACTGCGGGCTGGTCGGACATCGCGCGCAAGGCCACCGAGGCCCGTCAGCAGGGCGAGCCGTAGACGGCGACACACGCGCTCCAGATCGTGGAGGGCGGCAAGCCCGCCGCCTCCAGCGCGGGCTCGAGCGCGTCGGCGTCGCCGGCGATCACCCAGAGGCGAGGCCCCGCGAGGAACCTCGCGGCGCGGGCTACCGACACATCCGACACATCCGCGAGTGTGTCGACCCGCCGCCACGTGTCGCCGGGGGACAGGCCCGCGAGCAGCTCCATCCCGAGCGAGAAGGCGAGGCTTGCGCGGGTGTCCGCGGCGGCGCCGGCGTCGGCGGCGAGCAGGCGGCGGGCGACGGCGATCTCCTCGGGCGCGAAGCCGAGCGCGGCGGCGTCGAGCTCCTCGGCCATCGCCCGGACGGCCTCGCCCGCGCGCGCGGCGGGCACGGTGGCGCGCGCCGTCAGGAGCCCCCAGCCGGGGCCGTCCTCCGGCTCCGCGTAGGCACCGTAGGCGAGGCCGTCGCGCTCGCGCAGCCGGAGGTTGAGGCGGCCGGTGAAGTCGCCGCCGAGCGCGCGCGCCGCGAGCGCGAACGCGGTGGCTTCGGGGTCGTCCCGCCCCGGCGCGGCGACCCGGACGGCGATGCGTGCGTCGGCCTCCCCCGGGAGGTCCACCAGCACGACGCGGGGCCAGCGGTCCGGAGTGGGCCCGGCGAACGCCCGCGCCCCGGCGCCGCCGAACGTACCCAGCGCGCCGAGCATCGGGAGCACCTCGGCGGCGCGTGTGTCGCCGACCACCACCACGCCGGCCGCGGCCTCCGCGAGGAGGCGGGCGTGCGCCTCGCGGACGCGGGCAGGGGTCATGGCGCGGAAGAACCCGGCGTCGTGGTCCGATCTCCGCGGGTGCCCGTCCGGCCAGGTGAGCCGCTCCAGCGCCAGCTCGGGCACGAGCTCCGGCGCGAGCCAGTCGGTCCGCCACTCGGCCCGCCATGCGCGCCGCACGCCGGCGAGATCGTGCGTCTCCACCGTGCGCAGGGCCTCGCCGGCGACGCGGAGCGCCTCGGCGAGGTGCTCGACCGGCGCGTCGAGGTCCATCCAGCAGCGCTCGGCGCCACACCCGAGCGAGAGCGTCGCCCCGAGCGCCTCGGCCGCGTCCGTCCCCTCGTCGCGTTCCCAGAGCGCGGCCAGCGCCGCGAGGGCGCCCGCGTCCTCGTCGCCCGACCGCCGCAGCGAGAGCTCCACGCGGACGAGCGGCACCTCGTGGCGCTCGACCACCCAGACGGGCGTGCCGTCCGAGAGGGCGTGGACGCCGACGTCCGGGGTCAACGCCCGACCCTCGGCGGCGGGCGCCCGGGAGGAGTCACCACGAGCGTGGCCCGGGACCGGGGATCGAGCCAGCGAGCCGCCGCGCGGGCGACCGCCGGGGCGTCGAGCGCGGCCCAGCGCTCCGACACATCGGCGACACATCCGACGTCTCGCGTCGCCGCCCAGCACAGGTTGAACACCTGCGCGCGGGCCTCCACCGCCTCCGTGGCCCGCAGGATCGCGGCACGCTCGCGCGCCCGCACCCGCGCGAGCGCGTCGGTCGGAGGCCCCGCCTCCGCGAGCGAAGCGATCGCCCGCTCGACGGCGCGGACCGCGCGCGACACCCCCCGGCGGCCACGCACCCGGACGACGAAGCTCCCGCCGTGCTCGCCCGACCAGGCGCGCACCTCGAGCGTGACCCCCTCCGGCACCTCGGTCCGCTCCACGAGGGCGGCGAGGGCGGCGAGCGCGACGGCGTCGGGATCACCTCGCGGCGGGCCTCGCCACCCGAGGTACACGACGGGGCGGTCGACGTCGTCACGCACCCGCGCGCGCGCCGGCACCTCGAGCGGCCCGGGCGGAGACGGCGCGGGGCGCTCGCCCGCCCCGGCGGGGAGGCCGGCGAGCGCCTCGTACACCCGCGCGCGGGCGTCGGCGAGGTCGAAGTCGCCGACGATCGCGACGGTCGTCGCGCCCGCGCGGTACTGACGCGCGACGAACGCGCGCGCGTCCTCCGCCGTCACGGCGTCCGGCTCGCCGAGGACCCTCCGGCGGTAGGGGTGGCCTTCGGGCCAGAGCAGCGCCGAGAGCCGCGCGTGGTCGAGGCCGCCGGGCAGGCGCTCGCCGGCGCGCTCCTGCGCCACGACGCCCCGCTGGGTCGCCAGCGCCGCGTCGGGCCACGCCAGCGCCGCGAAGCGCTCGCCCTCCAGCGCGAGGAGCGGCCCGAGGACGTCGCTCGGCGCGACCGACCAGTACGCGGTCCCGTCGTGGTCCGTCCACGCGTTGCTGGCGCCGCCGAGCGCGGCGAGGCGCCGGTCGTAGTCGCCGCCCGCGAACGCGAGGTGCTCGACGAGGTGGGCGAGCCCCTCGCGCCCGGGCGGGTCCTCGGCCGCCCCCGCCTCCACGTAGACGTGGACCGCGACCCGGGGCGCGGACCGGTCCTCCTCGAGCAGGACGACGAGCCCGTTGGGGAGCGTCTCGACCGCGATCATCCCCGGACGGGTATCACCTTCGCGACCTCGCCCTCCACGGCGAGGTCGAGCGGGGCGCCGTCGTCGACCGGCTGGCCGGCCGCGTCCCGCACGACGCGCGCGAGCGGGCGCGCGAAGGTCTCGGGGCTGCGCGCGCCCGACAGCGACACGACCGTGCGCCCGTCCCGGAGCAGGAGCAGCGTGCCCGGCGGGAAGCGGCCGAGGCGGTTGACGAAGAGCTGGAGCAGGGTGGGGTCGTAGAGGGTCCCCGACGCCCCGTCCATGAGCGCGAGCGCGTGGGCCGGACCGTACAGCGGCCCCCCCGGGCGCGGCCGCGTCAGGGTGTCGAAGTCCTCCGCGACCTTCACGATGCGCGCGTAGAGGGAGGGCCGCCGCGAAAGCGGACGGTGGTGTTCGAACGCGACGAGGATGCGCTTCACCTTGGCCTGGTGGAAGCCGCGCTGACGCAGGAGCATGCGCGCCCCCGCCGAGCCGTGGCGCTCGAACGGCGGCGGGAAGCCGTCCTCGCGCGCGCCGTAGCCCACGTCGTGGAACATCGCGGCGACCCCGAGGTCGGCGAGGGCCGCGGACGACAGCCCGAGCTCGGCCCCGAT
Organism: Myxococcota bacterium; assembly: GCA_049322475.1. Lineage (GTDB taxonomy): Bacteria > Myxococcota_A > UBA796 > UBA796 > SXON01 > JBMOQZ01. The sequence continues at coordinate 25,652 of JBMOQZ010000051.1, read as the reverse complement.
CATCGTCGCGAGCGTGGCCACCCGCAGCGAGTGCCGCTCGTGCGCGGCCCCCTGGGTGCCGGCCTTCGCCTCCGCCTCGAGGAGGCGCTCGGCGTCCTGTACGTTGTCGACGAGCTCGTTCACGAGGCGACGCACCGGGAGCGGGTTCGGGACCCGCGAGGCCGCGAGGTTCTCCCAGGCCTCGCCGATGAGGCCGGAGGCGCGCTTGAGCGTCTCCTGGACCTCGCGGCGCGCGACCGGCTGCTTGTCCACGTCGCCCGTGAGACGCAGGCGATACATCCCGTGTGTCGACACCGACGACAGCGTGGCGTCGCGGAGAGCGTGCTGCAGGGTCGAGAGGGGCTTCTCCTCCGCCGGCTTCGCGGCGAGCACGTGCAGGAGCACGCGCACCTGGTCCTGGGTGAGGGGCTGGCCGAAGGAGAGCCCCCCGCAGCCGTGGCGCGCGAGCTCCTCGTTGAGGTCGGCGCCGCCGCCGATGCGCTCGTCCATCCGGATGCGGATGTCGTTGAGGTACACCTGCCCCTCGACGCACACCATGTGCACGGGGCCGAGGAGCTCCGTGAGCCGCCCCAGCGCGGCCGAGAAGTCGTGCGTGGGCTGGTCGAAGGCGTGGTTGTCGGGCGTGTGGGTGCGCATCAGGCGCAACAGCCCGGTGAGCAGGCGGACGAGCTGCTCGCCGGCCTCGCGCACCTGCTGCGCGAGCTCGCGGTCCTCGCCCGCCCGGGCCTGGTCGATGGCCTTGCCGAGCGCCTCCTGTGCCTCTACCAGCTCTTCGCTCATGCCGTCGCCCCGCGCGAGAGCCGGCGCCGCTTGACCATGCTGGCGGTGCAGTGACGCTGCAGCTCGCTCCCGCCCTTCTCCGACGCGACCTTGATGAGCGCCTCCGCCTCGTCGCCGGGGACGACGACGAGCCCGGACACCGCGGTCCACTGCAACATGGCGGTGCCCGGCAGCACGGAGGAGAAGATCCCGCGCGGCTTGAGCCACTCCCGGAACACCTCCAGCGCGCGCTGCGGGTCCGCGCGCCCCATCGCCTCGCCCGCGGCCTCGGCTTCTCTCGCGCCGAGGCGGAGCGCCGCGTCGCGCCGGATGCGCTCGATCAGCGTGGGCACGGCGGTGCGGACCTGCCGGCGTCCGACGAGCTCCATCGCCCGGACGCGGACCTCCTCGTTCGGCGCGGCCGCGTAGTTCGCGAGGAGCCGCCCCACCGCCTGGCTCAGCTCGGCCTTCTCGAGGACGTGCAGCGCCTCGAGCTGCAGGTCCAGCTCCGGCCTGCCCACGATCAGCTGGCAGGCCTCGATCGCGCGCTCGCGGTCGGCGTAGGTCAGCGCGCGGAGGAGCTCCGCCGCGAGGGGGGCCTCCGCGGAGGCCACCTGCTGGACGATCCAGTCGCCGCGCGCCGGGACGTACCCCTCGACCAGCGAGCGCGCGACACGCCGCGGCGCCTCGACGTGCTCCTTCCCGAGGATCGCCACGAGGGTTCGCAGGTGGTCGCCGGGCACGAGCTCGAGCAGGGCGGTCATCTCGGGCGGGGCCTGCCGGGCGTCCCGGGGGACGCTGTGCAGGAGCCTCGACAACGCGCGCTCGTCGACGAAGCTGTCGAGCAGCGCCTTGCGCTCGCGCTCGTCCGGCTCGCCCACCACCGCCGCGTTGAGCTGCATGACGAGGCCGAGCACGACGCCGAGCATGCCCTCGGCGAGGAGGAAGTCGCGCACCTCGCGGAGCTGGGGCACGACCTCGGCGAAGGTCATGGGGTCGGTCGGGTCGCCCACCGCCGTGAGGAGCTCGTCGACGAGGCGGACGCACAGGCTGGAGATCTGCCCCGTGCCGTCCTCCTCGACGAGCGCGGCGCGGTCCTCGGGCGAGACGGCCCGGTACGACAAGGGACCGAGCTTGCGCAGGTCGGGCGCGGGCAGGTCGAAGTCGGGCGGAGCCTCCACCGAGGCGCCGCCCTGGGCGGCCGCGGGCGCCTCCTCGTCCCCGATCTCCTCCTCCGGGACGAAGCCCTCCACCGCCTCGATCTGGATGTGCTGGAAGCCCGCCTTCCAGAGGAGCACGACCATGTCGTCCTCGGTCTGGCGGACGCCCGTGTAGCGGATGGAGAGCACCTCGAGCAGCTTCAGGAGCTCCTTCCACTCGAGCCCGGCGCCCACGGTCACGCGCCGGACGCCGTCGCGGAAGAGCCGGAACGCCAGCGAGCGCTCGCGATCGCGGTCGAGGTACACCACCTCGCCGTCCACCACGAGCTCGAACGGGCGGACCACGAGCGGCAGGTCGCCGTACTGGCGGAGGTAGGTCTCCATCGTGACCCGGAGGGCCTCGAGGAAGTGGCGGATCGCCTCGTTGCTGGGGTCGTAGAGCAGGAACGAGCGCGCCGCGCGGGTCAGGGCGAGGATCACGCCGTTGGCCGCGGTCCCCCGCGGAGAGCTCCCCAACCGGAGATCGGCTTCCGCGTCCTGCGGCTCGGGCCGGCCTTCCTGGCCTTCGATCTCGCCCATGCCGTGAGGGTACCACGACGAACCTGCCTCCGCGGCGATGCCGCAAGCTCGGCCGACGCGGTAGAAGGCAAGGATGGACATCCTCTGTGGCGACGTCGGCGGCACGAACACCCGGCTTGCTCTGTGGTCGAACGGGCGCCTCCTCCTGGAGCGGCACTGGCCCAGCCGCGAGTTCGGCGGGCTCGAGGGCCCGGTGCGGGCCTGGCTCGCGGCGACCGGCGCGCGCCCCGACCGCGCGTGCTTCGGCGTCGCGGGCCCCGTCCGCGAGCAGCGCTGCGTGACCACCAACCTCCCCTGGATCGTCGACGGGCCCGAGATGACCGCGCTCCTCGGCGTGCCCGTGCGCATCGTGAACGACTTCCACGCCGCCGCGCGCGGGGTCACCGTCCTCGGCCCGGACGACCTCGCCCAGGTGGGCGGGGGGGACGCCGTCCCCGGGGCGCCCGTCGCGGTGCTGGGCGCCGGCACCGGCCTCGGCGAAGCGCTCGTCGTGGGCGACGAGGTGGTGCCCGGTGAGGGCGGCCACGTGGACTTCGGGCCCGCGGACGCGCGGGAGCTCCGCCTCGCGGCCTGGCTCATCGCCCGCAACGGCCGTGCGTCGTGGGAGGACGTCCTGTGCGGGCGCGGGCTCGTGAACCTCGCGCGCTTCGATCACGTGGACCGCGGCGTCCCCGCCCCCGCGTGGCTGGACGAGCCGGACGCGCCCGCGCGGGTCACCGCGAGCGAGCCCGACGTCGTCGAGTGGTTCTGCGCCTTGTACGGCGCCGAGGCCGGCAACCACGCGCTCCGCGTGCTCGCTCGCGGCGGCGTCTTCCTGTGCGGCGGCATCGCGCCGCGGCTCGTCCCCGCGTTGCGCGCGAGCCGGTTCCGCGAGCGCTTCGAGGCGAAGGGCAAGCTGGGCGAGGCCATCCGCGACATCCCGGTCTACGTCGCGATGCACCCGGCGCTCGGGCTCGTCGGCGCCGCCGCCGAGGCGTTGCGCATCCGCGACTGACACATCCGCGAATGTGTCGCACGTGTCAGCGTGACGGGATGAGCGTCAGCGCTTCGTCTCGCAACGGGCCCGGCGGCAACGCCATCACCGCCTCCCGCACGAAGCGCGGCGGCACCCGTGCGAGCGCGGTCACCACGAGCGGTGTCAGGCTCCGGTTGGCGGAGTACGCCGCCTTCAGGACATCCGGCAGGACGGCCGGCGTCCCGGACAACAGGGCGTCGAGATTGTCCAGCACCCAACGGAGATCGTGCTCGCACAGGCCCCGGATCACGGAGCCCGCGCGATAGGGAACGAGCGCCTCGGCGCGCACGGCGTCCCGGTCCGGGATCGAGAGCGAGGGCAGGCGCGCCGCCAGGGCACGCGCGGCCGAGGACCGCAGGTCGCCGGGTGCGAACGGGTTCTTCCGGCTCGCGAGGCCCGGCAGGGCGAACGCCGCCTTCAGGGCGCCTCGATCCGGAGCGTCGGGCGCCTCGGCGAAGAAGGCCAGCGCGAGCCCGCACACGTCGGGATCCGCGTCGACGACCATGGAGGCGAGGTGGGCCGCCAGCGCGCGGGCGGGGTCGCCACCCCGGTGCCAGGCGCGGAGCAGGACCGCCACCGCCGCGGGGCTACGCGCGGACTTCGCGAGCGCGCGCGCGTTCCCCCGCGGGATGGCGTAGCCGTGGTCGTGCCAGGCCCTCGCCCCCGCCCGCGCTTCATCGGACGCCGTGGGCGACACGTTGGCCGCCCACGCGATCGCGTCGGAGACCGAGGCCCCCCGGCCGACGGCGAGGCCTGCCGCCTCGGCGACGTGCTCCGGCGCCGCCTCCGCGACAGCCGACAGCACGTCCTCCGGCGAGGCCGACACCGCGCCCCGCGTCACCGCGACGAGCAGGGCCTCCGGGTCCCGCTCGAGCCACGCGAGCAGGAGCGGTCGCAGGTTGCCCGTGCCCGCCAGCGCGCCCAGGGCCACGCGGGCGGCCTTCGCGTCGCGGGTGGTGAGCAGGTACGCCGCGAGCGCCGCGATCGCGCGATCGCGGAGCGGACGCCCCCCGTGGACGGGGTCCGGGGCGTCCCAGCTCGGGTCCGCGAGGGTCTCGCAGGCGTCGACCAGCGCGGGCCCCGCGGCCGTCGGGAACGTACGGAAGAAGAGCAGCGCCCCGCCCCGTACGCGAGGGTCGGCATCCCCGAGGAAGTCCCGCATCGCGGCCGCCATCGCGTCGGCCGCCTCGGTGCCCGTGAGGCGGACGTACAGCTTCCTCACCCACCCCGTCGGGAGCTCGCGCTCCGGCGCCCGCGCGCTCGCGGGCGCCCCGCCCGTGAGCATCCGCCGGCAGAGGGCGCCGAAGTCCGTCGTCGCGTCGACGGTCTCGCCGTCGAGCACGAGCGGCAGGGCCGTACGAGGGTGCCCGACGCACTGCCAGGGAAAGACGGGCTGGTCCGGGTCGCGGTCCGGATCTCGCAGCGGTCGAACGTCCCGCTCGACCCACAGGTGACACGCGCAGGCGTAGAACCGCAGGACCACGGGCGGGTCCTCGTCCTCGAATTTCGCGGACGTACGCCAATCCGGGAGCGCGTACACCTCGCTCGCCTCCGAGCCCTCGACGGGCACGCGCCCGGGAACCTGCCGAACGGACTCGCCGCACTCCGCACACCGGAGGCGCCCGCAGCCGACGATCGCCGGGAGCCCATCTCCGAAGAACTCGCTGTCCTCTTCCGCCACGTCGTGGGCGGCGTCCACGAGGAAGCCGCCCAGGAGGCACCAGTTCAGGTCATCCAAGCATCACGCCGCGGGGTCGGGCGGGACGTCCATGCCCTTGACACCGACCGTGCCGCGGTCGCTGGTCTCCGAGATGGCCTGCCGCTCCTCCTGCTCCCAGGAGTCGGGCAGGGGCTCGATCTTCGTGTAGTCGCCACGCTTGTAGGTGAGCCCGCCGTGTCCCGCCGCCGCGGTCATGATCTCGTGGTAGCTGTGCGCCTGGATGGGCAACAGGTGACCCATCATCGCGAGACGGGTGGACGCGACGTCCAACGTGAACCACTCGGCCATCTGGCAGAACCGCTCGGTGTTGCCCGAGGCGCCGGCCCGCAGCGGCATGCTCATCTCCTTGGACAGCTCGATGAAGGGATCGAACTCCCAAAGGATGTTGGCCAGGTCGCCGTCGATGGTCGGGAGGAATTCCTTGCCCATCGGGCTGACGCCCTGACTCTGGCGAGAGCTCATGTAGTACGGGTTCTGCTTCGCCGCTTCGTCCTGCTCGGTCTTGGTCCCCTTGCTGCCGGCGGTGTTGATGGTCTGGCGCTTGCGGGTGGTCCAGGCGCCCGGGTGCTTCTCGCCCTCGAGCGTCATCAGCATGTCGCCGTCCTTCTTGAGGTCCTTGCCCGCCATCTTCGGGTTGGGGATGGCGTTGAGCTCCTCGATGAGGGTCTCGCGCTTCTTCTGCGTGACGTACTTCAGGCCCATCATCCGCGCGAAGGCCCGGAGGCGGTCGTCGTCGAGCTTGTCGATGCGGCTCGGGGCGAGCTTGAAGTCCATCCCGCCCTTGTTCTCCTTCTGCATGTCGACGTTGTCCTCGCCGGGCTTCGAGAGGACCGCGCTCGTCTTCATCTTCTTGTCCTGCCACTCCTGGGAGGGCCGCTCGTCGTCGGTGCCCTTGCCTTCCATGTCGGCGTCCTTCAGCAGCGTCGCCCGCTGGGCCATGACCTCCTCGACCTTGACCTTGTGGGCCCGGAGACGCTCGAGGATCTTCGTGAGCTTGCCCTTCGGCATCGCGAGGACGTCCTTCCCGAACACGGCGAGGTGGAAGCCGACGAGGTGGGTGGTCTGCTCCTCGAGGTTGCCGTCGCCGAGGAATACCTCCTTGATCTTCTTCATGTTCTTGCCGACCTGGCCGATGAACCGGCCGGGCGCCTCGAGGTCCTCGCCCGTCTTCTTCACGATGGCCTCGAGCTCCTTCTTCACGTCGCCCGTCGGCCCGGAGAGCTCCTCGGCCTTCGCCTCCATGTAGGCCCAGGCCTTCCTGCACATGTGTTTCACGACGCCCACCGCAGACCGGTGCGTGTAGGCGTGAGGCCCGAGCTTCTGCATCTCGAAGTCCTGACGCCGCTTCTCGAGGTTGGGATCCACCGCCTTCGAGAGGAACTTCTTGTAGAGGGCCTGCATCGCTTCGGCGAGCGCCTTCTTCTTGTCGCGGATGCCGTCCTTGACCGGGTCGCCCGTGTCCTTGGCGTCGTGCCCGCGGGTGACGTCCTTGGTGCCGACCTTCGTCAGGTCGTTGTCCAGCTCCTTCGTGAGGTCCCACGCCGTCTTGAGGTGTGTCGCCACGTCCTTGCGCTCCGCCGCGATCGACGGATCGTCCTTCTTCTGCTTCGCGTCCAGCCCCTTGTAGCGATCCTTGATGGCGGTGCGGATGCGATCGAGCTGCTCCCGCATGGGACGCTTGACGGAGTGCATGACCAGCGTGGGCGAACCGGCGCCGCCCGCGGGCGTCTCCACGAAGATGGTGTGGGAGTAGCCTTCGGCGGAGAAGGTCTCCGCGGGCCCGTAGTCGGGCGAGTCCTTGTCCTTGTCCTTGTTCTTCGGATCGTCGGCCTTCTTCTCGTCCTTCTTCCCGAACCCCATCTTGCCGGCCACCTTGCCGGCCATCGACTTGATCTTCTCGAGCACCTTGTCGATGACCGCGTCGACCTTCGCCTGGAGCTTCTTGACGAGCCCGCCGACCTTCTCGGGGATGCCCGTCACGCCGAGGAGGCGGGCGAGCAGGTCGATCGCGACGGGGATGAGCTTGACGAGGGCCTGCTCGACGAGGTCGGCCGCCTTCTGGATGTTACCGCGGGCGAGGTCGTTGATGGACTCGATGATCGCCTTGGCCACACCCCAGATTCGCTGGATTTGGGTGCGGACGAATTGGATGACGTTCCAGACCGTGATGATGGCCTGGACGATGGCGCCGACCGGGTTGAACATCGACGCGATCTTGATGATCGCGGCCTGGACGACCCGGGTGGTGATGAACTCGGTGATCTGGCCGATCACGAGGTCGTACCAGCCGTCGACGTAGCCCTGCGCGTACTCCCAGAGGCCGTCCCAGCCGCCCTCCATCGCCGTGCCGACGACGTCCATGACCCATTCGATGCGCTCGACGTTCTTCTCGCCGAGGTTCGCCACGGCCTTCTTGCGGATGTACTCCTTGTTGATCCCGATCGTGTCGAGGACGAAGCCGAAGATGTCCTTCAGGTCGAGCGACGCGAGCGACGCGATGCCGGCCTTCGCGAGCCCCTGGGTGACCCACTCGAGGAAGCCCTTCTGGAAGTTGGTTCCGAAGTTGTCACCGAACTGGCTGAAGCCCGCGCCGAGGCCGTCGACCACGTTGCCGGCGAACGCGCCGGGGTCGGCCACGATGATGTCGAGCGACTCCTCGGCCTTGCCGACGATCTCGAAGAACTCCTCGGGCGGGATGCCGGCGAGCTTGAGCACCGCCTCGAGCACCATCCGCGCGACCTTGCCCCAGTCGCCGGTGATCGCCGCCTCGACGAGCGTGGTGACGAAGTTCACCGCCGACTGGTACAGGGAGATGAGCTTGTTGAGGCCCTCGCTGATCCAGTCGCACAGCGCGTTGACGCCGTTCTTGAGCTTCTCGCCGATCTGCTCGACCTTCTTGCACGTGTAGTCGACCGCGGCGTCGATGAGGCCGTTGAGCTTCTTGGCGATGCCCGGGAAGACCTTGCCGATCGTCTCGTTGATGCGCTCCTTCAGCCAGCTGCCGAAGGCCTTGATCGTGTCCGTGATCCACTTGGTGGCGGCGTCGATGATGCTCGTCGCGAGCGACTTCACCTTGTCGAGGATGAAGGTGACCGCCTGCTTGAGCTTGTCGAACAGGGCGTTCAGGGCGCTGGTGATGGCCTCGAACACGCTGGACACCGCGTCCTTGACGCGGTCCCACCAGGAGCGGTCGTCGGCCTTCTTCTCCTCCTCGCGCTTCTTCCGCTCGGCCTCGGCCTCGGCCTCGCGGACCTTGGAGTCGGCCTGCTTCTCGGCCTTCGCGTACTCGGACTCGATCTTCGCCTCGTCCTCGGACGCGCGGGCCTTGATCTTCTGGACTTCGGCCTGCTGGCGCGAGGTCGCCTCGGCGTCGAGCTTCGCGATCTCGGCGTCCTGCTGCGCGAGCGCGTCCTCGCGGGCCTTCGAGATGTCGCCGCGGGCCTTGTCGATCTCGGCTCGCTGCTGGCTCTCGGCCTCGGCGCGGAGCTTCTCCTCGTCCTGGGCGGCCTTCGTGAGGAGCTTCTCCTGCTCCTCGTCGCGCTTCGTGACCGCCTCGTCCATCTTCGTGCGCGCGGTCTCGAGCGAGGCGTCCATGACCGCTTGCTGATCGGTGTCGAACTGGGCCTCGACGTCGCCGGGTACGCCGTACTGCAGGTAGCGGTCGACGCCGTCCACGGCGGCGGGCTGGGTGGTCGCGCCCTGGACGAAGACGTCCTTCGCTTCCTGCGCGACGTCCATGAGCTGCTCCTTGATCGCCTCGGGCCCGCGGCCCTGGAGCACCTCCTGCTTCGCTTTCTGCTTGGCCTGGTCGGCCTCCTGCTTGCCTTCCTGCTTGGCCTGGGCGGTCTTCTGCGGGTCGGTGCCGTCCTTGAGGGGCACCTTCGGCCGCGGCCCCGCCGAGGCGGAGACGCCGGACTTCGTGGAGACCTGGTTGAGCGCGGCCTTCGCGGCGCGCTGCCCCTCCTCGGGCGTGGCCTCGGCCGGCACGGACACGCGCGGCGCCGGCTGCTGCCGGGCGTTGACCGTGGTGGGCGGGGGCTGCGGCGTGGGCGGACGCGCGGAGACGTCGTCCTTCTTCGCCTTCGGCCCGCCGGTGTCGCCCACGGCGCGCTTCTTCGTGTCGTCGCCCTTGCCGCCGCCCTTCGAGGTGCCCTTCAGGTCGACCGTGACGTGCACCTGGGGCTTCGCGTCGTTGACGTCCTGCACGTCGGCCTGCACGCCGACGCTGAGGTTGTTCCCGAAGCTGGCCCAGCCCTTCGCGCGCACGCTGGGCTTGTCGCCGAGGAAGCCGCTGACGACGGCGCCGGCGCCCTTGCCCTTGCGCATGACCGAGCGCATGGCCATCCCGCTGCCGGCCCGCCGGCGCAGCCCTTCGAGCGCGCCGCCCGGCCCGTTGAGCCGGGGGCGCTGGCTGCGCGGCCCCGTGCGGAAGCCGTCCTGGGCCTGGCGACGCCCGCCGCCCGCGCCCCCCCGCGGCCCGGGCGAGCCGCCCCCTTCCGATCGCCGCTCGCCTCCCCCGCGGGCCCCGCCGCCGACGTTCACCGACATGCCCTCGCTGCCGATGTTCAGCTTCGCGCCCCCGATCTCCAGCTCGGCGCTGGCGCCTTCGCCGGAGAGGTCCGCGGAGAAGGAGGCGTCGCCGACCTTCCCCTCGACGCTGGCGCCGTCCTTGCCCACCTTCGCGGAGAAGTCGCCCGCCTCGACGCTGACGCCGTCCTTGCCGACCTTGCCGGACACCTTGTCCGACTTGAAGCTGGCGCCGTCCTTGCCGACCTTCGCGGACACCTTGTCCGACTCGAAGCTCGCGCCCTCGCGGCTGACGCTTCCCTTCTTGCCGTCCGCGCGGACGTCGAGCGTCGGCCCGCCCTTCCCGAGCCCGAGCGTGGCGCCGTTCTGCTCGTCGCCGACGGAGATGCCCTTCTTCAGGAGCCCGCCGACCTGGGACGCGACCTTGTCGGCCTCCTGCTCGAACATGTCGCCCGGCGAGGAGATCGAGAGCTTGGGCTGCGTCCGCGCCATGCCGGCGCCGCCCTGCTGGACGACGTGCGCGAGCTCGTGCGCGAGCAGCTCCTGACCGGCGCCCGTGTCGGGCTGGTACTCGCCCTGGTTGAAGAAGATGTCCTGGCCGTGGGTGAACGCGCGCGCGGAGATGTCCTCCGACATCTCCGAGGCGGCGCCGCCCGTGTGGATGCGCACGCCGGAGAAGTCCGCGCCGAACGCGCCCTCCATCCGCTCGCGCACGCCCGCGCCCATCTGCGAGCCGCCGCCCTTCTGGAGGCCGCGGCCCTCCTTCTTCTTCTTCGCGCCCGGCTTCTCCTTGCGCTGGGCGCGCCCCCCCTTCCCGCCCCCGCCGGCGTCGAGCGCGCGGAGCGCGAGCTGCCGGTACGCGGGCACGTCGAAGCCCTGGACGGCCGAGAGGATGTCCTTCTTGCCGGCCGTCTGCAGCACCGCCTCGAGGTCGCCCTTCTTCTTGGAGAAGTCGAGGATCTGGGCGCTCGCCCACTCGTCGTCGTCGGAGATGACGTTGATCATGCCGACGAGCATGTTCTTGAGCAGCTCGCCGCGGCCGCGCGCCGGAAGGACCGTGTGGCCGCGCTGCGACACGATCTCCCGCGCGCGGTCGTCGGAGGAGAGCCAGCCCATGAGCGCGTTCCACCCGTCGAGGAACGACTCCACGCCCTGCTGGATCTTCTCCTTCGAGTAGTTGGCGACCTTGCCGAGCAGCTCCTTCAGCTGGTCGTCGCCGATCAGCACGAGGGCGAGGCGCCCGCCGTCGAGCATGTTGACGCCCCAGTCCGTGTCGAACTTGGCGCCGAGGCCCCAGGTGGCGCCCGCGGCGGCCACCCAGCGGAACTTGCCGCCGGTGAAGCCGAGCGCGAACTTCGCGGACGCGCCGGCCCCCGCGCGCGCCTCGAACGCCAGCGACGCGCCGGCGAGCTCGGTCTTCTCGGGCCCGAACTCCAGCAGGAACGCGGCGGCGCCCTTCACGAGCTCGACCACGCCCTGCTTGCCCTTCATCTGCTCGGCGATGAGGATCGCCGGGGCGATCATCGGCATGCCGACCTTGATGAGGTCGACCATCCGCGAGATGCCCTTCTCGAAGTTGTACTGGTTGCTCGCCTTGCGGTGCCACTCGAGCTGCGTCTTGAGCTCGGCCCCCGCCTTCACGCCGGCGAACACCTCGGCGTTGACGCCGCCGGACACGCCCTTGTCGTTGCGGAGCGAGTCGTCGTTGGCCTTGTAGCGCTCTTCGGCGGTGCCGTCCTTGTCGGTGCCCGAGGCGAGGTAGCCCGCGGTCTTGCCCTCGTTCGGCTTCTTCGTCTCGCCCGGGATCTTCACGGCGGCGTGACGCGTCGCGAGGTCGGAGACCTTCGCCTCCTGGGAGTTGACGGAGTCCTCCCAGGCCTTCTTGGACTCGGTGGTCGCCTTCGGGTCGGCGAACGCCTCGTCGCGCTTCTTCTTCATCCACGCGAGCTCGCCTTCCGCCTTCGAGCGCTCGTCGCCGAGGCGCCTGGTCTCCTCGATGGCGGCCTTGCGCGCGTTCCGGTCGCGCGAGTGCTGGACCTCGCCCTCGGTGATGTCGGTGGCGTCGGGAGACTTGCCCTTGTTGGTGATGTCCTCGTTGAGCTTCTCGAGGAACTCGTCGACCTTCGGGATGCCCTTCGTGCGCCCGCCGCCCCTCCAGTTCGTCTGGGCCGAGGCCTCGATCTTGCCCATCACGCCGGCGAACGCGGTGAGCTTGAGCTGCGCGCCGAGCTCGAGCTTCTCGCCCAGCACGTTGATCGGGATCTGCGCGAGCTTGAACGTCTTCTGCGCGCCCACGCCGAGCTGCGACTCCGCCGAGGCCTTCGCGTGCGTGCCCCGCGTCGTGGACTTGACGCCCTTCTCCGTCTTGACGTCCAGCGGGTTCTTGAACGAGATGCCGTCCTCGTCCTCTTCGCGGGACACCACCCCCGCGTCCGCGGAGGAGACGAGCGCGCTCGACGAGAGCTCGACCGGCGCCGCCTCCATGACGGCGGGGGCGCCGCCCTCGGCGAGCCCGGAGGCGATCTGCTCGGCGACCCGCTCGGCCTCGACCTCGTGGGAGTCGGTGGGGCTCGACACGTCCATGCCCGGCCCCGTGGCGCCGGGGAGCCGCCCCTCGTCGGCCTGCACGACGTGCTGGAGCTCGTGGGCGAGGAGGCGGTCGCCCTCGCGCGTGCCGGGCGCGAAGCGGCCGTCGCCGAAGTAGATGTCCTTGCCGATGGCGTACGCCTTGGCGTTGAGCGCCTCGGCCGACCTCGCCACGACGCTGCCGGTGTGGATGCGGACGTCCGAGAAGTCGTGCCCGAAGGCGGCCTCCATGCGGGCGAGCACCGCCGAGGGGAGCGGAGCGCCGCCGCCCTGGCCCACCACCTTCAGCGCGGAGGAGCTCGTGTCGATGCCCTCCTTCGCCGCCTGCCCGCCCTTCAGCGACACCGCCTGGCCACCGAAGGGATCGGCGCCCGCCCCGTGGGTGCCCATCCAGTCGTTGACGAAGGAGTTCGCGAGCAGCCCGTGGACGTCGGACGCGACGTGGACGCCGGCGGCGCCCATGGACATGGCCTCGTGGAGGATGCCGCCGATGCCGTCGAGGTCGCCCCCGAGCGAGCCCTGGAGCATCGCGTTGCCGAGCACCTCGTGGACCGACGCCGTCAGCGCGGCGTGGGGCTCCTCCGAGAGCGCTTCCCCGCTCCGCGCCTCTTCGCGCTCGAGCTCCTCGAGCTGGAGGTCGAGCGCGCGCTCGGGCGCCTTCCGACGGGAGAAGCCCTTCCCGGTCTCGGCGGTGTCCATGGATACTCCTCGGGGCCGTGCCATTTTGCCCTGGGAGGGGCCCCCTTTCCAACCCGGGGACCGTCCTTTTTCGCGGATCGTGAGAAGAGGCGTTCCCCCGCCCGTATCGGCGGGGGCCTCACAGGCGCAGGCGCACGCGCACGGGCAGGTGATCCGACAGGTCGCAGGGGACGACGCCGGCCTCCAGCACCTCCACGTCCTCGCTCGCGAACACGTAGTCGAGCGTCCGGTCGGGCGCGCTTCCGTACGGCTGATAGGTGTGGATCCCGGGGGGCAGGATCGACCGGAAACGCGGGATGAGCGCCTCGATCGGGTTCCGTGCGTGCGAGTACTGGATCGCGTCGCGCAGGCGCCCGGGATCGTCCCCCGGAGGGAGGAGGTTGAGGTCGCCCGCGAGCACCCAGGGCTTCGGGCGCGCCGCCATCCACTCGGCGAGGGCGGCGACCTGCCGCGCGAGCGTGTCGTCGCCCTTCGTGAACGCGGAGAGGTGGGTCACGCCGACGGCGAGCGCCCCGCCGCCCTCGAGCGGGAGCTGCGCGTCGAGCACGCACCGCTTGAGGTTGAGCGCCTGTCGCCACCGGGGCTCGTTCATGCGCGGGAGCTGCAGGCGGCGGGCGTCGCGCATCCGGTAGCGCGAGAGCACGGCGAGGTGGAAGTCGACGCGCCCGAGCGGCCGGCGGGCCGGGTACGGCAGCCACGCGACGCGGTGGTACGGCGCGCTCGCCCACTGCGCGAACCCCTCCGCGAGCGACGGCAGCTCGTCGACGTAGCCGGTGCGGCGCGCGCCGCGGTCGACCTCCTGGAGCAAGGCGACGTCGGCCGCGCGGACGATCGGCACACACGCTGCGAGCGTGCGGGCGACGACCTCCGGCGGCACGTGGATCGCGTCGCCCCCGTCGTAGAAGAAGTGGAGCTCGCGGCTGCCGCAGTACTGGAGGTTCCACGACAGGAGCGTGAACGGCTCGCCCCGGCGCAGGCGCGGCGCCTCGGCCGCGCGGACGACCGGCAGCGCCTCGACGGGCGCCGGCCGGTCCCAGAGGAGATCCCGGATCAGTCGGAGCCGCCCGAGCGCTCCCCGAAGCGGCCGGAGAACGTCTCGAACATCTCGCGGCACTCGTAGCGGTCGGACCGGGCCATGCGCTGGATGCCGGCGCGCGGGTGGACGTTGTAGTAGCCCGTGATCGCGTAGGGCAGGTGGTAGCCCCAGCGCAGGTCGTCGCGCAGCGTGGCGTACTCGTCGACCAGCTCGAGGATCGGCCGGACGTCGTACTTGGGGTTGTCCAGGTAGAACAGCAGCAGCTCGAGCGGACAGTTGCCGGCCCCGCGGCCGATGCCGTGCACCGTCGCGTCGACGAAGTCGGCGCCCGCGTCGATGGCGGCGATGGTGTTGGCGAAGGCCTGCTGCTGGTTGTTGTGGGTGTGGATGCCCACCTTGATCTTCTCGCCCAGCCGGTTCTGGTAGACGTGGAACAGGTGGGTGACGTGGTACGGGAACAACGCGCCGAAGCTGTCGACGATGGCGACGTTGTGCACGCCGCTGTCCCGCAGCTCGTCGAGGAAGGCGTCGACCTCCTGCGGCTCGAGCGTGCTGACCGCCATGACGTTCATGAACGTCTCGTACCCCTCCTCCAGCGCCCGATCGAGGAGGCGGCGGGCCTCCTTGAGCTGGTGGGCGTACGTCGCGATGCGGATCGTGTTGACGACCGTGTCGCCGCGCTTCTTGATGTCCGACGGGTCGACCTTGCCGCAGTCGAGCATCGCCGCGATCTTCATCTTGCCGTCGTGGGCCGCGGTCACCTCGGCGAGCACGTCCTCCTCGAGGAAGCGCCACTCGCCCACCTTCTCGCGGTCGAAGGCGCCTTCGCGCGTGCGGTAGCCGATCTCCATGTAGTCGACGCCCGCCGCCTGGAGCGCCTCGAACGTGCGCTTGACCCAGGCCCGGTCGAACTTCCAGTTGTTGCAGATGCCCCCGTCGCGGATGGTGCAGTCGAGCACCTTGATGCGGCGGCGGCGGTCGGTCACGAGGCCTTCGGGGCAGCAACGAACGCGGTAGTCGAGGCCCATGGGAGCGCTCCCGGAAAGGCCCTCACCGTATCTCCGTAGCAGGAGCCCCCGCCACCGCGGCGGCGGTAGCGCCCCCCGCACGGGGCGGTGATAGTCGCCCGCCCGTGACGCTCACGCTGCTGCTCGCGTGCCAGGAGCCGTTCGACGAGGACCGCCACGATCTGCTGGACTTCCGCATCGCCGGCATGCGGCTCCGCGCCGGCGAGCCCCGCGCGCTCCTCTGGTCGGGCGAGGGCGCGTGGCACGCGACGGCCCCGGCCACCACGTGGGAGGAGACGTCCGGGGGGTGGTCCCTGCGCGCCGAGGACACCGACGGGCACGTGGAGACCGGGCTCCTCGCGGTCGCGGAGGGGGCCGAGGACCCCGTGGTGGACGAGATCGTGCGCGAGCTGGACGGCGACGTCGCCACCCTCTCCGTGGGGCTCGGCGACACACACGTGACACACTGGATGTGTCAGTCCGGCACGTTCGAAGAGACGGGCCCCCACGCCACCCGCTGGACCGCCCCCGGCTCGGGCATCTGGCCGATCCTCGCGTTGCACTTCGACGGGCGCGGCGGCAACGGCTGGACCGTGATCGACGTGCCCGTGGACGTGGGCCCGCCCTGGGTGGAGGCCGGCGCCCGGCTCTTCCCCGCGGACGTGAGCGAGGACGCCGAGGGCTGGCTCGAGGCCACGGTGGAGGCCGCGGACACGCCCGGCGGACTGATACTTTCGGATGTATCGGTCGCCGAGGCCGGCGATCCCTTCGACTTCGACGCCGTCGTCGAGGGCCGGATCGGTCGCGACGAGATCCTGGGCACACGCGTGCGCTTCGAGGGGAAGGCCGTGCCGTGAGCGACGCGGAGGCGAACGAGGAGATCGTCATCGAGGCCCGCCGCGATCCTCCGGCGGTCAGCGAGCAGACGCTCGACCGCGAGCGCGTGCTGCAGACCCCTGGGACCTTCGAGGACCCCGTCCGCCTCGTGCAGTCGCTCCCGGGCGCGGCGGTCACGCCGGAGTACGGGCCCCAGGCGGGCGACGTCGCCGTGCGCGGCTCGGGGCCGGGCGAGAACCGCTTCCTGCTCGACGGCATCGACCTCCCCTACCTGTTCCACTTCAACGGGTACTCGTCCGTCATCCACACGCGGCTCCTCGACGAGCTCACCCTCGCCCCCTCCACCTTCGGCGCCCCGTGGGGCGACGCCACCGGCGCGATCGTCGACACGCGCAGCACCTGGGAGCGCCCGGCGCGCGCGCGTGGCTCGGTGAACCTCAACGCGATCATGGCGGGCGGGGAGACCGCCGTGCCGATCGGCGAGCGCTGGGCCGTCCGCGGGAGCGCGCGCCGCTCCTACCTCGACGCGTTCGACCGCGACAGCGAGCAGTACACGGTCTTCCCCGTCTTCTGGGACCACTTCGCGCGCGTGGAGCACACCCCCTCCCCCCGCGCGCGCTGGGGCCTCCTCTCCTTCGGCGCGGGCGACCACTACGTGCGCTACGCGGGCGAGCCCACGCTGCTCGACCCCTGGGAGCGGACGGTCAACCCGACGTTCGACTACACCCAGCAGTTCCAGATCGCGGCGCTGACACACCGACACGTGTTGCAGCGGGGACGCGCCGAGGGGAACGTCGCGTTCACCTGGCACGCCGCCGCCGGCACCCTCCCCGACGCCTCCGAGCGGCAGACGACCTTCCGGCTGCAGGCGCGCGAGGACGCGGCGTGGTCCGTCGCCGACCGCGTGAGCCTCGCCTTCGGGGCCGAGGCCCGCGTGAGCCGGGTGTCGCTGACGGCGGCCACGGACCGGCCCTGGACCGAGGTGGAGCGGGAGGCCCCGCTGCTCGCCCGCGGGCTCGCGGTGGACGCCCTCGTGGACCGGGGGATCGCGGGCGCCTACGCGGAGGGGCGGCTCTCCTTCGGCGTCGTCCGGCTCGTGCCCGGCGTACGCGTGGACGGCGACACCCTGTCCGGCGAGGTCGCCGTCGACCCGCGCTTCAACGCGCGCTGGTACCGCGGAGACACGCGCGTGCGCCTCGCGGCGGGGCAGTACAGCCAGTTCCCGAGCACGCTCCAGCTCGCGCCGGTCGTGGGCGACCCCACGCTCGGGCGCGCCACCTCGCGGCAGGTCGCGGCCGGCGTCGAGACGGCGATCGCCGGGCGCTGGGAAGTGGGCGTCGAGGGCTACGGGAAATGGTCCGAAGGGCTCGTCGAGCAGGACCTCGGCGAAGCGCCGGTCGGGGGCATCGAGGGGCGCGCGTACGGCGTGGAGCTGACCAGCCGCTACCGCCTGCGCGAGCGCTTCTTCGCCTGGGTCTCGGCCGCGCTCGCCCGGGCGGAGCGCGACGGCGAGACCTTCGACTACGACCAGCCCTGGGCGTTCAACGTGGTCGCGAGCTGGTCGTTCCTGCCGACGTGGAGCGCGGGCGCGCGCTACCGCGCGGCGGCGGGCCTGCCGTACACGCCCGTCGAGGACGGGCTCTACCTCGGCGCCGACGACACCTACGCCCCGATCTTCGGCGAGACGAACGGCGCGCGGCTGCCGGCCTACCAGAAGGTGGACGTGCACCTCGAGAAGACCTTCCGCGGCAAGGGCTGGTCGCTGACCGCGTACGGCGAGGTGTGGTGGGTTCCCAGCGGGAGCAACACGATGTACCTCGTCCATCGCTACGACTACGACGCGAGCGAGGCGGTGCACGGGCCCGCGTTGCTGCCGCTGGTGGGGGTCCGGGGGGAGCTGTGACGGGGTAGGAGGCGCACACACCGGAGGTCCTCGTGCGTACTCAGCCCGTCCTGCTCGTCGTCATCGGTCTTCTCGCCGGCTACGTGTTCGCCGGTCAGAACTCGGCCCGCGCCGCCGGCGGCGGGTGGCAGTGCTACGTCGTGGACCGCCTGCCCGACACGAAGGCGGCGATGGACTGGAAGGGCGCCAAGAACGCCACGGACGGGCTCAACGCCGTGTCGCCGGGCTCCGCGGCGGGCACCATCCTCACGGTGCAGTACCCGACCTCCGGCTCCGGCTGGAGCGGGACGCAGTCGGACGTCGGGCTGATCTGCGTCAAGTCGTGACGGAGGGTCGCAGACCCCTCACCCGGCCTTCGGCCACCCTCTCCCCCTTCGGGGGAGATGGGCATTTCTTCAGAGGAAGCGCCGCGGCGTGAACATCTCGGAGAAGCCGCTCCGGCCCTCGAGGACGAGCTCCGCGAGGGCCCGGCCGGCGAGCCAGGCAAAACCGAAGCCGTGCCCGGTGAAGCCGGCGGCGCCGAGCGCGCCGGGGAGGCCGGGCACGGGGCCCACGATGGGCAGACCGTCGCGGGAAAAACCCATCGTGCCGCTCCAGCGGTGGGTGATCGGGACGTCGCGGAGCGCGGGGAAGCGGTGCAGGAACGCGGTCATGCGCGCCTGGATGTCGGGGTGGAGCCGCTCCTCGTCGCCGCGCTCGCCGTCGGGGTCGAGGTTGCGCCAGCCGCCCAGCGCGATGCGGCCGTGCTCGTCCTGGCGCCAGTAGTCGAAGCCGTGGTCGGCGTAGACGGGGCAGTCGAACAGGATCGGGGCGGGGGCCGTCGCCAGCATCTGCCCGCGGACCGGATCGACCTTGTCGGCGTAAAAAGGCGCGAGGCGCCCGGCCGCCGCGTTGGTGCAGAGGAGCGCGAGCGAGGCCCGCACCGACCCGCCCGGCGTCCGCGCGAGGGCGTCGCCCGGCGTATCCGCGGCGAGCGACGTGACCGGCGAGCGCTCGAAGAGGCGCACCCCCTCCGCGATCGCGGCCTGCGCGACGCCGCGGACGAACCGCGCCGGGTGGAGCTCGCCGTCCTCGGGGAGGTGGACGCCGAGCCGGAAGCCGGCCTCGCGGTAGCAGGGCGCGAGCGCCTCGCCCACGCGCTCGACCGCGGCGAAGCCGTCCTCGCGCAGGAGCGTGGCCGACTCGAGCAGGTCGTGCTCCTCGGGCTCGCTGCCCGCGAGCTGCAGGGAGCCGCGCTTCTGGTAGCCGCACGCGATCCCGAGCTCGGCGACGGTGGCCGCCATCGCGCGGTGGTTGTCGAGGCTGGCGGCGTGGACCTCGCGCGCGCGGGCCCGCCCGAGGAGCGACACGGCGCGGCTGTAGCGCTCCGCCGTCCCCTGCAGGAGGAACCCCGCGTTTCGGCCGGACGCACCGTGGCTCGTGCGGTCGGCCTCGAGCCAGACGGTCGAGACGCCGGCCTTCGCGAGCGCCCACGCCGCGCCGGCCCCGCAGAGCCCGGCGCCGATCACGACGACGTCGCACGTCACGTCCCCCGCGAGCGGAGGCGCGAGGTCCTCCGCGCCGTCGAGCCAGTAGGGCGTCATCCGCCTCCCTCCTCCACCGTGGGCGCCTCCCCGTCGCGCGGTCGCCACCCGAGGAACGCGCCGTGGACGTCGGCGAGATCGCCGGCGCCGGGGGCGCGCGCCTCCACGAGGGTCTTCAGCGCGAGGAGGCGTACGTCGCGGGCCACCGTCCGGCGCGCCACGACGGCGGCGAGCAGGTCGTCGCGCCCGAGCGCGTGGGCCGCGCGGACGGCGGCGACGCCGGTCTCGACCGTCTCGGGGGCCTCGAGCGTGGCGGCGAGGAGCGCCGCGGCGGCGTCGCGGTCGAGCGCGACCACGCGGGCGAGCGCCGCCGCGCGCACGTCGGCCTGCAGGCAACGCGCGTAGATGCCCTCGGCGTCCTTCCGGGGCGCTTCGGCGACGCGCGTGGCGAGGCCGGCGCAGTCGACCGCGCGCTGCTCGGCGATCCGCTCCCAGGCGCGCTCGCGGACGCGCGCGTCCGGGTGGCTGCGCAGGCGCTCGAGCAGGGCGGTGGCGGCGGCGTCGGCGGGGGGGCGCCAGGCCGTCAGCGCGGCGTGGACGGCGTCGGCGGGTGCGGCGGGATCGCGCAGGACGCGCAGACGCGCCGCCTCGTCCTCCGAGACGCGCAGCGCGAGGGCGGCGGGCGAGTCCGTGGTGGTGGCCCAGGCGCGGGCGGCCGCGGGGTCGGCGGCGAGCCAGGCGTCGGCGAGCTTCGCCTGCCACACCCCGACGGCGGACGGCACGGCGACGGCGAAGGCGCCGGCGTCGCGGACGATCTCGACGGCGGCGGCCGCGTGGGGGTCGTCGCCCGGGCGCGGCGCGGCGAGGTAGCGCGACGCCAGCGCCGCCCAGTCCTCGCCGGCGAAGGCCAGCGTGTCGGCGGGGGCGTCCGGCACCAGCGCCACCCATCCGCGGGCGCCGCACCAGCCGTACTCGTCGGCGACGAACACCCACGCCGTCGGCTCGCGCCGGAGCGCGCGCTCCCAGCCGACACCCTCGCCGACGCCCATCTCCAGCTCGTCGAGCGCCGGGGCGAGACACCGGGCGGCCTGCGGCGGGAGCGCCGTCGGGAGCGCAGGCGCGGGCGGCGGGGGCGCGCCGGTCACCGACTCCTGCGGGCCCCCCTCGCGGTGGGACCATGCGTGCAGGACCTCGCCGTAGCGCTCGCTCCCCTCGCGGAAGGCGCCGGACTCGAAGGGATCGCGGTCGAGGGCCTCGCGGACGACGTCGACCTCCGCGAGCGGCTCGAGCCGGGCCACCCAGGCGCGCCCCGGCGGCGGCTCGACGCGCCAACACGTGCCGTCGCCGTCGACGAGCGTGAAGCCCCACCCCTCGAGCTTCGCGCCGAGCGCGTCGAACGTGGCGTGGTCGGGGTCGGCGCAGACGTCGAGCCGCGCCTTCACCTCGACGTCCTGGACCTCGGACGCGCGCGTCACCTCGGGGGGCGTGACCACCTCGCCCACGCCGCGCGGAGGCTCCGGCGGGGGCGCGTCGGCGGGGGGAGGAGTCGGCGCGACGACCGGAGGCGGGGGGTCGTCGCTCCAGTCGCAGCCGGGGACGGCGAGGACGAGGAGGAGCGCGGTGGGCATGGGGTGGACGTCCTATCCGGCGGATCACCGGAAGTCGCGGCTGGACGCGGCGACCGGCGGCGCCGCCCGCAACGGCCGGAAGGTGCGCGCCACCACGCTGATGGCCTCGCCCTCGCGCTGCAACACACCGGCGACACACACGAGCGGCTCGTTGCGGATCACGCGCCGCTGCCGCTCGTAGAGCTTCGGCCACACCACCACGTTGACGGTGCCCGTCTCGTCCTCGAGCGTCATGAACACGACGCCGGAGGCGGTCCCGGGCCGCTGCCGGTGCGACACGAGGCCGGCGACACACACCGGTGTGTCAGTCGGGGTCTCGATCAGGCGGGAGAGCGGCAACACGCCCTCGCGGTCGAGCTTGTCGCGCACGAGCCCGACGGGGTGGCGGCGGACGGAGAGGCCCGTGGCGAAGAAGTCCTGCTGCACCGCCTCCGCCTCCGTCGCGGCGGGGATGGCGACCGCCTCCTCCTCGCGGGGGAGCCGCGCGAAGAGCCCGGTCCAGAGCCCCTCCACGGCCCAGACCGCCTCGCGCGCGCGGAAGCCGTCGCCGCCGATCAGGCCGTCGAGCGCGCTCGCCCGCGCGAGCCCGAGCAGCGCCTTCCGCGAGAGCCCGGTGCGGGTCGCGAGATCGGGGAGGTCCCGGAAGGGCCCGTCGCGGCGCGCGGCCTCGATCGCCTTGCCGTCCGCCTCGCCGAAGCCCCGCACGAGCCGCAGCCCCAGCCGGATCTCGGCGCCGTCGGGGCCCGCTTCGAGCGTGCAGTCCCAGTCCGAGGCGCACACGTCGATCGGGCGCACGCGGACGCCGTGGCGCTCGACGTCGGCGACGAGCGAGCGCGGGGCGTAGAACCCCATCGGCTGCGAGTTGATCAGCGCCGCGCAGAAAGCGGCGGGGAAGTGGCAGCGCTGCCACGAGGACACGTAGACGAGGTGCGCGAAGCTGGCCGCGTGCGACTCGGGGAAGCCGTACTCGGCGAAGCCCTGGATCTGCTTGAAGATCTGCTCGGCGTAGGCGTCGGGGATGCCGTTCTCGCGCATGCCCGCCATGAGCTTCTCGCCGATCTTGCCGAGGCTCCCCTGACGGCGCCACGCGCCCATCGCGCGCCGCAGCGCGTCGGCCTCGCCCGCGGTGAAGTTGCCGACGGCGACGGCCATCGCCATCACCTGCTCCTGGAAGATGGGGACGCCGAGCGTGCGCTCGAGGATGGGGCGGAGACGCTCGTCGACGTAGGCGACCTCCTCCTCGCCGCTGCGCCGCCGCAGGTACGGGTGGACCATGCCGCCCTGGATGGGGCCGGGGCGCACGATCGCGGTCTCGATGACGAGGTCGTAGAACTTCCGCGGGCGGAGGCGCGGGAGCATGCCCTGCTGCGCGCGGCTCTCCACCTGGAAGACGCCGGTGGAGTCGGCCTCGCAGAGCATGTCGTACACGGCGGGATCCTCGCGGGGGACCGTCGCGAGGTCGTGGTGGACGCCGTGGAACGTCCGCATGAACGTGAAGCACTTGCGGATCGCGGTGAGCATGCCGAGCGACAGCAGGTCGACCTTCACGAAGCCGAGGTCGTCGATGTCGTTCTTGTCCCACTGGATCACGGTGCGGCCGCCCATCGTCGCGGGCTCGACCGGCGCGCGGTCGACGAGCGGGGCGTCGGAGATCACGAAGCCGCCGACGTGGATCGACACGTGGCGCGGGAAGCCCTGGATCTGCTTCGAGAGCTGGCGGGTGAGCTCCAGCGCGGGGTCGGACGGGTCGAGGCCGGCCTCGCGGATGCGCGCGACGTCGAGCAATTCGCCCCAGTAGTCCATCGCCTTCGCGAGGCGGTCGACCTGGTCGTTGGAGAGGCCGACGGCCTTGCCGACGTCGCGCGTCGCCATGCGCCCGCGCCAGCAGATGACCTCGTTGACCATCGCGGCGCGCTGGCGGCCGTACTTCTCGTAGACGTACTGGATGACCTCCTCGCGGCGCTCGTGCTCGAAGTCGACGTCGATGTCCGGGGGCTCGCCGCGCTCCTCGGAGATGAAGCGCTCGAAGAGCAGCTGCTGGTGGGCGGGATCGACCGCGGTGACGCCCAGCACGTAGCAGACGGCGGAGTTCGCGGCGCTGCCTCGGCCCTGGCAGAGGATGCCGCGCTCGCGGGCGAAGCGGACGAGGTCGTGGACGGTGAGGAAGTAGGCGGGGAAGTCGAGCCGCTCGATGACCGCGAGCTCGTACTCGATCTGGCGCACCACGGCGTCGGGCGGGCGCGGGCCGTAGCGGGTGCGGACGCCGCGGCGGCAGAGCTCGCGCAGCCAGCCGGCGGCGGAGTAGCCCTCGGGCACGACCTCGCGCGGGTAGCCGTACTTCAGCTCGTCCATCGAGAAGGTGCACCGGCCGGCGACCTCCACGGTGCGCGACACCAGCTCGGGCCACGCCGAGAAGCGCCGCGCCATCTTCGCGGGCGACTCGAGCGCGCGCTCGGCGTTGGGCCCGAGGCGGCGGCCGGCCTGCGCCAGGGTGAGGCGGCGGCGGATGCAGGTGAGCACGTCCTGGAGCGGCTTGCGCGCCGGGTCGTGCATGAGCGCGTCGGCGGTGGCGACACACGGGACGTCTCGCGCGACGAGCCGCTCGATCCTCGCTTCCTCGCCCGGCGCCAGGGTGCGTGACACAGCCTGATACATCCGGTCGCCCACGGCCTCGCGCAGGCGGTGGAGCGTCGCGAGCGGCCACTCGCCGCGGGCGAGCACGAGGAGGCCCTCGTTCTCCTCGAGCAGCCGCTCGAAGGGGAGCGCGGCGAACCCCTTCTCGACGAGCGGGTTCCAGGGGTCGCCCTCGCTCCAGGCGCCCTCGGGGGCCTGGGCGACGCCCCGCGCCGCGGAGAGGAGGCGGCAGAGCGAGGCCCACCCGCGCGCGTCCTGCACGAGCACCGCGGCGGAGCAGTCGGGGTCGCGGAGCGTGACGAGCGCGCCGTGGACCGCGTGGAGGCCCGCCTTCTTCGCCGCCTTGTGGAAGCGGACGCTGCCGTAGACGCCGTCGCGGTCGGTGAGCGCGAGGGCGGCGAGCCCGAGCTCCTTCGCTCGCTCGACCATCTCCTCGGGCTGGGAGGCGCCTTCGCAGAAGGAGTGGTTGGAGCGGGCGATCAGCTCCGCATACGCGGGGACCCCCTTCCCGGCGCCCGACGGCACCCGTGGGGGAGCGGGGAGGTCGCCTGCGTCGAGCCAGCCGTGCAGCCACCAGCGGTGCTCGTCGGAGAAGATCCAGGCGCGGCGGCCGTCGGAGAGGGTGACGCGCCAGTAGTCGCGCTTCCAGCCGCCGTCCCTCCACCACTCGCCCGCGAGCCGCTCGGGCCCGTCGGTGGCGACGAGCGGGATCCACGCGCGGTCGAGCAGGAGCGCGCGCGGGCGGCCCGAGGGGGCGGCGGCGACACGCAGCGGCGAGGCGTCGCCGAGGAGCGGCGGGCGGGGCGGGAGCGGCGCAGGCGGCTCGTGGGTGGCGGCGGGGTCGGCCTTGCCCTCGGGCGGGGGCGCGGGCGGGGGCGTGCCCCAGGGGACGGCGACCCACGCGGCCTCGGGGCGGTGCGCGTCGACGGGGACGGGGACGGTGACGGCGTCGAGGCCGAGCGTGTCCTGGAGGCGCGCGCACAGCTCGGGGAGCGGCTCGGCGGCGTGGGCGCGGTCGTAGAGCCCGGGCTGGGCCGGGCGGAACGCGGCGGACTCGAGCAGCTCCAGCGAGAGCGCGACCACGGGCGCGGCGAGCTGCACGCGCTCGAGCCGCGTGCGCAAGAGGCGGAAGACGCGGTCCGGGCCGCGCGTGGGCTGGCCGAGGCGGACCGCGACGGGGTGCTCGCCCTCTTCCAGCCGCAGCCGGAGCTGTACGCGGACGGCGGCGCGACCGGTCAGATCGAGGGCGCCGCAGAGATCGCGGACGAGCCCGTTGAGCGCGAAGAGGACGGCGTCGAGGTCGGCGACGGGATCGGGGAAGTCGACGCCGAAGGCGGTCTCGTCGCGCGCGGCGGGCACGTCGAGGGCGGCGGGCGGCTCGCTCCCGCGGGCGATCGCGTGGGCGCGGGCGACCTCCGCGCCCCAGCGGCCGGCGAGCGCGGCGGCGGGCAGGGCGGCGAAGCGGCCGACGGTGACGATGCCGACGTCGAGCAGCGACGCGAGCGCGGCCGGCGGCAGCGGCAGGGCGCGGATCGGGAGCGGGGCGAGCGCGGCGGCGAGCTCGTCGGCGCGGACGACGCGGTCCTTCGCGAGGTGGCGCGCGAGGATGGCGGCCGCCTCGGGGAGCGGCGCGTGGACGAGGCGCGCGAGGTGGCCGAGCTCGCCGCAGAAGGCGCGGACGCTCCGGAGGGCGGCGGCCGGGAGCTCGAGCAGGAGCGTGTCGGGCGGGAGCGTGCGGACGGCGGGCGTGAAGCGGTCGAGCGCGCGGGCGAGCGCGTGGAGGTCCTCGGACTCGCCGGCGGGGTCGAGGTGCTCGACGCGGACGGTGGGCAGGAGCGCGCGCGCCTCGGCGAGCGTCATGCCCGTGGCGATGCCGAAGCGGGCCGCGGGCGGCGTGGCGGCCTGCACGCGCTCGGCGCTCTTCTCGGTGGCGACGAGCACGGTGGGCTCGCGCGGATCCCAGCCGCAGCGCTCGAGGCGGAAGGCCGGGAGGTGGACGGCGAGGAACATTCAGTCCACGAGGCGGAGCCGGGGCGTGG
>JBMOQZ010000050.1:0-33206 GCA_049322475.1 Myxococcota bacterium | reverse complement strand
CGCCCGCGGCACCGACCCCGACGTCGCCGACACCGACGGCGACGGCCTCTCGGATGGCGAGGAGGTCCACGACACCCGCACCGACCCGCTCGACCCCGACACCGACGACGGCGGCGTGAGCGACGGCGACGAGATCGACGACGGCACCGACCCGCTCGACGCCCGCGACGACGGCGGCGCCGTGGACACGGGCGACACGGGCGGCGGCGACACCGGCCCGGACGACACGGGGGTCAAGGGCGACGACACCGCGGTCGTCGACACCGGCGACACCGACGTCCCCGCCGACGACACCGGCGACGTCGGCCCGGGCCTCGTCGACGACGAGAAGGGCGTCTACCAGGGCGGCGCGTGCGGCTGCGCGGCCCCCGCGGGGGATCCGCGCGGCGCGGTCCTCGCCCTCGGGATCGCGCTCGCGGTGGCGCGCCGACGGGTTCGTTGACTAACGTACGGGCCTCGCCCCGGACGCTCCCATGACGCTCCTGTTGCTCGCCGCCTGCTCCGAGTACGACCTCAACCAGGAGAAGAAGGAGCCGCCCGCGGCCGACGACACGGGCGTCCCCTGCCCGCCCAACCTCCCGGACTGCCACGACACGGGCACGGCGCCGCCGCCCGACTCCGGCACGCCGCCCGACCCGGACGACTGCGAGGTCGAGGTCCCGTCCGCGCAGGACGTGTCCACGCAGGAGGAGTGCGAGGGCGTCGGCACCGGCGAGGTCACCGACCCCTGGGACGTGCAGGAGGAGTGGCACTGGTCGGGGCTGAGCACGAACTCGTCGGTGCACAACAGCATCAGCGCGCCCGTCATCGGCAACCTCACGGACGACGACGGCGACGGCGACATCGACGAGGACGACGTCCCGGACGTGGTGACCGTCGTGTGCGCGAGCAGCAGCTTCACGAACGGCACGCTGATCGTGCTCGACGGCGCCACCGGCGCGGAGATCTGGACCGCCACGGGCTACAGCGCCGGCGGCGGGCCCGCGCTCGCGGACGTCGACGCGGACGGCACCACCGACGTGGTCGCGTTCACGAGCAACAACCGCGTGAGCGCGCTCGACGCGAACGGCTCCGTGATGTGGACGTCGTCGGCCTCCGTGGGCACGAGCTACCCGCAGGCCACCGTCGCCGACCTCGACGCGGACGGCTCGCCCGAGGTGGTCGCCGACGCGGTCATCCTCAACGGCGAGGACGGCTCGACCGTGGCCTCGGTGTCGCTCGGCAGCATCCCGTACCGCCTGCCCGCGGTGGGCGACATCGACCTCGACGGCGAGCAGGAGGTGATCGTCGGCAACCAGGTGGTCGGCCCCACCGGCACGCGCGAGTGGTCGAGCTCGATCACCGGGACCTACGGGCACTGGGCCGCGATCCTCGACGCCGACGGCGACCCCGAGGCCGAGGTCGCGATGGTGGGCGGCGGTCAGTTCGGGCTCTACGAGCACGACGGGACCGAGATCCTCCGCGTGTCCGCGGGCTCGGGCCAGCCGGGCCCGCCCTGTGTGGCGGACTTCGACGGCGACGGCGCCGCCGAGATCGGCTGGGCCTCGTCCGGCACCTTCAACCTCTACGAGCTCGACGGCTCGCGCGTGTGGAACGCGGCGGTCGACGACAGCTCCGGCCTCGCCGCCTGCTCCGGCTACGACTTCGACGGCGACGGCGCCTACGAGGTGATGTTCGCCGACCAGGACAAGTTCTGGCTCTTCGACGGGCGCACGGGCGCGGTGAACTACATGTCGCCCGACCACGCCTCGGGCACGCTCTGGGAGTTCCCGACCGTCGCGGACGTCGACAACGACGGCAGCGCCGAGATCGTCTACGTCTCGAACGACTACGGGTTCACGGGCTGGAACGGCGTGACCGTGCTCGGGCACGCCGGCGACGGCTGGCCGAAGAGCGGCACGACCTGGCACGTTCACGACTTCGCCGTGACCAACATCAACGCCGACGGCACCGTGCCCGCCGTGCCCGACCCGCCCTGGCAGGTCCACAACGTCTACCGGGCCCGGCCCGCGGTCGACATCCCCGCCTCCGCGGACCTGCGCGGCGTCGTCGCCGACGTGTGTGTCGCCGACTGCGACGACGGCCCGGTGCGCGTCGCGCTGCAGGCCTACAACGAGGGCGCCGCCGACGTCGAGGCCGGCGCGCCCTGGGCGCTCTACAGGGACGACGGGGGCACGCTCACGCTCGTCACCACCGGCACGCTCCCGGCGATCGCCGCGGGCCGCGCGACGGACGGCTGGGAGGTGGAGCTGACCCTCGCCGACGTGGGCACGGACGGGTTCGTGCTGCGCGTGGACGACGACGGCACCGGCACGGACGTCGTCGGCGAGTGCGAGGAGGACGACAACGAGGACGCCTTCCGCGACACCTTCTGCCCGTGAGCGTCAGCCGATCGTGCGCGTGATGGCGACGTCCATCGTGATGTCGCCCTCGGGCGGATCGTGCTCGACCGGCACGGGCGCGCCCTCCCAGGTGAACTCCTTGTCGCGGTTGCCGTAGACGAAGTGGGGTCGCCCGTCGAGCGCGCGGGCGATCGCCGCGAGCTCCTCGTCGAGGAAGCGCGGGTTCTTCATCTTCTCGCGGATGCCACCCTCGAGGTAGGCGCGCGTCTCGGGGGCGTCCGGGTAGTAGCTCTTGTAGACGTTGTACCGGAAGATCCGCTTGAGGCGGTGCAGGTCCTTCGGGCCCGTGGGCAAAGGGAGGAGCTCGACGTGGGTCTTGCCCTTCGACCGTCGCTCCTCGAGCCGCCGGAGCACGAGGTCGAGGCTCGAGTGCAGGTGCTCGGGGAGGCAGAACTCGGCGAAGTCGTCGTAGAGCAGCCGCATCACCGCCTCCGCCTCCTCGATGGGGAGCGCGGCCTGCCGCTCGCGGCCCATGCGGCGCAGCAGGATCATGAACGGCACGGGGAGGACCCCGGTCTTCGCGATCTCCTCGGGCGGGCGGAAGTCGGGCTGGCGGTAGGGGAAGTGGCGCGGGTTGATGACGTCGAAGCCGCCGCGCCCGTAGAACAGGATGCGCTGGAGCGAGAGGCGGTCCTCGGGCGTCCAGTACTCCATCTCGGCGGCGAGGTTCATCCGCATGCCGAAGTAGCGGCCCGGCGCGTTGGGCTCGGGCAACTTCAGCCGCCCGCGGGTGTGCAGATCGGCGAGGTACTGGACGGCGAGCTCGACGGGCGCGATGCGGAGCCAGTACGAGAGCACGGTGCCGCGCGCCTCGGGCAGCATGTAGATGTGCGACAGGTAGACCACGCACAGGTCGGGCGCGTAGGCCGGGTTCACGAGGATGGTGCCGTCGCGGACGCCGCGGAGGTTGCCGTCCTTGTCCTTCGCGACGAGCAGGAAGTACTTGAAGAACGTGCCCGTCTTCGCGGGCTCGGTGGGGTCGTCGCGCAAGAACGCGCGGATGGACTCCTCGCGCTCCATCTCGCCGTGGGGGCCGAAGCAGTCCCAGAGCAGCTGGAAGGCCCGCTGGAAGTCGGGGTGGTCCTCCTCCTCGATGACGTGCAGCTCGTACTTCCGGGTCTCGCGCTCGATCATCTCCACCACGTCCTGGTGGTAGAGGTCCTTCATGCACAGGCGGATGCGGCGGCTCACACGGTCTCCGTCGCCCGCATCGTGCGCCGCCAGCCGGGATGTGTAAAGCCGGCAAGGTGGTCGACGTCGACGAGAACCGTTCGGTCTGGCTCGCGGGCAAGGCGCCCTGGGAGCCGCTCCCGCCCCTGTCCGGCGACGAGGTCGCCGACGTCGCCGTCGTGGGGGGCGGCTTCACCGGGGTGAGCACGGCGTGGCACCTCGCGCGGCGGTTCCCCGAGCGGCGCGTCGTGCTGCTCGAGGCGCGCACGCTCGCCACCGGCGCCAGCGGCCGCAACGGCGGGCTCCTGCTCAACTGGGTCAACGGCGTGGACGCGCGCGACCCCGCGGAGGCGAAGCGCATCTACGACGCCACGCAGGAGGGCGTCGCGGTCGTCGACGAGATGATCCGCGAGAACGGGCTCGCCGTGCGGATGCGGCGCGACGGCACCTTCGACGCGTTCACCGACGCGCGGCGCGCCGAGGCCGCGCGCCCGAAGGTCGCCGAGCTGCAGGCCGCGGGTGTTCCCATCCGCTGGATGGACCGCGACGAGACCACCTCGCTCGTGGCGCTCGAGGGGGTGCAGGGCGGCATCTTCGACCCCAACACCGGCCAGATCGACGGCGTCGACCTCGTCCGCGGCATGCGCCCCGTCCTGCAGAAGCTCGGCGTGGGCGTCTACGAGGGCACGCCCGTCACGCGGATCGAGGAGGGCGAGCCCGTCACGCTCACGACGCCCGGCGGGGTCGTGCGGGCGAAGGCCGTGGTGCTGGGCACCAACGCGTACACGCCCGGCCTCGGCTTCTTCCGCGGCGGCGTGCTCGCGCTGCACTCGCACGTGATCGCGACGGAGCCGCTCCCGAAGGAGCGGTGGGACGCGATCGGCTGGCACGCGAGCGCGGGCTTCGTCGACGACCTCGACCGCATCGCCTACGCGTCCATGACCCCCGACGGCCGCCTCGTGTTCGGCGGCGGCAGCAACGCCGCCTACGACTACCGCTTCGGCGGCAGCCCGACGTGGGAGGGCCCCGCCGACGCCGCGTTCGCCGCCGTCCACGCGCGCCTGTGCGGCTACCTCCCGAAGGCGAGGGACGTCGCGATCACCCACCGCTGGACCGGCGCCGTCGCCCCCACGATGAGCCGCGTGTGCACGATGGGCGTCACGGGCCGCCACCGCAACGTCTACTACGCGCTCGGCTACAGCGGGCACGGCATCACGCTCGCCAACCTCGCCGGCAAGGTGCTCGCCGACGTCTACGCCGGCACGGACGAGCGCTGGCGGGGCCTGCCCTTCTACCAGCAGCGCCTGTTGTGGATCCCGCCGGAGCCGTTCCGGTGGATCGGGTACCAGGTGTTCACGCGGCTGACGGGGAAGTCGCCGCGGCGATCGTTGTGATTTCGTCGCGAGCGCCTCCGCGCACGGGGGCCGGCCCCCACTTCGCGCGGAAGGGGCAGAGCCGGGTCGACCAGGACGGATTCCGAGCAGAGCCGACCTGAGCGGGACTCCGGTCCCCCATCCGGCGATCGCCGAACGAAGGAAGGCAGGTTTTTCGCGAGCGGGATCCGGCGACGCGCGACGGGAGTCCTGGTCGGAGGCGCTCTGCCTCGGAATCGTCCCATTGAAATCGGCTCTGCTCCGCCCGCGGGCCGGCTACGCCCGCCCGTTCAAGACCCGCATCGCCGCCCGGTTGTCGAGCAGCTCGCTCGCGCAGAGCACCACCGTCGCGATCATCCCGCCGAGGTCGAACGCGAGGGACCGCGTGCGCGGCTCGAAGCCGGCCGCGAGCAGGGCGAGCCCCGCGACGGCGAGCGCGAGCTGCGCGATCAGCGCCCCGTGCCGCACCCGCACGTTGCGCCACTGCTTCGCGATCGGGCGCACGTCGTCGAGCGGCCACCACGCCAGCCACGCGACCGTGACCGGCGCGACCATCGCGAAGTACCAGACCCGCTGGCTCACCGCGAAGGGGAGGAGGTGGGCGAGCACGTCGCCGTGCGCGTAGCCGACCGCGAACAGCACGAGCAGCGACAACGACGTCGGCACGGGCCAGGCGCGCTTCCACACCATCGGGATCGCGATCTCCGCGGGGGGCTCGGGCCTCTCCTCCGCCCAGGCCCCGTCGCGCCAGCGCAGCTCCCGCGTGCTGATCGGGTAGCTCCCCTCCCGCTCGATGCGCCGCGCGAACACCGCGTTGTGCGCGCGCCACTCGGTGTCGTCGCGCCGCGCCACCAGCACGAGGTCGCGCGCGGGCACGAACACCGAGAGGTCGTCGCCGAGGGCCTCCCACACGTCCGGCAACAGCAGCGTGCTCGCCTCGTACGTGCCGCCGCAGATCAACATGTACCGCCCGTCCTTCCCGTGGCGCTCCACCCGCGGCAGCGCGCGGGCGAGGTTGGCGAGCGCGAGGGCGTGCAGGCCCTCCGGGTCGACGCCCAGGGCCTCGAGGTCGTGGACGTTGAGGTACCGCATGGCGTCGGGCAGGTCGAAGACGTAGGCGACCACGATGTCGGCGGCGAAGGGCCGCGTGACGAGCGGCGTCGCCCCGGCGGGGACCTGCTCGAGCAGCCCCTCGCTCCGCAGGACGGGGAGCACCTGCTCCGGGCCGGCCTCCGCCTTCGAGTCGAGCATCGCGCGCACGTGGTGGAGCAAAGCCTTGGCGAGCGCTCGCTGCCCGGGCGGGCAGCTCTTGCGGATGTTCCCGAGGTGGAGGTGCTGCTCGCGCGGCGGCCCGACGGTGACGGACAGCGGCTCCGGCGACGCGACCTCCACGCCGGGGAGCCGCTCGCGGAGCATCTCCACGAACAGGTCGGTGAAGGCCCGGTCGTCGAGCTCCGCCGGGGGATCGGGGGGCTCGGCGAGCAGCGCGCCGAGGGCGCCGTCCAGCACCACGATGTCGACCGCGCCGGCCTCGACGAGCCGGGTGGTCGCCGCGGCGTCGATCGCCGTGAGGTGGATGCGCGTGAAGGCGAGCCCCTCGCCGGCCTCGCCCGTCTCCACCTCGAAGACGCGGTGCGGCACGCGCTCGACGCCTCCGAGGACGAGCCGCCCGCTCGGGACGCCGTCCTCCACGCGTAGATCGACGCGCGCGCCCTCCATCGCGAAGCGCAGCGTCCGCACGGGGCCGGTCGAGACCTCGAGGCGCGTCGCCTCGCTCGTGGCGTCGCCACCCTGCCAACGGACGTGGACGTGCGTCTCGACCTGGTGCTCGCTCACAGCCGGATCGCCACCACCTGGATGTTCGTCATCTCCTCGATCGCGAACCGCACGCCCTCGCGGCCGAGCCCGCTCTGGCGCGTGCCGCCGTAGGGCATGTGGTCGACCCGGAAGGTGGGCGTGTCGTTCACGATCACGCCGCCGAAGTCGAGCCCCCGGATCGCGCGGAACACGCGCGAGATGTCCTTCGTGAACACCGCCGCCTGCAGCCCGTACTCGGTGGCGTCGGCCTGCCGGAGCGCGTCCTCGAAGTCGTCGTACGGGATCACGCTCGCGACGGGCGCGAACACCTCCTTCGCGATCACCTTCATCGCGGGCGACACGTCCGTGAGCACGGTGGGGACGTACACGTTGCCGGTCACGCGGTGCCCGGTGAGCACCTTCGCGCCGCCGGCGACCGCCTCGTCCACCCAGCTCGCGGCGCGCCGGACCTCCTTCGGGTCGATCATCGGGCCCACGTCGACGCGCTCGTCGAGCGGATCGCCGACCACCATCGCCTCGGCCGCCTTCACGAACGACGCGCGGAAGTCGTCGGCGATGCGCCGATCGCCGTAGATGCGCTGGACGGACAGGCAGACCTGCCCGCTGTTGTAGAAGGCGCCGAGCGCGCACTTCTTCGCGACGAGCTCGAGGTCGGCGTCCGGCGCGACGATGACCGGGGACGTGTTGCCGAGCTCGAGCGTGACCTTCTTGATGCCCGCCACCGACAGGATGCGCCGGCCGACCTCCGCGCTGCCCGTGAACGTGACCTTGCGCACGCGCGGGTCGACCACGAGGGGCTCGCCGACGTCGGGGCCGTGGCCGCAGACGAGGTTGATCGCGCCCGGCGGCACACCCGCGGCCTCCATCACCTGACACAGGAGCACCGCGGACAGCGGCGTGAGCTCGGCGGGCTTGAGCACCACGGGGCAGCCGGCCGCGAGCGCGGGCGCGACCTTGTGGCACACGAGGTTGAGCGGGAAGTTGAACGGGGCGATGGCGGCGACCACGCCGACGGGACGGCGCTGCCACCAGCCGAACACGCCCTCGCCCGCGGGCGCCGCGTCGAGCGGGATGGTCTCGCCGTGGATGCGCTTCGCCTCCTCGCTCGCGACGGAGAAGGTGTTGACCGCGCGGTCGACCTCGACCCGCGCGAACTTCAGCGCCTTGCCGGCCTCGCCGGCGATGACGCGGGCGATCTCCTCCCGGCGCGCGGCGAGCCCCGACGCGATCTTCGCGCAGAGGGCGCCGCGCTGGTGCGCAGGCATGTCGGCGAGCATGGAGGCGGCGCGCTCGGCGGCGGCGATGGCGGCGTCGACGTCCTCGGGGCGCGCCTTCGGCACGCTGCCGATCTCGCGGCCGTCGTACTTGTTGAGGACGGCCTCGCGCTCGCCGCCCTCGACCCACTTCCCCGCGATGAAGAGCTTGCCGTCCACTACCCCTCCTGCATGGCCTTCGACACCAGCACGATCATCGCGATCGCCCACGCGCTCGAGATGACGCCGAGGATCTTCCGGTGCAGGCCGATCGCCCGCTCCGTCTCGCCGCGCTCGGCCATCCGCGTGGTGTGGACCACGACGGCGAGCCCGACGATCACGAAGCCGTACGCGAGCAGGTACACCTTGTCCATCAGCATCAGGTAGCCCACGTCCGGCAGGGCGTCGTTGTACGTCATCTGCAACGCGACGATCGTGAGGAGCGAGGTGATGCCGACGTCGACGCGCGCGTCGGCGAGCGCCGGCGAGAGCAGGAACATCAGCGCGGCGCACACCATCACGCACACCACGGGCAGGAACAGCTTCGACGCATAGGCGACGGGCGGGCGCGAGATCGGCACGGAGAGCGTGGCGCGCGAGTAGCTCGTGTTCGGCGCCGTCCGGGGGTCGCCGAACGCCGTGGGGTAGTGCCACGCGGAGACGTCGAAGCTCGGCGCGCCCACGGCGTAGCCGGGGAGCTTCAGCGTGGGGTTCACGGTGGCGGCGCCGTCCGCGACGTAGACCAGCGCGCTCGTGTCGTTCGCGCCGTCCTCGAAGATGACCTCGAGCGACTGGCGGTCGAACGGGTAGTTGTAGAGCGGGAGCTTCTTCGAGAACGTGCCCTGCACGCGCAGCACCTGGTAGAGCGTGCCGTCGTCGAGCTCCTCGGGCTCCTCGTAGATGGGCGTCACCATGAGCCCCCAGAGCTCGATGGGGTTGGCGATCTCCATGCTGGTCGCGGGGTCGAGGTCGGGGTTCTTCCAGCGGAACCACACGTAGAAGTCCATCGCGTAGCTGTGCGACTTCAGATCGATGGACTGGATGTCGTTGAGGTGGATGCCCATCGACACCTTCTCGGGCGCCTCGTAGACCTTCTTCTCGCCCTCCTCCTCCTCGCCCTCGGCCTCGCCGGCCTCGGCGGGGGCGGCGGGCGCGGCGTCGGCGCCGGCGGTGGCGTCGTCGTCCTCGGCGGAGGCGCGCGAGGCGAAGGCGAAGACGAGCACGAAGAGGGCGAGCGCCGCGAGACGGAGCGATCGGCGGTCCATGGTTTCCCCGGTTGGCGGCCGAGCCTACCACGCGGGGATCGAGGGGATGGGGGTCGCGAGGCCGCCGGCGGGCGCCGCGGGGACCGAGCGTGTACGCTACGCGCCCATGGCCCGTGTCCTCCTCATCGACGACGACCCGACGCTGATCGAGGTCCTCTCGCTCGCGTTCGTCGACGCGGGGCACGCCGTCGACGCCGCGGCGGACGGACACGAGGGGCTCGCCCGTGCGCGCGCCGCGCGCCCGGACGTGGTCGTGAGCGACGTCAACATGCCCCGGGTCGACGGGTTCACGCTGTGCCGCCGCCTGCGCGAGGCCGGCGACCGCGTCCCCGTCGTGCTGCTCACCTCGCGCGACTCCGAGATCGACGAGGCGCTCGGGCTCGAGCTCGGCGCCGACGACTACGTCACCAAGCCGTTCAGCACGCGGGTGCTGCTCGCCCGCGTCGCCGCGCTCCTGCGGCGCGAGGCCGCGCGGGGCGAGCCCGTCCGCGAGGCCCGCCGCCTCGGGCGCCTCGCCGTGGACGCCGACCGCCTCGAGGTCCGGTGGGGCGAGGTCCCCGTCGAGGTCACCGTGACCGAGTTCCGGCTCGTCGAGGCGCTCTGCGGGAGGCCCGGCGTCGTGCATTCGCGCGACCGCCTGATGGAGCTCATGCGCGGCGACGACTCCGTCGTGGCCGAGCGCATCGTCGACACCTACGTCCGCCGCCTGCGCCGCAAGTTCGAGCGCGTGGACGACACGTTCGACGCGATCGAGACGGTGATCGGGGCCGGGTATCGGTGGCGGTCCTGAAAGGGATGCCCCTCTCCCCGCGAAGCGGGGGGAGGGTGGCCGAAGGCCGGGTGGGGGGTCTCCTGCGCCTCCGATCCCTCCGCGTCCGCGCCCTCCTCGTCACCCTCTCCGTCTGCGCCGCGCCTCTCGCCGGCGTGTGGCTCTCGGACCTGGGCGACCGCACCAGCGGCTACCGCATGCGCCTGCGCGTCGAGCGCGCCGCCGCCGAGGTCGCGGAGGACCCGTCGCGCGCGGCGGCGGTCGCCCTCGCCCGCGACGTACGCGTCCGCGTCGTCGACGCCGTCGGGCGCGTCGTCGCGGACCACGACCACGAGGCCGCGCGCGGGATCGCCGGCGCGTCGAGCACCTTCTTCTTCGGGCCCGACGGGGCGCCCTCGCTGGCGGCCTGGGACACCCGCCAGCCGGCGCTCGCCGACCGCCTCGCCGGCGCGCGCCTCCCGGACTCCGGCTGCGCCGAGACCGACGACCGCCGCCTGCTCGTCTGCCACGCGGCGGTCGCCACCGCGGACGGGGGCGTCGTCTACGTGCAGGAGTCGTCGCGACGCGCGATCCGCGCGCTCTACGACCTGCGCTACCAGCTCTCGAAGCTCGTCCTGTTCATGCTCCCCGCCGGCCTCTTGCTCGGGTGGTGGCTCGGCTGGCGCACGGTGTTGCCGATCGAGCGGCTGCAGGCCCAGGTCCGCGCGCGCCGGGCCGACGCGTCGCCCGCGCCCGTGGACGCCGGCCGCGACGACGAGATCGGCGACCTCGCCCGCGACCTCAACGCGCTCCTCGGCGCGCTCGAGGCGAAGGAGCGCGCGAACGAGGCCTTCGCCGCCGACCTCGTCCACGAGGTGAAGAACCCCGTCGCGGCCGTCCGCGCCGTGTCCGAGGCGCTGGAGGGGCCCGTCGACGCCGAGCGCGCCCGGCGCCTCGCGAAGGTCCTGCGCGACGCCAGCCAGCGGCTCGACCGGCTCGCCAGCCGCTTCCTCGACCTCGCCCGCGCCGAGGCCGGGCTCGTCGGCGAGGAGCGCGAGGACGTCGACCTCGCCGCGCTCGCCCGCGGCCTCGACCGGGGCGAGGTCGTCGCCACTGGTGATTGCCGCGTGCGCTGCGCCCCCGAGCGGATCGAGACCGTGCTCCGCAACCTGCTGGACAACGCCGCGCACTTCGCGGCCTCGCGCGTGGTGGTGCGGGTCACGGGCGAGCCCGACGCCGTGACGGTGGAGGTCGCCGACGACGGCCCGGGCATCGCCCCGGAGGACCTGCCGCGCGTGTTCGACCGCTTCTTCACGCGCCGGCGCCAAGGCGGGACGGGGCTCGGGCTCGCGTTGTGCAAGGCCATCGTCGAGGCGCACGGCGGGCGGATCGACGCGCGCAACGACGGTGGCGCCGTGTTCCGGGTCCGGCTGCCCCGCGGGTAGTGTAGGCGCATGATCCTCCTCTTCGCCGCCTGCGCGCTGGACTGCGAGTCCAAGACGGGGACCCTCCACGTCTGTGCCTCCGCGCTGGAGACCGACCTGCCTGAGGACGCCCGCATCCACTTCGCGATGCTCGACGCCGGCGAGGAGACCGAGGCCGTCCCCGGCGACGACGGGTGCATCGAGGTGGAGGTCCCGGCGGGCGACTACCGGGTCTGGGGCACCGGCTTCGGGGGCTGCGAGTCGGAGGAGCCCGAGGTCGTGACGGTGACGAAGTGCCGCGAGGCCTCCGCGGACGTGATCGTCGACGAGCGCTGCATCGGTCGCTGACGTTTCACGCCGCGTTCACACCGCCTCCGGATGGCGTTCAACGCCCCCTCCTACGTTGGGAGGGCCATCAAGGAGGCACCCATGAACCCCGTCGCCCGACTCTTCGATCTCGCCGCCGGCCGTCCCCTCCCCGAGGAGGCCGACGGCAGCGCCAGCCGGCTCCAGCTCGCCGTCCACGCCACGCTGGCGTCGATCGGGCTCGCCGCCATCTACGGCCTCGCCGCGGGGTCCGCGGACACGGCCACGCTCGTCGCGAACCTCTACCGCGCGCCGATGGTGACGGTGCTCTCGGCGGCGTCCGCGCTCCCGGCGGCGCTGCTGACCTGGAAGCTGACGGGCGCGCCGGGCCGCGCGAGCGACCTCGTGCTGGGCGCCGCGTCCGGCATCTTCACCGGCACGCTGCTGCTCGCGGCGCTCTCTCCGCTGGTCGTGCTCTTCTACCAGACGAGCCTGTACGCGGGGCTCTTCGCGATGGCGGTCACCGCGCTCGCGACGTTGCTCGGGCTCCTCACCGCGGTCCGCGCGGTGCTCAACCGCGTGCCCGCCGGCAAGAGCCTGCTCGCGGCGGCGCTGCCCACCGGCGTGCTCGCGTTCGTGCAGCTCGCCGCGCTCGCCCAGCTCATCCAGGTCGTCGGCGGCCTGCTCCCGGAGCGCACGGTGTTCGACGCCGGCATCGACGGGATCGTGGGGGTCGAGTGACGCTCGCGCTCGTCGCCACGGCGGCGGCGGCGACGCTGTCCGCCCACCACGTCGGGACGCCCGCGGGCGACGGCATCGCGTGGGAGAGCGTCGCCGTCCGCCCGGACGGGACGGAGGAGGTCCGCCGCTCGGTGCAGGAGGGGCTGTCGCCGCTGCGACCGCCGGTCTGGGAGGGCGACTTCGTGCAGCGCGTGGACGTCCCCGCGTTCGCCGTCGACCCCGAGGGGTTCGAGCGCACGCTCGTGTACTGGCTCGGGCCCGGCGTGTCCGAGCGCGCCTGCCACCGCGCGAAGGCCCAGCCCGTGCGCGGGGGCGTGCCCCTCTGCTTCGTGGCGCGCGACGACGCGGGCATCGCGGGCGAGGTCCGGATCGCGGGAGGGTCGTCCGTCGGCGCGACGGTCGGCGGCGCCGCCGTGTTCGCCGCGGCGCTCGCCGGGCTGGGCGTGCTCGCGCGGTGGCTCGCCCGTCGCGCGAAGGAGGAGGCGCGGGATGCCTACATCCGGAGGGAGCTGGGGATGTAGGCCCGCCGGCGTCGTACCATGCCGCGGTGACGTCGCTCCGCAACGCGATCGCCTGGCTGGGGGAGGACCCCGCGCCCCCCTCCGATCAGGCGGCGTGGGAGCGTTTCGCCGCCGAGAGCAGCGTGCGCGACTGCTTCGCGTTCGCCCTGCTCGTCGTCGCGTTGCAGCTCGTCACGTTCCCGACCGACTGGATCGTGCTCGACGCGGTCACGCGCGCGCCGATGGCGTTGTGGCGCTCGGGCGTGACGCTCATCGCGATCGCCTCGGCGCTCGCGTTGTGGTTCGTCGTCCGGCGCGACCCCCCGCGGCTCGCCTTCCCGTCCGCCTGCGTCCTGTTCGTCGTCGCGTTCGCGTTCCACGGGTTCGCGGTGGCGCGCTTCGGCGGCATCGAGCACCCGTACCTGAACGCCACGCTGGTGTTCGTCGGCGCCAACCTGCTCGTGCAGGTGCGGTTCTGGCACCGCTTCTTCCTCACCGCGCTCCTGTCGTCGTCGAGCAGTGTCGCGTTCTTCCTCGCGAGGCCGGAAGAGACGGCGCACCCGCTCTTCCACTCCGTGTTGATCATGCAGCTCTGCGCGGTGGTCGGCTTCGCGCTCTACGGCCACTGGACCTACCGCCTCCGCCGGGCGAACTTCATGCAGCAGCGCGCGCTCGACGACGCCCGCGCCCGCTCCGAGAGCCTGCTGCTGAACATCCTCCCCGCGGAGGTCGCCGACCGGCTCAAGGAGGGCCGCCGCGCGGTCGCCGACCACTTCGACGAGGTCACGGTGCTCTTCGCGGACATCGTGGGCTTCACGCCCATCGCGCAGCGGCTGCGCCCCGACCAGGTCGTCGCCTTCCTCAACCGGCTCTTCTCCGAGTTCGACGCGCTCGCCGACCAGCACGGCCTCGAGAAGATCAAGACCATCGGCGACGCCTACATGGTCGCCGGCGGCCTCCCCACCCGCCGCGCCGACCACGCGGAGGCGGTGTGCTCGATGGCGCTGGCGATGCTCGAGGTGGCCGCGCGCACGCCCGCGCCCGACGGCAGCCCCGTGCACCTCCGCGTCGGCGTCGCCACGGGCCCGGTCGTCGCCGGCGTCATCGGCGCGCGCAAGTTCAGCTACGACCTCTGGGGCGACACCGTGAACACCGCCAGCCGCATGGAGAGCCACGGCCTCGGCGGGACGGTGCAGGTGACCGAGGAGACGTGGCGCCGCCTCGACGGGCGCTACTCGTTCGAGGAGCGCGGCGAGATCGAGGTGAAGGGGCGCGGGCGGATGCGGACGTGGTTGTTGCGGCCGGCTACGCCCCCGAGAAGCTGACCCCGTCGAACACCAGCGTGGGCGTCCGCAGCGACGCGTACGGCCACGGGTCGTTGCCGACCTCCACGAGCCCCGCGAACAGGTCGATCAGGTTCCCGGTGACGTTCATCTCGCCGATGGGCGCGCCGACCTTGCCCTTCTCGACGAGGTGGCCGCGCAGGCCCAGCGAGAAGTCGCCGGTGGTGGGGTCGTGGTTGCCGCCGAGCCAGCTCGTCACGTAGACCGCCTGCTTCGCGGCCCCGAGGACCGCGGCGAGGTCGCGCTTGCCGGGGGCGATCACGCGGTTGGACGGCGAGCCGGTCGTCGGCGACATCGACGCCTTCTTCCCGTAGTACGTGTCCACGTAGAGGTTGGCGAGCGCGCCCTTGTCGATCACCGGCATGGCCTTCGCGGCGATGCCCTCGCCGTCGAACAGCCGCGAGGCGAGCCCGCGGACCAACAGCGGGTCGTCGGTGACGGTCAGCTTGTCGGACACGGCCTTCTTGCCGATCCGGTCGGCCCAGAAGCTGCGACCCTGCTGCACGGACTGGGCGTTGGCCGCGGAGAGCAGCCGGTTCACGAGGTTCCCGCCGGCGCGCGGGTCCACGATCAGCAAGCCCTTGCGGGTCGGCCCCTTCGTCGCGCCGAGGCGCAGGATCGCGTTCTGGAGCGCCTCCTCCGCGACCGCCTTCGGGGCGGGGAGCCCGGCGCGCCACCGCCCGCCGACCCAGTGCCAGCCCTCGGGCCGCTTGTCGCCCTCGTCCTTCACGGTGACGTCGCAGCCGTACCAGCACTGCGTGCCCGCGTGGGTGCCGGCGAAGCCGTTGGACGAGGCCATCGCCTGCCACGTCTCCTCGGTGGACCAGCCCGTCGTCACCGAGAGCACGCTCGAGTGGCCGTGGCCCACCTGGTCCATCTCGGCGAGCGCGGCGAGGCGCTCGTCCTCGGTGACCGCGGCGACGGCGGGGTCGGTGAGCTCGAGCTCCACGGCGGCGCGGCCCTCGAAGAGCTTCGGGTCGGGCAGCTCGCGCGCGGGGTCGGGCTGGAGCGCGCGCGTCAGGGCGATCACCTCGGCGAGGAAGCCGTCGAGGCGCGCGAAGTCGGTGGTGCTCGCCGAGCTGTAGCGCCCGTCGACCCACACCTGGACGTTGAGGCCCCGCGACGCGCTCTCCTGCACCTTCTCGAGCTTGCCGTCGCGGTGCTGGAAGTCGACCGAGCGCGACTTCGACGCGCTCGCCCACACGCCCTGCGCGCCCGCCGCCTTGCCCTTCTCCACCGCCTCCTGGGCGAACTTCAGCAGGTCGCTCATCACACACCCCCCACGGTCATCTTCGAGACGAGCACCGTCGGCAGACCTTGGCTCACGGGCACGCTCTGGCCGTCCTTGCCGCAGGTC
Source organism: Myxococcota bacterium (assembly GCA_049322475.1). Classification (GTDB taxonomy): domain Bacteria; phylum Myxococcota_A; class UBA796; order UBA796; family SXON01; genus JBMOQZ01. The sequence goes on along the minus strand of JBMOQZ010000050.1, from coordinate 17,506 downwards.
CACCCGCCGGTGTCGAGCTGGCCGTCGTTCGCGGCCATCGTGACGTTGCGGAGCGCCTCGGGCCCGTTGCCGATGATGTTGCAGTCCTTGATCGGCGCGGTGATCTTGCCGCCTTCGACCAGCCAGCCGTTCTTGATGTAGAAGGTGAAGTCGCCGGCGCCGATCTGGACCTGGCCGTTGGTGAAGGTCTCGGCGATGATGCCCTTCTGCACGCTGGCGACGATCTCGTCGCGGCTGTGCGGCCCGTTCTCCATGTAGGTGCAGCGCATGCGGGGCATGGGCGCGTGACGGAAGCTCTCGCGGCGCCCGGAGCCCGTGGCCTTCACGCCGTAGTGCTTCGCGCTGATGCGGTCGTGCAGGTAGCTGCGCATCACGCCCTTCTCGACCAGCAGCGTCTTCTCGACGGGCGTGCCCTCGTCGTCGAAGTTGAGCGCGCCGCGCTCGTTCTGGCAGGTGCCGTCGTCGACGATGGTGACGAAGTCCGGCGCGACCTTCTGCCCGATCATCGTGCTGTAGATGCTCGTGCCCTTGCGGTTGAAGTCGGCCTCCATGCCGTGGCCGATGGCCTCGTGGAGCAGGATGCCGCTCGCCCCGGCGGCGAGGATGACGGGCCACTCGCCGGCGGGCGGGCGCTTCGCGTCGAAGAGGATCAGCGTGCGGTCGGCCGCCTGCTGCACGAGCAGGTCGATCTTCTCGTCGGTGTACCACTCGAGGCCGCGGCGGCCGGCGAGGTTGGAGCCGTTGGACACGGTCACGCCGTTCCTCGTCGCCACGAGGTTGCACCACACCCGCGACATGGGGCGGATGTCCGTCCAGACCTTGCCCTCGAGGTCGACCACGAGGACGTGCTGCTCCTCGTCCGTCCACGACACCGTCACCTTCGTGATCGACGGGTCCTTCGCCTTCGCCTTCGCCGCGATCTTCTCGACGAGGGCGATCTTCTTGTCCGCGCCCACCTGCGCCCAGGGCACCGCGATCTCGTAGTGGCGGGGCGGGGCGCCGAGCACGTACTCGACGGGGGCCGCGCGGCCGCCCGCCTTCGCGATGGCCGCGGCCGTGCGGGCCGCGCCCGCCATCGCCTCGGGGGAGAGGTCCTCGGTGTAGGCGTACCCGGTCTGGTCCCCCACGACGCAGCGCAGGCCGACGCCCTGCTCGATGCTGGTGGCGGCGCGGGCGATGATGCCGTCCTCGAACGTGATCGACGAGACCTTGCTGTGCTGGAAGTAGAGGTCGGCGAGATCGGCGCCCTTGGCGGCGAGGTCGCCGAGCGTCGTCGAGAAGCGCGCCTCGTCCACCCCGAACCAGGTGTAGAAGGGGTTCGGGGGCGGGGGCGTCGCGACGGGCGAGGCGGCGACGGGCTCCAGAGCGACCTGCTTCGCGCACGCCGCGAGGGAGGAGAACGAAACGACCGCGAGGCCGCTGTTCGCGAGGAAACGCCGACGATTCATCAGTCCTCCGGATCCGGGCCGCGCAGCATAACGCGAAAGGGGGATGCCCCCGCGCCGCTGGGTGCATAGCAGACGACCCTTGTCCGCTCCCCCCGCCTCCACCCTCGCCGCGCTCCTCGTCGCCGCCCTGGTCGGCGCCACGGCCGGCCTCGGCGTGTTCACGTTCGCCTACGCGCGCGGCGCCAGCTACCTCACGGACGACCCCGCCGCCTGCGGGAACTGCCACGTCATGAACGACCAGGTCTCCGGGTGGGGGGCCTCCTCGCACAAGAACGTGGCGGTGTGCAACGACTGCCACACGCCCCACGACTTCGTCGGCAAGTACACGACGAAGGCGATCAACGGCTGGCATCACTCCTACGCGTTCACCACGGGCGACTTCCACGAGCCCATCCGCATCGGCCCCCGCAACCTCGCCATCACCGAGGCGGCGTGTCGCCACTGCCACGCGGAGCTCACCGCCCAGATCTCCCACGGCGACGACGTCACCGGCTGCGTCCGGTGTCACCGCGACGTCGGCCACCTCCACTGAGGACCCATGCGCCCTGTCACCCTGCTGCTCGTCGCGCTCGTCGCCGCCGTCGCCGGCGCCGGCCTCGCCTGGCTCCTCCTCGACATCCGTGGCAAGAAGGAGGAGGCGTCCAACCCGTTCTTCCGCGTGGTGGAGATCACGGACGAGACGACCGATCCGGAGGTGTGGGGCAAGAACTTCCCCCTCCAGTACGACGCCTACAAGCGCACGGTCGACATGGTCCGCACGCGCTGGGGCGGGAGCGAGGCCGTCGCCCGGACGCCCTCCGAGGCCGATCCGCGCACGGTCGTCGCGCAGTCCCGCATCGAGGAGGACCCGCGCCTCGTGACGATGTGGAAGGGCTACGCCTTCTCGGTCGACTTCCGCGAGGAGCGCGGCCACGCCTACATGCTGGAGGACCAGACCTTCACGGAGCGCCAGCACGCAGCCAAGCAGCCCGGCACCTGCCTCCACTGCCACGCGTCCATGTACGTCCCCTACAAGAAGGCCGGCGACGGCGACCTGATGGCGGGCTTCGCCAAGATCAACCCGATGCCCTACGCCGAGGCGCGCAAGCTGGTGGAGCACCCCGTCGCCTGCATCGACTGCCACGACCCGGAGACGATGGCGCTGCGCGTGACGCGCCCCGGCTTCCTCGAGGGCATCAAGGCGTGGAAGGGCGCGGACTACGACATCTCGACGGCGACGCGACAGGAGATGCGCACGTACGTGTGTGGCCAGTGTCACGTCGAGTACTACTTCAAGGGGCCGGAGAAGCGGCTGACCTACCCGTGGGACAAGGGCCTCAAGGGCGACGAGATCCTCGCCTACTACCAGGAGAACGGGCACAAGGACTGGACCCACGAGCTGACCGGCGCGCCCGCGCTCAAGGCCCAGCACCCCGAGTTCGAGTTGTGGAACCAGGGCGTCCACGCGCGCGCCGGCGTGGCGTGCGCCGACTGTCACATGCCCTACGAGCGCGTCGGCGCGCAGAAGATCAGCGACCACCACGTCCGCAGCCCGCTGCTCAACGTGGCGCGCGCGTGCCAGCCCTGTCACAAGGCGAGCGAGGACGAGCTCCGTGCCCGTGCCGAGACCATCCAGTCCCGCACGATGGAGATGCGGGGTCGGGCGATGGACGCGCTCGTCGCGCTGATCACGGACCTCTCCGCGCAGAAGGACCGGCCCGAGGCCGAGCTCGCCGAGGCCCGCGACCTGCAGCGCCGCGCCCAGTTCCTGCTCGACTTCGTCGAGGCGGAGAACTCCAGCGGGTTCCACGCGCCGCAGGAGGCGGCGAGGCTCTTGGCGACGTCGATCGACCTGTCGCGGCAGGGGCAGCTGGCGCTGAGGCCTACCGCGCCACCGTCGCCCTGACCGGCGCCGCCCAGCTCGCCCGCGCCTCGTCGTAGTAGGGGTACGCGCTCGACGCGGGCGCCGTCCAGCTCCCCGGCACCTTCGCGACGAGCTCGACCGGCACGGTGCGGACCTCGTTCGGGGCGAGCCCGCGGAAGTACAGGAACACCTCCCGCGCGCGGGTCTCGTAGAACGCCACCGCGTCGGTCTTGCGGAGCTCCTCCAGCTGCCGCGACACGAACGCGAGCCCGCCGGGGATGCCGACGCGCACGAGCGGGTTGTCGACCGCCTCGCCGGTCGTGTTCGTCACGGTGACGACGAGGCGCGTGGTGTCGCCCATCGCCAGCGCGTCGCGGTCGAGGGCGGTGGCCACGGCGACCGGCGCCTCCGGATGGGAGTCGGGGGTACGCGCCCGCCACGTGAGGCCCACGGTGTACGCGACGGGCCGGTCGCCCGCGTGCGCGATCGTGACCGCGTGATCGCCGGGGCCGAGCGCCGCGGCGAGGTCGGGCGTGACCACCTCGTCGGGCTTCGCGCGGTCGTAGGCGAGGCGGGCGACGGGCGCGCCGTCGACGAGGACGTCCACCGTCCCCTTTCCGGTCGCCTCGCTCCCCGAGACGCGGAGGAGCGCCTTCAGCGCGAGCACCGTCGCCTGCGTCGCCCCGAACCGCCCCGAGCCGTCGCGCTGGCCGGCGATCCACCGCGCGGCGGCGAGCACGTTGCCCGGGTGGTCGCCGGACTCCGCGAGCGCCACGGCGGCGAGCGCGGCGGTCTCGACGGCGAGGTCGCGGCCGCGGCTCTTCGTGATGCTCTCCGCGGCGCCGGGGAAGCTCCCGTCGTCCGCCTGCAGGGCGGCGAGCCGCGCGGCGGCGTCGTCGCCGTCGCGCCCGGCGGCGAAGAGCGTCTGGGTGGCGAGCGCGAGGACGTACGGATCGCGCGTGTCCTCGGCGATCTCCTCGACGGCGTCGATCTCGCGGGCGAGCCCGTCGCCGTGGCCCGACGTAACCAGCGCCCAGGTGACGTACGCGTTCGTGACGGTCTCGCCGGCGCGGCCGAACGAGTCGAGCGCGCGCCCGTTGCGGCGATAGCCGCCCTCGCCGTCGCGCCGGGCCTTCAGCCATCCGGCGACGCGCTCGACCATGTCGAGGCTCACGACGCTCGACACCTTCGCCATGTCCGCGAACATCACCAGCCCGTAGGCGGTGAGCGCCTCGTGGCCGGGGTCGGCGCCGAACCACTCGTAGCCGCCGCTGCCCGTCTCGTAGCCGGACAGGCGCGGGTAGCCCTCGCGCAGCAGATCGCGGGTCCTCGTCGCGAGACCGGCCGGCCCGCCGCCGCGCTCGAGCAGCGAGAGCACCATGACGTTCGGGTAGTTGCGGCTCGACGCCTGCTCGAAGCAGCCGGTGGGCATCTGGACGAGCCCCTCGAGCCCCTTCACGACGTCGCCGAGCGGGTTCGGCCACAGCTCCACCTTCGCGCGCAGCGTCCCGGGGACCACGTCGGGCACGTGCACGCGTACGTCGGCGTCGCGGGCGACCGTGCCGCTCCGCGAGAGCTCGGCGGGGTAACCGCCCGGGACCACGGGGAACGTCCGATCTACCGCGTCGGCGAGCCCCAGCGTCGCCGCGGAGACGCGGACGCTCGCCGTGCCCGCGTCGGCGAGCACCTCGACGGGCACGTCGACCGTCCGCGCGCCGGTGAGCGAGAGCGTCGACGGCAGCGAGCCGATCGCGCGCAACGGCCCCCCGAACGCCGCGCCGAGCGCGATCTCCGCGGCGCCGCGCGCGGGACGGAGCGTGACCGGCAGGTCGATGCGGTCGCCCGCGCTCGCCTCGAGCGGCAGCCGCACGTCGAGCGAGAACGGCAACGTCGAGGCGACGAGCGTCTCGCCGCGACCGACGAGCCCGCCGGCGAACCCCTCGGCGACGGCGCGGAAGCCCGTCACCGCGTCGGACAGCGAGAACGACACCGTCGCCTTGCCGTCGTTGCCGGTCCGCACCGACGGCGCCCAGTACACGGTGTCACGGAAATCCGTGCGCGCGCCCGTGTACGCGGGGTCCCAATTCGGGTCGGGGAACTCGCGCGGGGTGTCCCAGACCGGCGTGCGCCACGGGGCGCCGCCGGCGATCGCGTGGGCCCCGTCGAACCGGCCGCTGGGGGAGAACACGAACGGGTAGCTCACGATCACGATGCCGCCGCCGCGCGGCTCCGGGAACTGCCAGCGGAGGAAGCGCCCGTGGATGCAGGTCTCGACGGCCGGGTTGCCCAGCGTGCTCGCCTTCGTGGTCGCGGAGGACACCGTGCCGTCCTTGGCGATCACGAACTTCACGACCACCTTGCCGGCGAGGTCCGGGTTCTTCGTGAGCTCGCGCTGGTAGCAGTAGCGGATCTGGGCGAGCTGGCGCTTGATCACCGCGTCGATCAGGTTCCTGTCGAGCGCGCCGAGGATGATGGGCTCGCCGGTGACGGTCGCGATGCCGCCTTCGGCCTTCGCGCCGAAGTTGCCGCCGCCCGCGCCGAAGCCGGCGCCGCGCCCGCGGACCCCGATCCCGCCGAGCCCCGCGGCGATCCCGCCGCCGCCGATCAGGCCGCCGACCGCCGCTTCGTCGTGGAGCGCGGCGAGCACGCCCGCTTCGGCGGCGACCGCGCGGTCGAGCTGCTGCTCGTTCAGCGCGGCGTCCTTCCGGCCGAGCCGGCCTTCCTCCCGCTTCGCGCGGGGCGCCTCGCCCGCGTCCGGCCGCGTGTCGGAGAAGCGCCGCCACCCCCGCGCGCCGAGCAACAGGTCGAGCGCGTAGCCCGAGCCCTCCACGGCGGGGTCGAGGTAGCGGTCGGGCTTCTCGATCTTCCCGACGAGCGCGGGCCCGAGCAGCGTCGAGGCGGCGAGCCCCGCGACGACGTCGTCGGCGAGCCCCAGCACCGCGTCGTCGACGACCGCGACGGCGACGTCGGCGGCGACGGGCTCGCCGTCGGCGCCGGTGGTGGCGATCTCGAGCGACACGCGGTCGCGGGGGCCGTAGTCCTCGCGGGCGGGGCGCACGGAGACGCCGAGCTTCACGGCGCGGTCGAGGAACACGAGGCGCTCGGCGAGGGGGGCGAGCCCCGCGTCGAGCAGGGTGACGGTGGCCAGGCCGGGGCGGGCCCCCTCGGTTTTGGTGATGTTCGCACCGCTAACTTCTCCCTTCCCGGAGCCCTCCCGGGTGTCGAGGTGGGCCACCGTCCACCGGTCCCGCCGCGCCCGCACCCGCGCGGCGTCGAGCACGCGCCCGTTCGCGGTCGCGACGAGGGCCACCTCGGCGGGGGCCGTGCACCGCACGCCCGCGCGCACGGCGTCGAGCTTGCCGTCGAAGTCGTCGAAGGTTCGCAGCACGCAGCCCTCGGTCCGGGAGAGCGGGAGCGGGTAGCGCTCGGCGTGGCCCGCCGGCTTGCTCACCTCCACGTGGTAGGCGCGGACGGGATCGGGCGTGAGCTCGAAGCGGGCGAGCCCGTCGCGGAACGTCGCGAACGTCGCCACGGTGGCGCCGAGGTCGTCGACCACGCGGGCCTCGACGTCGGCGGGTCGCCCGTGCCGGTCGGTCGCCTCGACGTACACGCGCGAGGGGAGGCCCTCGACGAGGTCGCCGCCCTCCGGCCGCAGCGCGACGCGCAGCCCGGTGGTGACGACGGGGATGGGCTTCGTCGTGGACTCCGACACGCCGTCCACCTCGGCGACCACGGTGAGCACGGCGTCCCCCTCGGGGAGCGCGGCGGGGAGCGCGACCTCCACCGTCGCCGCGCCGTGCGCGTCGGTGACGACGTGCCCGACGGGGACGAGCTTGCCGCCGACGTACGCCTGCGCCGCGAGCGTGCGGTTCGCCAGCGGCTCGCCCGTGGCCCGGCGCACCTCCACGGTCGCGACGGCCGTGTCGCCCGGGCCGTAGGCGTCGCGGGCGAACTCCATCGTCGCGTGCAGGCGCGGGGCCTCGAAGCCGACGACGACGAGCGCGCGCTCGGCGGTCGCGCCGTCGGCGAAGCGGGCCACGACGGTGTAGGCGCCGCCGCGGGCCTCCCGCGGGATCGCCAGCCCCGTCCCCGCGGCCCCCGCCTTCACGAGCAGCTCCGCGTCGTCCACGCGCGAGCCGCGCGGGCCCTTCAGCTCCACCGTCACCGACCCGTCCTCGCCCGAGAGGTCCCAGGCGCGCAGCCACACGGTCTCGCCGGGGCGGTAGAGCGGCTTGTCCGTCGAGACGTGCACGCGCCGCTCGGGGCGGGCGAGGGCCTCGGCGCGGGCGTCGAGATCGGGCCCGGCGGGCAGGCGGGCCGCGGGCGAGGGCGCCGGCTCCACCGAAGGCGGGGCGCCGGTGGGCGCGGGCGGCGGCGCCACCGACACCACGTCGCCCTCGTGAGCGATCGGCGGACGCGTACACGCGGGCAACACGAGTGACAGGGCGCACGCCCCCCAAACGACACGACGCATGGCCGGTCCTCCCTCGGTTTGTGAGTTGGCTGCCTCCAGTCTCGCCGGACGGGCGAGCGCCTGTGTCAACGGCGCGTCGAACGTGCGTCGGGAGTTCGTCAACCCGGGGGTATGCTGACGGGTGATGACCCTCCTCCTCTTCGCCTGCGCCGGCGCCCCCGACGAGCCGAAGCCCACGGACGACACCGGCACCCCCGCCGTCGAGACGGGCGACTCGGGCGACCCGGGCGAGACGGGCGACACCGGCGACGGCCGCGGCGCCACCCCGCCCACCTGGTACCTCGACGCCGACGGCGACGGCTACGGCGACCCCGACCGCGCCGTCGTCCGCTGCGATCCGCCCGGGCTCTACGTGGCCGACGGGTCGGACTGCGACGACACCGATCCGGTGGTCAACCCGCTCGGCGCCGAGTCCTGCAACGACGCCGACGACGACTGCGACGGCGAGGTCGACGAGCTCGGCGCCACCGGCGAGGTGACCCTGTACCCGGACGCCGACGGCGACGGCTGGGGCGTCGAGGGCGACGCGACCTACACCGCGTGCAGCCCGCGCGACGGCTTCGGCTGGCTGGGCGACTGCGACGACGCGGACGCCTCGCGGAGCCCCGGCTCGCCCGAGCTCTGCGACGGGCTCGACCAGGACTGCGACGACGTGGCCGACGACGACGCGGGGCAGGCCAGCTTCGACGACGGCAGCGGCGTGCTCGTCGACGTGACCGACGAGATCGGCGCCGGCGACCGCAACGACCCGATCACCTTCGGCGACTACTCCACCTACGACTACGTCGTCACCAGCGGCACGTTGTGGCTGTGCGACGGGACCTGGTACCTGAAGGTGCTGGTCACCGACGCCGACACCCACCTCGTGGTGAGGGGGAAGAACGGGGCGGAGGCGACGCTCCTCACCACCGAGGGCGCGTTCGGCGGCGCGTCGGGCTCGATCGTCACGGTGCTCGACGGGGTGCTGGAGATGGAGGGCGTGACGCTCGCCGGCGGGGCGGGCAGCAGCGGGACGAACGGCGGCGCGGTCATCACCAACCACTCCTCCGGCGCGCCTTCGGTCCCGAACCTCACGCTGACCGACTCGGTCGTGACGGCCAACGACACCGACTACGGCGGCGGGATCGCGATCTACGCGCAGTCCTGGGTCTCGCTCGTCGACACGCGCGTGGAAGGCAACAACGCCACGATCGCCGGCGGCGGCGTGTGGATGAACTCGTCCGGCCGCCTCGACTGCGAGGCCACCTCCGTCGGGAGCGCCGGCGTGGTCGCCAACACCGCCCCCCTCGGCGGCGGCGTGTACCTGTCGAGCTCGAGCGGCGGGAACCTGGACGCGCGCGGTTGCGACTGGGGCGACGACGACGACGCGGACGACAACGAGGGCTACGACGTCGAGCAGAACCCCGGTGGCGACGGGCACGGCTGGTGCTGGACGAACGCGTCGTCCATCACGTCGGAGGTCTCCTGCGCCTCCGCGAGCTGCTCGGCCTCGACGGACGCCGACTGCCCCTGAGGCTACAGTGAGGGCATGCGCCTCTTCTGCCTGCTCACGCTCTCGATCGCCTGCTCGGGGGGCAAGGACGACGACACCCCGGGCGGCGACGCCGACTACACCGACGCGGACACCGACACCGACACCGACACGGACACCGACGCCGACGCCGACACCGACACCGACACCGACGCCGACACGGACGCGGACACCGACGCGGACACCGACGCCGACACCGACACCGACACGCCGCCCGTGGACGGCGACGGCGACGGCTTCACCACGGTCGACGGCGACTGCGACGACGGCGACCCCGACGTGTTCCCCGGCGCGGCCGAGCTCTGCGACGGCGTCGACACCGACTGCGACGGCGCGCTGGACGAGCCGGCCACCGCCGCCCTCGAGGACGACGCGGGCGTCCTCACCGACGTGACCGACCTCCTGCTCGCCGGCACGGAGGACGACCCGGCGATCGTCGGCGACGCGGGCGACGCCGACGTCGTCGCCGCCTCGGGCACGGTGCGGCTCTGCGCGGGGACGTGGAACGTGAAGGTGGTGGTCGGCGAGGAGACGACCGACCTCGACGTCGTCGGGCACGCCGGCGCCGGCGCCACCACGCTCACCACCGAGGGCACCTCCGGCGGCGACACCGGCTCGGTCGTCGCGGTGACCAACGGCGTCGTGCGCATCCGCGGCGTCACCATCTCGGGCGGCGTCGGCAGCGACGGCGAGAAGGGCGGCGGCGTGGCCGTCAGCCACACGCTCGGCGGCGAGGTGCCGGCCACGCCCAACCTCACGCTCACCGACTGTGTCGTCGCGGACAACGAGACCTCCTACGGCGGCGGCGTCGCCGTCAACAGCTACGGCTACCTCTCGCTCGTCGACACCGTCGTGCGCGACAACGTGGCGGAGAGCGCGGGCGGCGGCCTCTGGATGCAGGACTACGGCCGCGTGGACTGCGAGGCCACCTCGCTCGGCGCGGCGGGTTTTCTCGCGAACGAGTCGCCCATCGGCGGCGGCGTGTACCTCTCCAACGCCACCAACGGCACGGTGGAAGCCGTGGGCTGCGACTGGGGCGACGACGCCGGCGGCGACGACAACGCCGACTACGACATCCAGCAGAACCCGCGCGACCCCGAGGACGCCTACTGCTACCCCGACGCGGCGTCGCTCTCCGACACGGTGACGTGCGCGTCCGGGTCGTGTACGGCGAGCACCGACACGCCCTGCCCCTGATCAGCGCGGCGCGGCGCCCCGGAAGCCGGGGCCCGGGATGCCGCGCGAGCCCGCGGCCTCGTCGGCCGTTCCGCCCGCGCGGGTGCGCAGCGCGTCGGCTTCGGCGCGGGCGAGGCGGGCCTCGTCTGCCCGCCCGGCGGCCTCGAGCGCGCCGGCGAGGCACGCGCGCAGCTCCCAGGACGCGGGCTTCGCCGCGGTGGCCATGCGGAGCACCGCGAGGACGTCGGGGAAGCGGTCGGCCTGCGCGAGGCGCAGCGCGAGGAGCCGCCAGTCGCCTTCGGACAGCGCGTTCGCCCGCTCCTTCGCGAGCCGGAGCGCGCCGGCGACGTCGCCCCGGCCGAACGCGTCGGCGACGGGCTCGTCGGCCTGCACGGGCCGGAGGGCGTCGAGCGCATCGCGGTCGTGCCAGCGCCCCTGGGTCGCGACGCCCGCGACCTTCAGGGGCCCGGGCGCGAGGGGATCGCCGTCGACGAGCAAGAGCTCCGCGGGCGCGCCCGCGCGCACCACGCCGCTGCCGTCGCCGAGGAACTCGCCCGCCTCCCGCGTCGCGGCGGAGAGCGCCTCCCAGCGGGACAGGCCCGCGCGCTGGAGGAGGTCGAGCTCGTCGTGCAGACCGTCCCCGTGCAGCACGAAGGGGAGCCAGCCCGCGTCGGTGCCGGCGAGCAGCGGGACGCCGGCGTCGCGCAGCGCGGCGACCAGCTGCGACTGGAACCCGAGGCTCTCGCCCATCCACGCCGCCTCGCCCGCCATCCGCGCGCGGTAGGGGTTCGCCGCGGCGGGCCAGTCCGCGCGCTCCATCGCGGGGGTGTACCGGTTCTCGGGGCGCGCCAGCTGCGCGTCGATGCCGTCGCCGAGCATGCGCGCGAGCGCGTCCATCGACACGAGCGTGGGCGTGACGACCGCGCCCCCGGCGCGGATGGCGTCGACCGCGACGGGGATGCGCCGCGGCTCGAGGCGCCCGTTGAAGAAGCCGAAGACGAGCTCCTCGGTGTGCTCCACGCTCGCCTGCCGGCGGCGCATCGCGTGGAGCAGCCCCACGCGCTCGGAGACGTGCCCCAGCACGCGCATCCGGTGCGCCGCCGCGGCGTCCATCACGGCGTCGTAGAGGCCCACCTCCAGATCGCCGTGGATCTTGAGGAAGTCGTAGCCGGCGCGCGCCTGCTCGCCGACCACGCGCCAGGCGTCGACCTCGCTCTCGACGGCCTCGGCGAGGCCGAAGATCGGGTCGCCCTGCTCCTCGATCATCGGCCCGGTCGTGACGACGCGCGGGCCGGCGAGCGCGCCGCGGGCGACGTCGTCGCGCCACTTCAGGTGCGCCGGCGAGCCCGACATGTTCAGGACCGTGGTGACCCCGGCGGCGAGGTAGAGCGGCAGGTCGCGCGCGTCGAACAGGTGGACGTGCATGTCGGCGAGGCCGGGCAGGAGCGTGCGCCCCTCGCCGTCGACGCGCACGGCGGCCGGCACGGGCGGGGCGTCGGCCGAAGGGCCCATCCACGCGACCCGGCCGTCGGCGACGAGGACCGTCTGATCGCGCAGTACGCGCTCGCTGTCCATCGGGAGGACGTCCACGTCGACGAACGCGAGGATCATCTCGGCGCCCAGTATACGGCCGATTGCGGGGATGCCGCGCGCCCGTTGCGGGGTTGACGCGTCATCAGGCAACATGTCCGTGTCGATGGTCCACGTCCTCCAGCTCAACGCAGACTACGTGCCGATGAAGGTCCTCCGGTGGCAGCGCGCGGTGGAGCTCGTCCTCGACGGCAAGGCGGTGACGGTGGCGCCCTTCGACGGGCGCTTCGTGCGCTCGCCGAGCCTCGCGTTGCCCTGGCCCGCCGTCATCGCGCTCAAGCGCTACGCGCGCGCCCGCGGTCGCGTGCGCTTCAACTCGCGCAACGTGCAGGCCCGCGACGGCTACACGTGCCTCTACTGCGGGCTCGCCCCCCGCACGCTGGAGGGGCGCCCCGACCGCGAGCACCTCACGCTCGACCACGTCATCCCGCGCGCCCAGGCGAAGCACAACGCCGTGTACCTGCCCTGGTCGCGGCGCTGGGTGAACGTGACCTGCTGGGAGAACGCCGCGACGGCCTGCCGCGCCTGCAACACCCGCAAGGCCGATCGTACGCCCGTGCAGGCCGGCATGCTGCTACGTCAATACCCGCGCGTGCCGACGCAGTCCGACGCGCTGCGCATGATGCTGTCGCGCTTCCACGTGGTGCCGGGCGAGTGGGAGCCCTGGCTGCCGGCGAACTGGCGCGGCCCGACCGAGGCGCCCGCCGATCACGCGGGCCTGTCGAGCCCCTCCTCGTAGATCTTGAAGAGGGCGAGCAGCGTCGCGACGAGCACCGGCCCGATCAGCACGCCGAGCAGCCCGAAGACGCGAAGCCCGCCGAAGACGCCGAGGAAGACGAGCACCGCGGGCACGTCGGTCCGGCCGCGCACGAGCAGCGGCTTCACGAAGTTGTCGACCGAGGTGGTCAGGAGCAGCGACCACGCCAGGACGATGCCCGCCGCGCGGTACTCGCCCGTGGCGACGAGCGTGACGCACAGCGGCACCCACACGAGCGACGTCCCGATCAGCGGCACGTACGCGAGCAGCCCCGTGAGCACCGCGAACAGCAGCGGCCGGTCCACGCCGGCCACGAGGTAGCCGACGCCGGCCACCACCCCCTGCAACATGCCGGTCACGAGGCCGGCGATCACGACGTTCTGCGCGAACTCGGCGAACACCTCGTAAAGCCGCACCACGTGGGCGTCCTCGAGCGGGCTCACGCGACGCGCCCACGCGAGCAGGTCGGGCGCGCGCACGAGCAGCGTGAACGTCGCCATGTAGAAGATGATCGTCTTCAGCCCGATGGCGGCGGCGCCCTTCACGATGCCGCCCGCGAGCTCGCCGAGGGCGCCGGCCACCGACAGCGAGGCGTCGCGCGCGGCGTCGCGCAGCGTCAGCGACAGGGGCGCGCCCGTCCACTGGCGGAGCGGCGCGAGCGCCGGGCTCGCGTCGAGCCGAGACAGGATCTCCGACCACTCCCGGGCCTGGAGCGCGAGCGCGACCTCGTTGGCGAGCACGACGAGCTCCTGCGTCACGAACACGGCGAGGGTGGCGACCGGGCCGATGATCCCGACGGTGACGGCGAGGAGCGTGAGCCCGGCGGCGAGCGAGCGCCGGCCGCGCGCGAGCGTCACCATGCGCCGCTGGACGGGCCAGATCAGGAGCGTCGCGACCGCGGACAGGAGCAGCGTCTGCAGGAACGGCTGCACCATCCACAACACGCCGACGAGCGCGGCGAGCAGGACCCAGCGGAGCGCGCGGCGGGTGTCGAGGGCCGGCACGGAGGCCAGTTAACGCCCGGACGGGACCGGGCGCGTCAGTCCGCGTAGTGCTCGAGCACGGCGTCGGCCTGCTCGACGAGCGGCTCGAGCGACGCCCAGAGCTCGACCGCCTTCGGGTCGCCCTCCTGATGGAGGTCGACGAGCTCCTCGGGGTCGGTCTCGGTGTCGTAGAGCCACTTCTCGTCGGTGCTCCAGCGGTAGATCAGCTTCCAGCCGTCCTGGACGACCGCCTGGATCACGCCGTGCCGGGCCACGGTGAGGAGCCCGATGGCGCGGTCCTCCGGCGCGGTGCCGAGCGCGTAGCCGGTGAAGGTGTCCTCGGTCTCCACGCCGAGCAGCCCGAGCACGGTGGGCACGAAGTCCTCGTGGACGGTCGGCCCGGTCCACGTCTCCGGCACGATGTTCGTGGCCCAAAAAAGCCCGATGCCGTCGTTCTCCTCGCGGTTGAGCCCGTAGGCGTGCGTCTGCTCGCCGTGCTCCCAGAACTGCTCGCCGTGGTCGTTGTAGAAGACGACGAGGGTGTCCTCGAGGAAGCCCTCGCGGCGCAGCGACTCGAACGCGTCGCCGAGCTGGTCGTTCATCCAGCGCACCTCGCCGTGGTAGCGGAGCAGGAGGTGCTGGAGCAGGACCTCGCGCTCCTCCTCGGACATCTCCGGCCAGTCGTCGCCGGCGCGGTAGTGGTCGTCGCTGAAGGTGAGGTCGTACGGGGTCTCCGGGAGGTCCTCGAGTCCCTCGAGGTACTCGTCCGGCGGGTTGTACGCGACGTGCGGCTCCTTCACGTGGAGGTGGAGGAACCAGGGTTCGCCGGCGGCCCGCGCGTCGCGCAGCTCCTCGATGCCGACGGCGAACACGTTGGCGGTGGCGCGGTTGTCGGGCCGGCTGATCACGTCGTAGCCGACGGAGCTCCCGTGGTCGGGCGAGAACCAGCTGTTGGACGTGACGAGGATCGTGCGCCAGCCCGCGTCGGACAGGCGCGACGCGAGCGTGACGGTGTCCTGCGGGAGGTAGGCCTCGTCGGGGCGATTCAGGTCGGGGACGAAGCCGAGCTCGACGTTGGAGAGCCCGGTGACGCTGCAGAGCATGCCCGGCATGGTCCAGTCCGAGCAGGAGTGGTGCCGGTCGAGCGCGAAGCCGGTCTCGGCGATGCCGTCGAGGAACGGGACGAGGTCCTCCTCGTTGCCGTAGCGGGCGAGGAGGTCCTTCCGCGTCGTGTCCATCGACACGAAGATCACGTTCTTCGGCACCGACCCGTAGAAGCTCGGGACGGTGTCGGTGGGGGGGCCCAGCTCCGCGGGCTCGATCGGATCGGCCTCGGGGGGAGCGCAGGCTGCCAGAGCGAAGGCGAGCATCCCCCCACGGTAACGCCGCGGAGCCGGCCGCCGCTACCCGGCCGCGGCCGTCTGCTCCAGCGCCCGGGCCAGCCGCTCCGGCGTGCCGATGTCGTCCCACCCCACCTCGCGGAGCGGCACGAGGCGGAGGCGCTCGCGGGCGTGCTCGAGCACGACGCGGCTCCAGTTGTTGGGCGGGAGCACGCTGTACACGGCGTCGAGCCGCGCGGGATCGCGGGTGGCGACCCGCAGCGCCGCGAGCCACTCGGGCGCGTAGTCGGCGGCGAGCGCGGCCATCGCCCGCGCCCTCGCCACCATGACGAAGGTGTTGACGAGGGCGCCGCGCTCCATCAGGCGCTGCCGCTCCTCCACCTCGGGCTTCTCGCGGAACGCCGCCACGGCGGGCCAGCGCCCCGCGCCCGGGGCGGGCACGATCCACCCGTAGCCGTCGGCGTCGTCGCCGGGGTTGGCCCCGAGCAGGAGGATGGCGTGGGGCTCCTCGTCGACGGACTCCGCCGCCTCGCGGGCGGCCTCCATGAACCGCGCGTCGTCGTCGACGAAGTGATCGGACGGGAGCACGACCACGGTCGCGTCGGGGTCGGCCTCGAGCACGTGCAGGAGCGGAAGCAGCAGGCCCGGCGTCGTGTCCCGGTTCGACGGCTGCTCGACCCACCGGACCGCGGGCCAGGGAGCGAGGCACTCGGCCGCCCAGGGCCGGTGGTGGCGGCTCGTCACGACCACCACGCGCTCGGGCGGGGCGACGTGCGACGCGCGGTGCAGCGTTCGCGCGAGCAACGTGCCGGCGCCGAAGTCGCAGAACTGCTTGGGGCGCGCGTAGCCGTAGCGGCCGACCGCGACGGACTCCAGCCGTCGCCCGTCTCCGCCCGCGAGGACGATGACCCACGGACAAACCATCGGGGGGAACCTCCGGCGGCTGTTGGTAAACACAGTTCTACGGCCGAGAATGTGCTTTCGACGCTTTTGCGGTACGATTTTTCCCATGCTCGTGACGCTCGTGTTGATGGGGTGCGCAGGCGGCAAGGTGACCTCGGAGGAAGAGGCGGAGCTCGCCTACCTCGGGCTCGACCGGGCGCTGTCCCGCGCGCTGGAGCTCGGCCTCCTCGGTTTCTCGCAGGCCGACTCCGCGAACCTCGACCCGCAGACCGCCGACGGCGACGTCTCCGGGACCATGACGGTGACGGGCAAGGCCGACCAGGGCAGCTCCGACAACAAGGGGCTGCGGCTCGACGTCGCGCTCGACGACTACGCGGACGTCGAGGACCTCGACGACGACGAGGAGGACGAGGTGGCGATCACCTACGACACCGATCCCGACGACCTCCCGTACGCCGACCTCCAGCTGCGCGACATGCCCGACGGCACGCTGTCGGGCACGTTCTCCGGGACCTTCCGGATGGAGGGCGACCTCGAGGGCGACGTGGAGCTCGACCTCACCGTCGAGGGCCCCACCGAGGCCGATCCCGACTACGACAACGGCGTCCGCCGCGTCGAGGGCGAGACCGAGATCGAGGGCACCGCCACGAACGAGGACGGCGGCGTGTTCGAGGTCGACGTCACGCGATAGGCCCGGCGGCGTGCTGACGCTCCTGCGCGTGCGGAACCTCGCGGTGATCGACGAGCTCGAGGTCGAGTTCGGGCCCGGCCTCAACGTGCTCACCGGCGAGACGGGGGCGGGGAAGTCGGTGCTCGTGGCGGCGCTCGGCCTCGTGCTGGGCGCGCGGGCGAGCGCGGACGTGGTGCGCACGGGGGCGGAGCGCGCCGAGGTGGAGGCGCTCTTCGAGCTCGGGGACGAGAGCGAGCGGCTGCGCGACGTCGGGCTCGATCCCGCCGGCGAGCTCGTGATCCGCAGGGTGGTGGAGCCGCAGGGCCGCACGCGGGCGTACGCGAACGGGCGGCTCGTGCCGGTCGGGCAGCTCGCCGCGCTCGCGTCCGGGCTCGTGGACATCTGCTCGCAGCACGAGCACCACACGCTCGTCGACCCGGCCACCCACCTCGGCTACCTCGACGCGTTCGCGGGGCTCGACGCCGCGCGGCGCGGGGTGGGCGAGGCCGTCGCCGCGCTCGCCGCCGCCCGGGCCGAGGCCGACGCCGCGAAGGGGGCCGTCCGCGAGGCCGCCGACCGCGAGGAGTTCCTGCGCTTCCAGCTCGCCGAGATCGACCGCGTCGACCCCCGCGCCGGCGAGGAGGACGCGCTCGCCGCGGAGGCCCAGCGCCTCCGCCACGCCGACCAGCTCGCCGCCCTGCTCGCCCGGGCCGAGGCCGCGCTCTACGCCGAGGACGGCGCCGTCGTCGCCCGGCTCGCCCGCGTGCTCGCCGACCTCGCGCAGGCCGCCC
>JBMOQZ010000049.1:0-3600 GCA_049322475.1 Myxococcota bacterium | reverse complement strand
AGGTCGGTCTACCTGGTGGCCTACGACATCAGCGACGACAAGCGCCGCGAGAGCGCCTTCCGGACCCTCCGGGGCTTCGGCGACCACCTGCAGTACTCGGTGTTCCGGGTTGACGCGAGCGAGACCGAGCTGGTCCGCCTGCGAGCCCGGCTGACCGCCATCATCGACCACAAGACCGACCGCGTGCTCCTCGCGGACCTGGGCCCGTCCGATGGGCGCGGAGCCACCGCGATGAGTACGCTGGGCGTCCCCAGCGAGACCTCGGGCGGACGCTCGGCGATCATCTGGTGACCGCTTGCGCGCCCCCTACGCTCCTTGACAATTCGCGCTCGCGAGCGGCGAGGTCATCACTCAGCCCCTGGAGCCGCTCGCATGAGGAGACTCATGGATTTGGATCACGACCCCGTATGTCTGGGTGCCACGCTGCAGTGCTCGTAGCAGAGTGCTCGAAACGGCTCGTGCATGTGACTCCCACAAAGGTAGTTCGTATCTGTTTACCGGGGCCCGGCGGATCGCATCACCGGATCTGGATGCGCCTCGAGGAGCTCTCGCGCTCGATCGCGGCCGGCGACCGGGGCCCGGCGGATCGCATCACCGGATCTGGATGAGAGATGCGTCGCGGATGCACCCGGGCGCACGTAGCGCCTGATCTTGCGCGAGCGACGCGCTTGGCATCGCGGATGTGTGGCTCGGGCACATGGCGGTCGTGCCGGAGCTTCTCGACGGGCGAGGTGGTGGCCGAGGCCGGCGTCCAGCAAGCGACGTCGCGAGCGTGCTCCTCCAGCGACGCCTCGACGAGGCCGAGAAGAGGGCACGGCGCCTTGAGGAGCGGATCGCGGGGCACGAGGACACCGAGAAGCGTCTGCTCGCGCGGATCGACGAGCTCGAGCGCGCGGGGAAGCGACAAGCCTCGCCGTTCTCGAAGGGAGACCCGAAGCAGAAGCCGAAGACGCCAGGGCGGAAGCCCGGGAAGGAGTACGGGACGCGGCGCTTCCGCCCGAAGCCCGACCGCGTCGACGAGGAGATCGACGTCCCTCTGCCCGAGGCGTGCCCGGAGTGCGACGGCGAGGTGGAGGAGGTCGGTGTCGCAGAGCAGTTCCAGACCGACCTGCCTCCGCCCCCGCCGCTGATCGTTCGGCGGTTCACGATCCACGTCGGCAGGTGCGGCAGCTGCGGTTGCAGGGTCCAGCCGCGCGACGCGTTGCAGACCTCGGACGCGCTCGGCGGGGCCGCGGTGCAGCTCGGGCCCCGCGCCTTGGCGCTGGGTACGCAGCTCAACAAGGCCTACGGGCTGTCCTGGGGCAAGGTGGCGCGCCTCGTCGACAGCACGTTCGGCCTGAAGGCGACGCGCGCGACCTACTGCCGGGCCTCGCTGCGGATCGCGAAGAAGCTCGAGCCCACGTACGAGGCCCTGATCCAGACCACGAGGAAGAGCCCGATCGTCACGCC
Source organism: Myxococcota bacterium (assembly GCA_049322475.1). Classification (GTDB taxonomy): domain Bacteria; phylum Myxococcota_A; class UBA796; order UBA796; family SXON01; genus JBMOQZ01. The sequence continues at coordinate 2,151 of JBMOQZ010000049.1, read as the reverse complement.
GGACGAGACGGGCTGGCGCGCGGGTGGGCACCGCCGCTGGCTGTGGACGTTCGTCGGGGTGACGACCACGGTCTACGCGATCGCGGCCAGCCGCGGCAGCGACGTGGTGCGGGCGATCCTCGGCACCGACTACGCCGGGCGCGTGGTCCGTGACGGCTGGGCCGCGTACCGCTGCCTGACGTGCGCGACGCACCAGAGCTGCCTCGGCCACCTCCTTCACCGCGCGCACGAGATCCTCGAGGTCGCCAAGCAGGGCCAGGCCAAGTTCGCGCACGCGGTTCGCCGCGTCCTCCAGCGCGCCCTGGACCTGCGCGATCGACGTGAGGAGCTGACGGGCCACGGCTTCGCCTCGCTCCGCGGCAAGATCGAGGCCGAGCTCGACTGGCTGCTGACCTGGCGACCCACGTACGAGCTCAACAGGACCTTCCGCGGTCACCTCGAGCGCGAGCGGCCCTACCTCTTCACCTTCCTGTACGACGCCACCGTGCACGCCACCAACTGGGCGGCAGAGCAGGCGCTCCGGGGCCTCGCCGTCATGGCGCGCAAGCTCTCGGGCGGGAGTCGAACCGATCGAGGTGCGAAGGCGCACGCGATCCACCTCTCGGTGATCCGCACCGCGGAGCAGCAGAAGAAGGACCCCGTGCCTCTCCTCATGTCGACGCTCCTGCTTCGCGAGCCGATCGTCCACGCGCTCGCGCTCACCACCGCCGACTGAGGAGCCGAGCCCGAGCTGCGCCTACGCCGCGCCCGGACTACGATGCGGCGCATGCGCTGGCCGATCCTTCACGCTGCTGGCCTTCGCTGGGTCGGCAAGGTCGAACGCGCCGTCGAGCGCCTGGACCACCCGGAGCAGGGAGCGTTCGTCTCCCTCACCAACGCCCTCGAGTTCCACTTCGAGGCGGGCGCCGATCCGGCGACCGTGTGCCACCTCGTCCACGCGCTCCTGGCGTTCACGCGCGCTGTCGGCCTCGACCCGAAGGCGCTCGGCGTGCCTGAGGACCCCGACGGGTTCGTCGCGTCGCTCGCGCCGAAGTCGAAGGGTACGTCCTCGGACCCCCGGTAAACAGATACGTCCGGCGCAACGACCAGCCCCCGCAGGGCTGGATGGGCAGGACGCGCGGACGCACACTGGCGCCCGGGAAGGCCGTTGCCACGACCAACCCACCGGAGGCCCCCGATTGCAGTCGGGGGCCTCCACCCTGTACGGACGCCTTCTACGCGGCGGTCCTCCGGGGAACCAGCGTCATCGGAGCCAGAGCCACGATGCTCCAGCACCGATGAGATCCAGAGCCACTGGATTCATGCGGATTCAAGCCACCGCTGACACTTGTCGCAGCGCTGGGTCAGGAACGCGACCTGGCGGTCGAACTCGTCGGTGAACCGCGCCGAGGCGTCCGACGACCAGGGCACGGCCTCGACCACGCGGCCGCAGTCGCCGCAGTGGACCCAATGCGTGTCGTAGCTCAGCTCGAGGCGACACCCGGCGAGGTCGAGGTGCCGCCAGCGGCGGTCTGCCGTCGCCAGCGCGCCGCGCGCCTTCGGCGGCAGTCTCTCGCCGCACCCCGAGCACCGCGGCCGCGTCCAGCGCGGCCGAACCGCGACGACGAGGCCGCCGTCCTCAACGCGGCAGCTCTGTACACGAAGGCATGGCAGCCCCAGCAGGCGCCGGAGTAGAGTCGTGGCGCGCACGGCAGTTCGTTCCCCCTTCCTGATAGCAACGAGAAGGATACGAGCGCGCCGTGCGCTTCACTTCCGGAGCGGACCGCCAACGAACCGCCGCGCGCGGTCGTCCGCCCGCTACGACTTCCGAGCGAGCCTCCTCCTCGCGGACGCCGTCGCCTCGGCGATCTCGGCCCAACTACCGGCGGTTCAACAAGCCGGAAAGGTCAGGAGAGCCCAGAATCGCGCCGGCTACCTCGACCTGTCCAGCGCGCTTGCCGAAGGCTCACACTGCATCGACGACACGAACGACCCGGCCGCGCCGCCCGCCCTGGCTCGCGAGTGATCGAGGCGTCCCGCGCGGCCCCCCCCGGACACTGAGCCGGAGCGTCATCGGCCGCCGCGAGTCGGGCCCATGCCAACCTTGGGGTTGTGGCCGAAACTCCTCGCGGGAGGGGCGATAGCGGGCGGGTCCACCGGCAGGGTAGGGTC
>JBMOQZ010000048.1:0-3617 GCA_049322475.1 Myxococcota bacterium | reverse complement strand
CGGGTCGGGCAGGAAGGTATCCACCGCCACGCCGAGCACCAACGCGAGCACGCCCGTGCCCGCCCGCCCGAGGCGCGTGGACAGGCCCGCGACCACGAACGCCACGACGAGGGGGAGCGCGTGCAGTCGCGTCGGCCGGGTCGCCGCCGCGCCGATCCCCGTCGCGAGGGCGAGCGCGATCGCCGGGTCGGTCGAGACCCAGGCGAGCCCACCCGCGACCGCCGCTTGCGTTGCCGTCCACGCGCCCTGCCGGACGATCAGGCGGCGCGCGTCGGCGGGCTCCAGCTCGAGTCGCTCCCACATGCGGTCACCGTCCCATGCCGCGGGCCGAGGCCCCGGAGGCCTTCGCGGCCATGTTGGCGTCCATGTAGCCGAGCGCGTCGAGCGAGTCCGCCTCGTCCTGGAGCTCGGGGATGCCGTACTGGGCCGAGGTCTCCTTCAGGATCAGCTGCGAGCGGCGGAGCTGGACCCTCGCCTCGCGCGAGTCGCCCTTCCGCCACATCTCCGCGGCCTCGGCCTGCGCCTTCGCCGACTGCGCCCGGGCCGCCATGCCCTTCGCGGTCGCGTCGGCGGACGCGGCGGCGAGCGAGGCGTCGTCCGTCACGGTGGCGTCGACGCTCACGGCGCCCGAGCGCGCGCTCCCGTCGGCGATCAGCGTGTAGTCGGCGCGCACGTCGGCGACCCGCGTCGTCCCGAGCGAGCCCGCGTCGGGCTTGACCTCGACCACGATCTTTCGCTCCTGCCCCGCGGCGAGCGAGCCGGCGAAGACGCGCACGCCGCCGTCGATCCGGTGCCACTCCCAGCCGGGCACGTCCACCGCGGCGACGCCGGCTGGCACCGACACGTCGACGGTGAGGTCGCGGGCGACGGTCCGCGCCGCCTCGTCCATCTCGCGGCCGACGACGCCCGCCAGCTCCGACGGCGAGGCGACGAACGCGTAGTTGCCGCCGCCGGAGTCGGCGAGCCCCTCGAGCAACACCTCGTTGAAGCCCTCGCCGAGCCCGATCGCCGAGACGATCACGCCGTCGCCGCGCCACCGCTCGGCGAGGGAGCGGAACGCCGCCGGCTCGGTGACCCCCTGGTTCGCGTTGCCGTCGGAGACGAGCAGGACGCGGCGCTGCAGCTCGCCGTCGCCGAAGAGCCCGTGGCCGGCCTCGAGCCCGTCCCAGACGTTCGTGCCGCCGCCCGGCTCGAGCCCGTCGACGAGGGCGTGGAGGGCCTCGCGGCGCGCGGGGTCGTACGGACCGCTCGCGAGCACGCGCGCGCGGTCGTCGAACACGACGAGCGCGAAGCGGTCGCCCGCCTCCAGCCGGTCGATCAGGGCTCGCCCGGCCGCGCGGGCGTTCTCGATCTTCCGGTCGGCAGCCATCGAGCCGGACACGTCGATCACCAGCGCCACGTCGCCCGGGACACGCGCGGCGTCCGGGTCCGGCGGCGCGGCGAGCCCGACGACGAGCCAGCGCGAGGCGTCGTCGCCGCGGAGCAGCACGCGCTCGTCGAGGCGCGCCGTGATCTCCACGGGGCCGTCCGCGCGCGCGGGGACCGGCACGGGCCGCGGCGCGGGCGCGCGCCCGCGGAGGTGGGGGGCGAGCCAGACGCCGGCGATCGCGGCGGCGGCGAGGCTGGTGGTCAGGACCCAGCGTTGCATGGGGGGCTCCGGGGAGATCCGTTCGGACAACGGCGGGGACGTCCGGGTTCTTACACAACACCCTGTGCACCGGGAACGCGGTAGGCTTCCGTCATGTTCCTGTCAGGGCTCGTCACGGCGGCGCTCGCACGTACGGACATCGCCGTGCTCGTCTCGGACACGCTCACCGCCTACGAGGAGCCGGTGGCCGCCTTCCGCGCGACCGTGGCCCGCGCGGCGACGGTGTACGACCTCGAAGGCGATCGCGACCGCGCCGACGTGATCGTGAAGCAGCTCGCCGCCGACCCGCCGCCGCTCGTGTTCGCGCTCGGCGCGAAGGCCGCCTACATGGCGGTAAACTATTTGCCGAACACACCCGTCGTGTACGCGATGGTGGGCGAGCCGGCGCGCTACGGCATCGGCGGGACGCAGGTCACCGGCGTGTCGTCCGACGTGCCGCCCGAGGCCGTGCTCTCGCAGTTCAAGCTCTTCGCGCCGAACGTCGAGCGGCTCGGCGTGCTGCTCGCCAGCGGCAACACCGGCAAGGCGACCTCCGCGGCCATCGAGGCGGGGAAGGCGCTCGGGTACGACGTCACCGTCGTGCGCGTCACCAACCCGCGCGACCTCCGCGCCGCGTGGGAGCGCATGGCGGAGGAGGAGGAGGTCGACGCGCTCTGGCTCCTCCCGGACCCCGTCGTGATGACGCCCGAGAGCTTCCGGTACCTGCGCGGCGCCACGCTGCGCCGCGACGTGCCGATGATCGCGGCCACGGAGACGCTGGTGCGCGCCGGCGCGCTCCTCTGCGTCACCCCGGACCGCGAGGTCCTCGGCCAGCAGGCGGGCGAGCTCGCGCTGCGCGTGCTCGAGGGCGGCGAGCTGCCCGGCATGATCGAGCCTTTGCCGCCGGGCGCCATCCGCGTCGTGCTCAACCGCGACACGCTCGACGCGGTCGGACTACGCGTGGATCCGCTGCTGCTCGACTTCGCGGACGAGGTCGTGCGGGAAGAGCAGGGCCGGTAGGGAAAGGCAACCGCCAAGGGCGCCGGGATCCGCCAAGGCCGCCAAGAGGAGGAGCGGGGGGCGCCTGCGGCGCCCGGACGTCTCGTTCAAGGCCTACTTGGCGTCCTCGGCGCCTTCTTGGCGTCTTGGCGGTTGCTCCTCCCCCCTCAGAGAAGGAGGCGGCAGGCGACGTCCCCGAGGTGCTCGGCGACCCGCGCGTGGGGGACCATCATGTCCTCCTCCTCGCTGATCGCGTAGCGCACGACGAGGTGCTGCAGCGAGTGGACGGCGAGCAGGCGGTCCGGATCGAGGGGGATCTCCAGCTGCGCCAGCACCACGGCGGCGCGCTGCATCAGGGGCTGGGCCCAGCGGAGCCGCGCGGCCTCCGGCAGGCGGCGCGTCTCGAGGACGTGGCGGAGGAGGATGCGCACGAACACCCGGTGCCGCACCGCGAAGGCGTAGACCGTGCGCACCACCGCGCGCAGCCGGGCCTCGCGGTCGCCCTCCAGCGGCACGAAGAGGTCGAGCTCGAGCACCTTCTGGTACGCGCGGTCCACCAGCGCGTCGTAGAGCCCCTGCTTGTCGCCGAAGTGGTAGGCGATGGTGGCGACGTTCACGCCCGCGGCCTGCGCGAGCGAGCGCGTGCGCGCGCCGTCGAAGCCGTCCTCCGCGAACACCGGCGCCACCGACTCGAGGATGCGTTCGCGCGTGGGCTCGGTCACGACGACCACCCCAGCGCGAACGCCGCGATGGTGACCGCGATCTTGAGCGGCCGGAACGCCGCCCCCGCGACGAGCGGCCCGAGCCGCACGCCCGAGGCGCCCGCGCCCAGCGTGGCGAGCCCCCACGGCACCGGCGACACCGCGGCGACGGCGATGGCCCGCGCCGGCTGAACATGGCCGGCGACTCGCCGCTGCAGCCCGCGCTGGAGGCCTTCCTGGCCAGCCTCGCGGTCGAGCGCCGGATGTCGCCGCACACGCTGGACGCCTAT
>JBMOQZ010000047.1:0-33457 GCA_049322475.1 Myxococcota bacterium | reverse complement strand
GGACCCGAGCGAGAGGACGGCGACGAGCGCGAGCCCGGCGAGCCCGACGATGGCGGCGACGGGCAGCACCCGGGCGGGGCGGGCGGGCGCGGGCGGCGCCGGCTCCTCGGTGCCGGTGAGCGTGTCCGGGCCGGGGAGCACGGTGCGGTTGTCGGACAGCTCCCCGTCCGGCAGCACGGCGACGATGGTCGCGCCGGGGCCGGGGCCCGTGGGCTCGGTCCCGGGCGGCAGGCTGCGGGTGACGGCCCGGGAGACCTCGCCGGTGGAGGGGTCGTCGCCGAGGCCGGTGCCGAGCGGGATGGCGCCGGGAGGATCCGGCGGGAGCGCGTCGTGGGCCGCGCGGACGGCCTGCGCCATGTCGCCCGCCGTCGCGTAGCGCTCCTCGGGCTTGTAGCGCGTGGCCTTCTGGATCACCTCGGCGAGCGGGCCGGAGACGTCTCGGAAGAGCTCCTCGCGCAGCTCCGCCGAGTACAGATCGAAGGGCTCGCGGTTGGTGAGGATGGCGTAGAACATCGCGCCGGCGGCGTAGATGTCGGAGCGGCTGTCGGCGCGGCGGGCGCTGGTGCGCTGCTCGGGCGCCATGTAGGCCCAGGTGCCCATGACCGTGCCCGTGCGGGTCATGGAGTGGTCGGTGTCGTTTGCGTAGGCGATGCCGAAGTCGGTGACCTTCGGCACGCCCTCGGGAGTGAGCAGGATGTTGTGGGGCTTGATGTCGCGGTGCACCACGCCGCGGTTGTGGGCGTACTGCATCGCCGCGAGCACCGGCACCATCGCGGCGCAGGCGATGCGCGGGGCGAGCCCGCCGTGGTCGATCACGTGCTCCTTCAGCGAGCCGCCGTCCACGATCTCCATCACGATGAAGACCTGCTCGCCGTCGAGCGCGACGTCGTGCACCGTCACGATGTTGGGGTGGTGCAGCTTCGCCATCGTGCGCGCCTCGGTCTCGAAGCGGCGCCGGAGCGCGTCCTTCGCGGCGAGCCCGGGGGCGAGCACCTTGATCGCGCGGTAGCAGTCCAGCCGCGTGTCGAACGCGCGGTACACGGTGGCCATCCCGCCCTGCCCGAGCACCGCCTCGACGCGGTACCGCCCTTCACCCAGGGACGTGGGGGTTCCCACGTTCGGATCGACCTCTCCCATGCGGGCGTACGGTAACAGATTCTCCGGGCCGGTTAGGGCCGGTCGGTGCACGATCCCGGGCCCGCGCTGGCCGCCTGGCGGCGGCTCCTGGAGAAGTGGCGCGTCGCGATGGACCTCGTCGGCCCCGGCCCGCTCGACCCGCACTTCGAGGACGCGGTGGCGGCGGTGCGCTGGCTCGACGCGCGCGGGGAGTGGGTCGATCTCGGCAGCGGCGCGGGCTTCCCGGGCCTCGCGCTCGCGGCCCTGCACCCGGCGGCGCGCGTCACGCTGGTGGAGCGCCGGCAGAAGCGCTGCGCGTTCCTCGAGCAGGTGGTCGCGGAGGCGAAGCTCGCCAACGCCCTCGTCCGCTGCGGCGACGCCGCCGACCTGCCCCGCGGCGCCTGGGACGGCGTGGTCGCCCGCGCCTACCGCCCGGCCCCCGAGCTGATCGAGGAAGCAAGGGGATTGTTGAAGATCGGTGGGGTGCTCGTGCTCCTGCTCGCGCGCGAGGCGGCGCCGCCGTCGCCCGGGTTCGAGGCGTTCCACGTGGAACGCTACGCGGCCGGCGGGCACGGGCGATCCGCGGTGGGCCTGCGGCGAACCGCTTGATTGCGGGGCCGGCGCGCGGTTAGGGTTGACGCAGCAAGGCCTCGCCTCGCTTCCCCCCGCGCGCGGCTTCCCCGCCGCGCCGACCCAACCCCGGGTTCCACATGCCCCGCATCATCGCCATCTCCAACCAGAAGGGCGGCGTCGGCAAGACCACGACCGCCACCAACCTCGCCGCGGCGCTCGCCCGCGCGGGCCACCCCACCCTGCTCGTCGACGCCGACCCGCAGGGCAACGCGACCTCCGCGCTGGGCGTCTCGCGCGGCGAGGTCGAGCACGGCGTCGCCGACGCGATCCTCGGGCTCGCGCCCGTCGCGGCGTGTGTCGTCGGGACCCAGCAGGAGAAGCTCGATCTCGTCCCGGCCACGTCCTCGCTGGTGGGCGTCGAGGTCGAGCTCGTCGGGCTCGCGAACCGCGAGCGTCGGCTCGCCATCGCGCTCGCGGACTTGCCGCGCGCCTACGACTTCGTGTTGATCGACTGCCCGCCGTCCTTGGGGCTGCTCACGCTCAACGCGCTCGTGGCCGCGGACGGCGTGCTCATCCCGCTCCAGGCCGAGTACCACGCGATGGAGGGCCTCGGCGAGCTCGTCCGCACCGTCACCGCCGTGCGGCGCGGGCCCAACCCGCGGCTCGTGCGCGAGGGCATCGTGATCACGATGTCGGACAGCCGCACGAACCTCTGCCGCGAGGTCGAGCGCCAGGCGCGCGAGGTGTTCGGGCCCGAGGTGTTCGAGGCGGTCGTGCCGCGCGCGGTGCGGCTCGCCGAGGCGCCCAGCTACGGGCGGACCATCTTCACGCACGACCCGTCTTCGCGCGCGGCGCAGGCCTACACGGCGCTCGCCCGCGAAGTCGTCCGGCGCGCGATCGGCGGGGCCGGCCGGCGCGAGGTCGCGTCGTGAAGCCGGGCCTCGGGCGCGGGCTGGCGGCGCTCATCGGGACGGAGGCGGCCGAGGCCGCGCCGGACCGCGACCAGCTCGTGCGCCTCGCGCCGGCGCAGCTCGTGCCGAACCCGGAGCAGCCGCGCGAGGTCTTCGCCACGAGCGCGCTCGAGGAGCTGGCCGCGTCGATGCGCGTGCACGGCGTGCTGGTCCCGCTGGTGGCGCGGCGCGACGAGCGCGGCGGCTACGTGCTCATCGCCGGCGAGCGCCGCTGGCGCGCGGCCCAGCTCGCGGGGCTCGCCGACGTGCCCGTCGTGGTGCGCGCGAAGCCGCCGAGCGCGGCCGAGCAGCTCGAGCTCGCCCTCATCGAGAACCTCCAGCGCGAGGATCTCGACCCCATCGAGGCGGCGCTCGGGTACCAGCGCCTCGTCCGCAAGTACGGGCACTCGCAGGAGGAGGTGGCGAGGCAGGTCGGGAAGGACCGCGCCACCGTCGCGAACGCGCTGCGGCTGCTCAAGCTCCCCGAGGCGGGGCTGCGCGCGCTGCGCGAGGGGCGGATCAGCGCGGGGCACGCGCGGGCGCTGCTCTCGGTGGAGGAGCCGGAGCAGTTCGCCGAGGTGCTCGCCACGGTGATCGCCCGCGAGCTGTCCGTCCGCGCGACCGAGCGGCTCGTGCGCGCGCTGAAGCAGCCGAAGCCCACGAAGAAGGCGGGGCCCGACCGCGCCGTCGCGCGTCTCGGCGAGCAGCTCACCCGCGCGCTCGGCACGCGCGTGGCGCTCCAGCCGCGGAAGGGCGGCGGCGGGCGCATCGTCATCGACTGGCACGACGGGTCGGACCTCGATCGGCTCGTGGGCATGCTCCGAGGGGGGCCGTGACCGAGCGACCGCTGGCGGCGCTGCTCGGCCGCGGGGCCACCTACACCGGCGAGATGACGTTCGAGGGGCGCGTGCGCGTGGACGGCACCTACCGCGGGCGCATCCACACGGAGGACGTGCTGGAGGTCGGCGAGGGCGGGCTGGTCGACGGCGAGATCGACGCCGCCACGCTGATCGTCGCGGGCACCGTGAGCGGGAAGGTGCGCGCGCGCGAGCGCGTCGTCGTCGAGGCGACGGGCACGGTCCGGGGCGAGCTCGACGCCTCGGCGCTCGAGGTGCACCCCGGGGCGCGCTTCGACGCGACCGTGAAGGTCGGATGATCGTCGGGATCGGCGGAGGCTCGGCGTCGGGCAAGACCACGCTGGCCCGGCGGCTCGCGCAGCGCCTCGGCGCGGCGCTCCTGCTGCACGACCGCTACTACCGCGACGCGCCCGAGCCCCACCGCGTGAACTTCGACCACCCCGACGCGCTCGAGACCGAGCGCCTCGTGACGGACCTCGACGCGCTGCGGGCCGGCCGCGAGGTCGATCTGCCCGTCTACGACTTCGCCACGCACCGGCGGGCGGCGTGGACCGACCGGCTCGCGCCGGGCCCGGTGATCGTGGTGGAGGGGATCCTCGTGCTCGCCGACGCCGAGCTCCGCCAGCGCTTCGACGTGCGCGCCTTCGTGCACGCGCCCGCGGACCTGCGGCTCGCCCGGCGCATCGTCCGCGACACGAACGAGCGCGGGCGCACCGTGGAGAGCGTGCTCGCCCAGTACCTCGATCAGGTGCGGCCGATGCACGAGCGCTGGGTGGAGCCCTCCCGCGCGCACGCGGAGATCGAGCTCGACGGCGCCGGGGACCTCGACGCCGAGCTCGAGCGGCTGGTCACTTTCCTTTCGAGCCGGGGCTGACCGAGAGCGGGACCTCGAACTTCGTCCACGTCTCGCCGTCCTCGGCGACGACCGCGACCCGGTAGTCGCCGCCCTTCTCCTCGGCGGAGCCCTCGTAGCGGACGACGCCGCGCGGGTCGATCGTGAGGCCCTTCGGGGCGTTCTCGACCTTCCAGGTGATGGCGTCGCCGTCGACGTCGTGGGCGACGAAGCGGAAGCCGTCGAGGCGGTCGCGCGGGCCGGGGGTCTTGTCGAGCGAGGGCGGGGAGTTCGCGACGGTGACCTGCGCCTCCTTCGTGACGGTCTCGGTCCCGTCGGTGGCGGTGACGACCACGCGCACGACGTCGCCCTTGGCGTGTTTGCCGGCGAGCATCCGTCCGCTGGCGAGCCCGACGACCTCGCGCTCGCCGACGAACCAGGCGAAGTCGAGGTCGACGGGCTGGCCGTCGGGGTCGGTCGCCTCGACGGTGGCGTCGATGGGGTCGAGCACGGTGGGGGCCGCCGGCGTGATCGTGAGGGGGCCGATCACCGGCGGGCGGTTGGGGGCCTCGCGCGGGGGCGGCGGAGGCTTCGGCGCCTCGACCTTCGGCGCGGGCGCGGGCGCGGCGGGCGGCGGGGGCGGGTCGGCGCAGGCGAGAAGGTGCAGGAACACGAAGCCTCTCTTGGACGACGTCGGAAGCGTGAGTATAGGTCGCCTCGTGGACCTCAAGCTCACCTTCCTCGGCCGCGTCGCGAACCGCTGGCGCGTGCGCGTGGAGGTCCCGGAGGGCTTGCGGCTGCGGGGCCTGACGGTGGGCCTGTGGGGGGAGGACGGGCGGCCGCTGGGGCCCGCCGTCGTCGCGCCGCACGGCCTCGGCTCCGCGTTCGAGGCCGAGCTGTCGGGGCCGTGCCCGCTGCCCGCCGGCGCGCAGGTGCGGTGTGTCGCGGACGTCGAGGACATCCAGCCCATCGAGCAGAGCATCGGGGTCGACCGGCGGCACGGCATCCACGCGTTCCTGCACGCCGACCAGAAGCTGCAGCTCGATCCCGTCCCGGCGGGCGCTGCGGTGACGCGCGCGGAGACGCGGCGGCTCGCGTCGGTGTTCCCGTGGATGTGCCGGGGGGCACCGGCCGCCGAGGTGGAGCCCGCGGCGAGCGACCTGCGGTCGATGCTGAAGGACCTCGGGGTGGAGGATGTGGACGAGGAGTTGTTGAGGGAGCTGGAGGACTGAGGAGGGGCGGGCGGGACGCCCGCCCCCACGATGAGGGGCCCCGCCCCCACGAAGATCCGCACGTCCCCACGGAGGACCGCCCGCCCCCACGGAGGACCGCCCCCACGAGGAGGGCCCGCCCCCGCGAGGGCCCTCCCCCACGAGCGGCCGCCCGCGGGGGTCAGGCCCCCCTCCGGACCAACTACACCTTCTCCCCCCGAATCGAGACAAGTCCGCCGAAGTTGTCTCGATTCGGGGGGGAGAAGGCAGAACGGTCCGCCAAGGGGACCCGGGGCACCGGAGCCCGAAGCCCGAAGCCTGTTAGGAGCCCGCCATGACCGTCGAGCTCGTCGATCGCCACGGCGCGCGCAACTACCACCCGCTGCCCGTCGTGGTCACGCGCGCGGAGGGGTGCTGGGTCGAGGACGACGCGGGCAACCGGTACCTCGACATGTTGTCGAGCTACTCGGCGCTGAACCAGGGCCACCGCCACCCGCGCATCGTCGCCGCGGCGAAGGCGCAGCTCGACCGCGTCACGCTGACGTCGCGGGCCTTCCACAACGACCAGCTCGGGCCCTTCCTCGAGCGGCTCACGCGCGTGAGCGGCCTGCCGCGGGCGCTGCCGATGAACTCGGGCGCGGAGGCGGTGGAGACCGCGCTCAAGGCCGCCCGCAAGTGGTCGTGGAAGGTGAAGGGCGTGCCGGCCGACGGCTCGGAGATCGTGGTCGCCGCGGGCAACTTCCACGGGCGCACCATCTCCATCGTGTCGTTCTCGACCGAGGAGCAGTACCGGATGGGCTTCGGGCCGTTCACGCCGGGGTTCGTGACCGTCCCCTACGGCGACGCCGCCGCGATCGAGGCCGCCGTCGGGCCCCACACCGCGGCGGTGCTGCTGGAGCCGATCCAGGGCGAGGGCGGCGTGATCGTGCCGCCCGAGGGGTATCTGCGCGCCGTCCGCGAGATCTGCGACCGGCACCGGGTTTTGCTCGTGCTCGACGAGATCCAGACCGGGCTCGGCCGCACCGGGAAGATGTGGGCCTACGAGCACGAGGGCGTCACGCCGGACGCGCTCTGCGTGGGCAAGGCGCTCGGCGGCGGCGTGTACCCGGTGAGCGCGCTCTGCGCGTCGGAGGAGGTCATGGACGTCTTCCGGCCGGGCGATCACGGCTCCACCTTCGGCGGCAACCCGCTCGCCGCCGCGATCGGCAGCGCCGCGCTCGACGTGCTGGTGGACGAGCGGCTGCCCGAGCGCGCGGCCGAGTTGGGCGCGTACCTGACGGAGCGCCTGCGCAGGCTTCGGAGCCCGATCGTGCGCGAGGTGCGCGGGCGGGGGCTCCTCGTCGGCGTCGCGCTGCACGAGGCCGCGCGGCCGTACTGCGAGCGCCTCATGGCCGAGGGGGTCCTCTGCAAGGAGACCCACGACACGGTCGTGCGCTTCGCGCCGCCGCTCGTGGTCTCGCGCGACGAGCTCGACTGGGCGATGGAGCGCGTGGAACGGGTGCTCCGTTGACCCTCGCCCACCACCACGACTACCCCTACCGCCTGCGGCTCGTGCACGGCGACTACGCGGAGATCGCGCTGGAGCGCCGCGGGCGCACCGTGCGGATCGATCCCGCGGGCGAGGTCGGCGCGGACGAGATCGTGGTGCTCACGTCGTCGGCGCCTCACCGGGCGCGGGCCACGCGCGAGGCCGTCCGCGCGGGGCGTCGCCCGACCGTGGTCGCGGCCGAGGCCGTCCGGGGCTGGCTCGCCGGCGAGGGCGCGATCGAGGGCGCCGCCACGCCCGCGGAGGTGGACGGCGTGCGGATCGAGGGGGTGCCGTACGCGCCGCCCCGCCCGGCTCGCCCGCTCTCGGCGTTCTTCCGCGCCAGCATCGCCGGCGCGCGCCCGCAGCTGTGGCGGATGTCGTACCCGCAGCTCGAGCCCGTCGCGCTGCAGATCACGCTGCCGGACGGCGCGCGGCTCGTCCACCTCGACCTCGCGCTGCACGCCGGCGCGGACGAGGCCTGGGTCGCGCGGCTCGCCGAGGCGTGGCAGGGCGCGGAGTGGCTGGTGGTCGGGTGCGCGTGGGGCGAGGCCGACGCGGTCGCCACGCACGTCCCGCGGTTCGGCGCCCGCCGGGTGCTCGTGGCCGAGCTGATCAACGCCGAGCGGCGCGAGATGGGCCTCCCCACCGAGCTCGTGACGCCCCTGCGCGACCGCCTGCACGGGGCGGGGATCGAGGCGCACGTCTTCGCGACCCAGACGAGCTTCCGCTTCGAATGAAGCTGCTGCGCGCGTTCCGGTACGTGCGCGGCGTCTCCCGAGGGGTCCGGCGCGGCGACACGTTCCCCCCGGCGGGGCGGGTGCCGGCGCGCCCGGCGCCGGGCGGCTCGACCTCCACCCGCGTCGGCCGAGGGGTCAACGAGCTCGACGTCATCGAGCTGACCGAGCACGTGGTCCCCGTCCCGGGGCTCGCCCGCGAGGTGCGCGTGCTGCAGCTCTCCGACGTCCACCTGCGCGGCCACGACGCGCGCGCGGCGCGCCTCGGCGAGGTGGTCGCCGGGCAGCGGCCGGACCTCGTGGCGCTCACCGGCGACATCGTGACGCGCGGCTACACGACCGAGGCGGTCGACAGGCTCCTCGCCGCGCTGCCGGACGCGCCGCTCGGCAAGTGGTCGGTGATGGGGAACTGGGAGTACTGGGGCGGGGCGCCGCGCGACGTGTGGGAGGGGCTCGTGACGCGGCACGGCATCACGCTCCTGCACGACCGCTCCGTCGACGTCGGGCCGTTGCAGCTCGTCGGCACCGACGACGCGCTCGCAGGCGACCCCGACGTGGACGCCGCCTTCGCCGACGTACGGCCCGGGAAGCCGGCGCTGGTGCTCACGCACTCGCCCGGGATCTTCCCGAAGGTGGCGCGCTCGCCGGCGAGGGTGGTGCTCGCCGGGCACACCCACGGCGGGCAGGTGCGCATCCCGCTGCTGGGGCCGTTCTTCCTGCCGCGCGGCAGCGGCCCCTACCCGTGGGGCTGGTACGAGCACGACGGCGTGTGGATGTTCGTGAGCCGGGGCGTCGGCTGGTCGGTGGCGCCGCTGCGGTGGAGGGCGCCGCCGGAGGTGGCGACGATCCGGTTGGTGCCCGGCTAGTCGCGGGGCAGGGTGCGGGCGAGCCCGGCGGTGACGGCGACCGCGGCGACGAACGACAATCCGATCGCGACGGGGGCGGGCAGGACGCGGGGCAGCCACGCGAGCCCACAACACCACGCCAGCGCCGCCCACAGCCCCAACGGCAGGCCCGACAGCGCCTGTCGCGCGGCCTCGGGCCCCGCGGCGAGCCAGGTGCCGACCGAGAGCTCCATCGTCATGCGCGGGAAGGCGGCGAGCACGGCTACCCCCGCGGCGGCCACGGCGCCCTCGCGTTTCCCGAGGATGGCGAGCGCCATGAGGATGCCGACGATGGACAGGAGCCGCCCCGCGAGGTTGGCGGCGGGGAGCGGCGCCGGCGCGACCGGCCCGGGCGACCGCAGGAGCGGGACGGCGAGCGCGGTGACGACGACGGCGACGGTCGTGGCGGCGGCCGGCCCGAGCGCCGCGAGCGCGGGCTCGGCGACCCGCTGCACCCCGAACGACACCGCGGTGGCCGGCACGAACGCGACGAACGGGCTTCCGACCCGGCGCGAGAGCCACGCGAACGGGATCGCCCACGCGAACACCATCGGCACCGTCGCGAGCGAGGCCGCCGCCTGCGTCGACGCGGCCTCCACGCCGCGCTGCATCACGACGCCGAGGTGGTAGACGATCGTGGGGATCGGGAAGAGCAGCCGCAGGATCGCCCGCGCCCCGAACCGCGCGCCGAGCCACGAGCCGAGCAGGATCCCGAGCGGCAGCGTCAGGAAGATGGTGGCGGCGGCCATCGGCCGCATCCTACGCCGCCGCGCGCCCGCCTACTCCGGCAAGTACCCGTAGGTGAACCCGAAGCACATCTCGTTGCCCGTCTCCTCGCCGTAGCCCACGTCCTGGGGCGGGTCGACGAGCTGGGCGGGGTTGTCCGCGCTGTTGTCCCAGGTGCAGGTGATCTCGAGGGTGTCCATGCCGCTGTCGAGCACGTGCGGCTCCTTCAGCATCACGGTGACCTGGTTGTGGAAGTCGTAGCGATCCGTGCGGACGAGGCAGACCTCTTCGTCGCTCCGGCGCGGCAGGACGCGCGCGGAGAACGCCGACCCGAGCACGTGCATGTGGGGCCACACCCCGAGGATCGTGTAGCCGGCCATGGACGGGCCGAACTGGTACGAGGCGGTCTCGGAGTAGGCGGGGTCGCCGGCGGGGATGGTGAAGCCGGTGGGCCCGAGGGGGTCGATGCGCACCTCGTGGTCGACCGCGTCGGCGAGGTGGAGCCCGACGCCGGTCTGGTCGGCGCCGCCGAGGTCGCCGGCGAAGTAGTGGATCTGGAGCACGAGCTTCGCGTCGGCCGGGATCCGCATCCCCAACCCGTCGGGAAACGTGGTGGGGATGCCGCCGGGGCCCCACGCGCCCAGGAGGTCCCAGTTGGGCTCGCCGAGGCCGCTGCAGGCGTACCCGCCGGGATCGGTCGAGGTCTCGCCGCTCGTGTCGCGGGCGAGCAACACGTGGTGGACGAGCGCGTGGTTGTCGAGCACGGGCTCCATGCCGGTGAGGAACACGTCGGCCTCGTTCCCGAGCGGCACGGTGAAGCAGCGGTAGGCGTTGTCGGCGTCGCCGAACTCCGGCGTGTACGGGACGGCGGCGGCCACGGTGGCGTCGAAGGGCGCGGTGGACAACGGCGCGACCGGCACGGGCGCGTCGGCGGGATCGCCGAGCGGGGCGCCGGCGTCGGCCCAGGCGGCGAGCACCGCCGCGTCCTCGTCGGCGAGCACGAGGCGCTCGGAGCCCACGTAGTCGGCGCAGTCGGGATCGGGAGCGGCGAGCGGCATGACGCCCGCCTGCGTGTACGACTTGATCGCGCCGGCCATCGCGACCACGTCCTCCGCCGCGTCGAACGAGGGCGCGGGGCCCCCGTCGGTGTGGCAGCGGGCGCAGTTGAGGTCGAGGATCGGGCGGACGTCGGCGTAGAAGGTGGGCGGCGCGTCGGCGCCCTCCTTCGGGCCTCCGTCGTTGGGCGGCTGGACACAGGCGATCAGGAGCGTGGGCAGCATCGCGGCGCAGGATAGCCACCGGATCCTCCCGGCGGCGCGGGGCGTCGCGAATTACGCGAGTTTCATGGGAACGAGCGGGCGATCCCGAATCGCGGACGCGTTGTGCGCGCTGATCGCCGCGCTCGACGCGGCCAGCGAGACGCGCGCGGTGTGCGCCGCGGGCGTGGCGGCGGTGCGCGACGTCTTCGGCGGCGATTGCGGCGTGGTCGGGGTGCCCGGGGTGGACGAGTGTGTGGCCGAGGAGGCGCGGGATCTCGCGCACGCCGTGCTCGCGGGCGGGGGGCGCGCTCCGGTGACGAGGCCGATGGGCGATCGCTGGGTCGTGGTCGCGCCGCTCGCCGGGGCGCACGGCTTCGGGGGGGCGCTGGTCGCCGTCACGAGCGGGCGGCCCTCGCGCCGCCGCCTCGAGGCCGTGGGCTCGATCGCCACGCTCGTCCGCCGTGTGATCGCCCGCGCCGAGACCGAGCGGCGCCAGCGCGAGAACGAGGCGCGGCTGCAGGCCATCATCTCGAACACGCCGAACGTCGCGATCGAGGGCTACGACCGCGACGGCCGCGTGCTCTGGTGGAACGAGGCCGCCGAGCGCATCTTCGGGTGGCCGGCGGCCTACGCGATCGGCCGCACGCTCGACGAGCTCATGCTCGACGCGGACGGCGCCGCCACCTTCCTGACCACGCTCGACGAGGTCGAGCGCTCCGGTCGCCCCGCTGGGCCCGACGAGTGGAGCTGCAAGCGCCCCGACGGGCAGGAGGTCTTCGTGATCTCCACCATCTTCGCGATCCCCGCGCCGGGCGGCGGCAAGCAGTTCGTGTGCATGGACGTCGACGTCACCGATGCGCGGAGGGCGCGGGAGGCGCTGCGCCAGAGCGAGGAGCAGCTCCGGCAGGCCCAGAAGATGGAGGCCGTCGGGCGGCTCGCCGGGGGGGTGGCGCACGACTTCAACAACATGCTGGTCGCGATCCTCGGCTACGCCGACCTGCTCGCCCGCACGCTCCCGGAGCAGACCGTCCAGCGGCGCCACGCCGACGAGATCGTGGCCGCCGCGCGGCGCGCGGCCACGCTCACGCGGCAGCTGCTCGCGTTCAGCCGGCAGCAGGTGCCGGCGCCCTGCGGGGTGGACCTCGGCGCGATCGTGCGCGAGTTCGAGGGCATGGTGCGGCGCCTCATCGGCGAGGACGTGGAGCTGGTGGTGCGGACGCCGAAGAAGGCCGCGTGGGTGCTCGCCGACGCGGGGCAGGTCGAGCAGGTGTTGCTCAACCTCGTGGTGAACGCGCGCGACGCGATGCCGGAGGGCGGGGAGCTGCGCATCGAGGTGCGCGACGCCGGCGAGGGCGTCGTGGACCTCGCCGTGACCGACACCGGCATCGGCATGGCCGACGAGGTGAAGGCGCACATCTTCGAGCCGTTCTTCACGACGAAGGAGGCCGGGAAGGGCACGGGGCTGGGGCTCTCGATGGTCTACGGCATCGTGCACCAGTGGCAGGGCGAGGTGACGGTCGAGTCGTCGCCCGGGCACGGCGCCACCTTCGTCGTCACGGTGCCGTCCGCGGAGGCGCCCGCGCCCGTCGCGCCGCGCGTGGTCGCCGAGGCCCGGCCCGGCGGCGGCACGTTGCTCGTGGTCGAGGACGAGCACGCCGTCCGCGCCTACCTCGCGGAGGCGCTCGCGCGACTCGGGTACCGCGTGATCGTCGCGGCCGACCCGCGCGAGGCGGTGCAGGTCGCCGCCGACGCCGCCCCCGTCGACCTCGTCGTCACCGACGTCGTGATGCCCGGCATGAGCGGCCCCGCGCTCGTGCGCGACCTGCGCCGGCGCTGGCCGAAGCTGCGCGCCCTCTACATCTCGGGCTACGCCGCGGGCGTGGGCGACGCCCGCGTGCCCGACGACCACGCGGCGTTCCTGCAGAAGCCGTTCACGGTGGAGGAGCTGCGGGAGAAGGTTCGGGGGATGCTGGAGGAGGCGGTCACCGCGTGAACCTCTCCACCAGCTCCACCTTCCCCGGAAACGCCCGCGACAGCACCTCCCGCGACGGCATCGCGAAGTCCGCGAAGTCGAACCCCGGGGCCACGACGCAGGCGCACAGCGCGTAGCGCTCGCCGCGCGGGGTGGCGGCCTGCAGGAGGCCCGCCGGCACGGCGACGGACGGGACCTGCCCGGCGGCGTGGTCGCGCCCGAGCACGTGGAGGGTGTGGCGGCCGGTGTCGTCGAGGAGGTGCAGCTCCAGCGGGTCGCCGTCGTGGTGCACCCAGATCTCGTCGCTGCGCACGCGGTGCCAGGCCGAGAACGCGCCGGCGGGGAGCAGGAAGTGGATCGACGTACACGTCGCGCGCGTTCCGCGGGGAAGCGGGAGCGTGAGGTCCGAGCGGAAGACCTCGCGGTAGTACCCGCCCTCGGGGTGGGGCTTCAGATCGAGCGCGGCGACGACTTGGGCGACGGTCGGGTTCACGGCTTCTGCTCCACGATCACGAACTGCACCCGCCGGTTCGCCTTGCGCCCGGCCTCGGTGTCGTTGCGGCCCACCGGCTGGCTCGTGCCGTAGCCCTTCGCGACGAGGCGGGCGGCGTCGACGCCGTGCTCGACCAGCCAGGCGCGGACGGACTCGGCGCGGCGCTGGGAGAGGTCGACGTTGTAGGCCTCGTCGCCCACGGCGTCGGTGTGGCCCTGCACCTCGACGCGGAGCAGCTCGGGGTGGAGCTGCAGCGCGGCGGCGACCTCCTCGAGCACCCGGAAGGAGTCGGCCTGGATCGTGGCGGCGTCGAAGTCGAAGTGCACCTGCTCGCGGATGACCACCTGCGTGTTCGTGACCTGCACCTTCACCGCGTCGAGCGCGACGGTGAGGTCGAGCGGCCCCGCCCCCGGCGGCACGACCAGCTCCTGGCTGCGCGCGCCGAGGTCGGTCGCGGACACGAGCACCTGCCAGTCCCCCGGCAACAGCTCCGCCTCGGCCTTCCCGCCCGCCGCCAGGGCCGGCGCCACCGTGTTGGGGCCCGCGAACCGGACCTGTGCGTCGACGGGCTTGCCCGCCTTGTCCGTGACGGCGACCCGCACGGGCCGCGGCAGCCACTTCATCGTCACGCGCTGCTGCTGCAGGCCGGCGACCAGCGCGACCTCCTTCGCCGCCACCGGCGCGAAGCCGGGGGCCTCGGCGGCGACGGCGACCGTGCCGGGCGTGGCCCCGGCGAGCACGTAGACGCCGCTCCGGCCGAGCGCGTGTGGCTCGCCGGCGACGGTGAGGGTGGCGCCCTCGACGGGGTTGCCCGCCGGGTCCACCAGCACGACGAGCAGGCTCGCCTGGTCCGCGGCGGGCGGCGTGAGCGAGACCTCGACCAGCCGCGGCTCGCTCGACGGCTTCACCGTCAGCTCCTGCTGGGCGAGCCCGTAGCGGGGCGAGGACAACACGAGCGTCCACGGGCCCGGCTCGAGCCCGAACAGGCGCTCGCCGCCTTCCCCGAGCGGCGTGGGCGGCAGGGCGTCCGCGCCGTAGAAGCGGGCGAGCGCGTCGGTGACGGCGCCGTCCGCGCTGCGCGCGCGCACCTTCACGGCGGCGGCGTCCCAGGCGAGCTTCACGTCGACCTTCGCCTCGCCGGCCTTGAACGTCACGTCCTTCGACCACGCCTTGAAGAGCGGCCCCTCGACCGCGACCTTGTGTCTGCCCGCGGCGAGGTTTCCGAGGCGCAGCGTGCCGCCGGTCGACGTGGCGCCGGCCTCGCGCCCGTCCACGCGCACGACCGCGCCGTCGACGGGCTTGCCGTCGGGCCCGACCACCGTGAGCGCGAGCGTGGCGTCGCCGGCGGCGCGGAGCAGGGTGGCGTCGATGTCGACGAGGTGGATGTCGTCGGGGAGCACGCGTACCTCGCGCACCTGGAGCCCGAGCTCCGGCGAGGAGAGCGCGACCTGCCACGTGCCCGGCGCGAGCTGGAAGAACGCGTCGCCGTCGGGCCCGAGGCCCTCGGGCGCGCGCGGCTCGGGGCCGTCGAAGCGCACGAGCGTGTCGGGCAGGGCGCCGTCGGCGCCGCGGGCGCGGACGTGGACGGTGCCCGGCTTCCACGCGAGCACCACCTCGACCTCGCGCGCGCCCCCGCCGACGGCGATCGCGCGCGGCTCGAGGTCGCGGAAGCGCGGGCCCCGCACCGCGAGGGTGCGCGACCCCGCCTGCAGGCCGGAGACGCTGACGGTGCCGCCGTTGCCGGTGGTGCCGAGCAGGGCGTCGTCGAGGCGCACCTCGGCGCCCACGACCGGCGAGCCGTCGGGATCGAGCACGCGCACGGTCAGCCCGCCGTCGCCACGTTCGTCTTCGCCGAGGAGCACGTCGACCACGACGAGCGCGGGGTCGTCCGGCGCGATCGCGACCTCGCGCTCCTGGAGCCCGTGCCGGGGCGCGGAGACCGCCACGAGCCAGTTGCCGGGCGCGAGCTGCACCATGGCCTCGCCGCCGGGGCCGATCGGGAGCGGCGCGACGTCGCGCGGCCCGAGGAAGCGCACGAGCGCGTCGGAGACGGGGCCGTCCTTCGAGCGCGCGATCACCTTCACCGAGCCCGGGGGCCGCTCCAGCACGACGACGCGCTTGTTGTCGCCCCCGCCGAGGGAGAGCGCGATCGCGTCGGCGGCCTCGAAGTCGGCGGCCGCGACGACCAGCGCGCGGTCGCCGTCCTTCAGGCCTTCGAGCGCGAGCGAGCCGCCCGTGCTGGTCTCGCCGCGCTCGCCGCCGTCGACCGTCACCCGGGCGCCCTCGACCGCGCGGCCCTCGACGTCGACCACCTCGACCACGAGCGAGGCGGCGCCGCCCTCCGCGGGGCGCAGCACCGCGTCGACCTCGGCGGGGCGCCACCGGCCCTCCTCAAGGGCGACCTCGCGGCGCTGGGTCTCGAGCCCCTCGCCGGCGAGCGTGACCGTCCACTCGCCGGGCGAGAGCGGGACGACGGCGTGCCCGTCGCGGCCGAGCTCGACCGGCGGGAGCTGCGCGGGGCCCTCGACGGTGACGACGGCGGCGACGGGCTTGCCGTCGGCGTCGCGCGCGTCGACCACGAGGTCGTAGGCGCCGGGCTCGCCCTTCTTCTCGACGGTGGGCTCGACCGTGGCCTTCTCGGGGCGGGGCTTGCCCCAGCCCAGGCGCAGATAGAGCCGCGCCTCGGAGGCGCCCACGCCGGGCGTGAACGCGCCGCCGCCCGCGAGCGTGGCGAACACGCCGCTCTTCGTGCGGACGCCCGCGCGCAGGAGCAGCTCGCCGGGGCTCGACACCGCGAACGCGTCGTCGGCGGTCAGCGAGGGCGACGCCCAGGCCTCCACGCCGAGGCCGCCCCACTGCCAGGGCTGCCAGCCGATCTGCGCGGCGAGCGGCACGGTGACGGTGCGGTCGACGTTCAGGTCGAGGGCGTCGGCGTCGTAGGCGATGCCCGCGTTGGCGCCCCAATTGAAGCCCATGCCGTCGCGGCCCACGGCGACGCGGGCGCCGCCGCCGAAGCCGCCGCCGAGCCGCCGGGCGGCGTCGCCGGTCGGGAGGCTCACGTCGGCGATCGCGACGAGGCCGAGGCCGTCGCCGCCGTGCACCAGCGTCACGGGCACCCAGGCGTGGACGTCGCCGAGGAACGCGCCGGCCTGCGTCGAGCGCGCGGCCGCCTCGGTGTCGAACGTGTCGTAGCGCCACCAGACGGGCAGCGAGACGGCGAGCCCCACGCGATCGCCGACGGTGCCCATCCCGGTGAAGGTCGTGCCCAGCAGATCGGAGAGGAGCGCGACCTCGGCGAGCTCCTCGCCCGTCTGCACGGTGCCCACGAGCGGGCTCCGCGCGCCCTCGAGCGTGGCCGCGAACGAGAGGCTGCCCGGCGCGGCCGTCGCCGGCTGCCAGGTGACGAGCGGGTCGGCGGCGGTGTTGCCGGCCGCGGGCATCGCCGGGGTGCCGTGGGCGTCGAGCGCGAGCGCGGCGCTCGCGCAGAGGATCAGCATGGACGGCGTCTCCGGAGCGTCAGGAAGGGGAGCAGCAGGATGGCGGCGGCGTCTTCCCCGCAGGCGAGGCCGCCGGCGAGCTCGACCAGCACGGACTCCTCGGCTAAGTCGCCGGGCACGTTGGGGTCGCCGGTGTCGCCGCCGGCGGGCTCGCCGTCGACGTCGAGGGCGCCGATGTCCGAGGGGGTGTTGCCGTAGCTGTCGGCCACGGCGGGGTCGCCCGCGCCGTTGGCGGGCGAGTTCGCGGTGATGGCGGGCGCGGCGGCGCAGTCGGTCGCCACGTAGGTGTCGGCGAGCCGCGGGTCGGCCTCGACGACGCCCTCCTCGTAGCCGGTCTCCACCCACGTCACGTCCCAGAACAGGTTGTGGTGGGCGTCGAGCGAGCGCGGCGCGGCCGTGACGGCGATCCGCGCGCCGGCGACGAGGTTGTTCACGTACACGAGCGGGTCCGGGTCCCCGCCGACGAAGTCGGTGTCGCTGTCGACGACGGTGTTGTCGCGCGCGGTGACCCGTCCCGTGTTCGCGACGGCCACGCCCGCGAGGTCGACCTGCCGCACCAGGTTGCGCTCGAAGGTCAAGTCGCCGACGGCGTCGACGAGCTCGCCGCCTTCGGTGCCGTCGACGTTGCAGAAGGTGTTGTCGGTGACGACGGAGGTGCCGCCCCAGGGGAGCCACAGGAGCGGCGTCGGGCGGACGTGGCCGCCGCCGTGGAAGCGGCTTCGGGTCACGGCGACGGAGTCCCCGTTGAGCCAGACGGCGCCGATCGTCTCGGGCTGCTCGACGGTGACGTCGTCGAGGGCGAGCGAAGAGCCGTTCGCCATGACCGCGTAGCTGTTCGTCGCCGCGAGGCCCGCCCAGGTGCCGCCCGACACCGCGAGCGTGCCCCCGTACTGGACGAGGTAGGTGGCCTGCTGACCGTCGGTGCCGAAGAAGTCGCACGACGTGAGCGCGAGCGCCGTGTCCTCCACGTAGATGGGCGCGCCGGTGCCGGCCTCGGCGTCGTCGTTCATGCCGAAGCTGTCGCGGAAGGTGGCGCGTTCGATCCCGAGCGTCGTGACCGCGAGCGCGTGTACGTCGGCGCCGCCGTAGCCGCGGTTGCGCTCGAAGGTGGTGTCGGCGATCGACGCGGCGATCTCGCCGAGCCCCTCCGCGGACAGCACGATGGCGCCGGAGGCGTCGTCGGCGAAGCGGCTCCCCTCGTCCACGGTGAGCGTCGTGCCGTCGTCGGTGCCCGCGAACACGTAGAGGCCGGCCCAGTCGAGGAAGTCGGTGACGGCGACGTCCGAGAGGTCGAGCGTGCCCTGGAGCGCGACGATGCCCGCGCCCGCGTGCCCCGTGACGTCGACGTGGGCGAGCGTGACGTTCGAGGAGGACGCGGCGAGCGAGACGGGCACGGCGTCGTAGCCGAGCAGCTCGGCGCCGAGATCGAGCAGGCTCGGGGTCTCGCCGGCCGGCAACCAGAGGTCCTTCGCGAGGAAGGTGGAGCGCTGCAGCTCGATCGGCGGGAGCGTGGTCGTGGCGCGGTCGGCGCCCTGGACGGTGAGGTCGACGCCCTCGAGCTGGAGCGACGCGCAGTCGTCGTGGTGCTCGCCCGAGAGGTACACCACGAGCGACGACGTGGTGTCGGCGTCGAGCAGGGCCTCGCAGAGGTCGTCCTCGGGGCCGACCACGAGCTCGGTCGCGGACGCGGCGGCGATCAGGAGCACCGACGCCTCCCGAACGCGAGGGGGAGGAGCAGGAGCGCCGCCGCGGAGCCCCCGCCGTCGCAGCCGCACCCGCCCCGCAGGCCGGTGAGCGACGGATCGGGGCCGGGCGTGGGGGGCGAGCCCGAGTCGGCGACGGCGGAGTCGCCGGTGTCGACGACGGGCGGGGCGGTGTCGTCGCCCGGAGGGTCGCCCGAGTCGGGCGGGACGACGGCGGTGTCGTCGCCCGGCGGCGCGCCGCAGACGTCGTAGGCGCCGATGTCGGTGGGGGACTCGTCACACGCGTCGAGGCCGTCCATGCCGCCGCCGTTGGCGGGCGACGTCTGCGTGATCTGCGGGACCCAGTCGCAGCCCTGCCCCGGCCAGGCCGCGGCGAAGAGCGGGTCGGCGACGAGGGCGTCGCCGTCGAAGCCCCAGGGGGCGTCGCGGGCCGGCTCGGGGACGTCCCAGTAGAGGTTGTCGTGGCCGTCCACGAGGTTCGTCGAGTCGAGGAACACGACGCCCGTCTGGCCGTGCGCGACGAGGTTGTTCTTCCAGGCGAGGTCGCCCCGGTTCATCTCGAGCGCGACGTCCACGCCCACGAAGGTGTTGTCCCACGCGTAGGTGACCATCTCGCCGTTGGCGTAGACGCCGGTGGCAGCGAGGTCCTGGAAGACGTTCTCGGACAGGTGGAGCGTCGAGTTGTTGCCGTACACGACCCAGAGCGGGTTGCCGCTCGTGGCCCAGCCGCAGAACAGGTTCCGCTCCACCTCGGCGAGGGTCGCGTCCAGCACCTGGAGGATCATCCCGATCGAGGTGCCGTGCGGCGCGCCGCCGCCGAGGAACGCGTTGTCCGTGATCGTGATCTCCGCGGCGGAGAGGTAGAGCGAGCCGAACGGGTGGGTGGCGTCCTCGCGGAAGGTCGCGCCCTCGAACGTGATGGGCTCGCCGGCGGCACGCGCCCAGATGGCGTCGCCGCTGGAGTCCTCGGGGGCGAACTCCCCGCCCGAGACGACGAGCCCGCCCCAGCGGTCCCAGGGGGCGCGGTCGTCGGTCGTCAGGAGCGCGCCGTCGTCCCCCTGCACGTCCGCCATCGTCACGTTCGCGAGCGTCGCCGCCGAGCCGCGGAACACGAGCGGCGAGCCGTCGAGCGCGCCCTCCTCGGACGTCGACCCGGTGGAGCCCGCGATGTCGACGGTGTCGAGCGTCACCCCGCGGGCGTCGTAGGCGACGAGGTCGGCCCCGGCGCCCCGGTTCCAGGTGAACGAGCTGTTCGAGATCGTGGCCTCGAGCTCGTGGCCGGCGGCGGCGAGGAGGTAGACGCCGCCCGCGTCGCAGCCCGTCACGTCGAGCCCCGCGGCCTCGACGAGCGCGTCGGTCCCGTCGGCGATCACGTAGAGGGGGCGGACGGCGTCGAAGTCGGAGAAGTAGGCGTCGGTCGAGTGGAAGGCGCCGCCGTACACCACGACGCCGGCGCCGGAGGTGTCCTCGAAGCTTGCGCCCTCGACGCGCACCGTCGCCCCCGAGACGATGACGGCGCCGGTGTCGACCTCGGAGGGGAGCTCGATCATCTCGTCGAGCAGCGAGCTCGACGCGGCCCGGGGGAAACGGACGTCCACCACCGTGACGTCCGCGCCGCCGGAGAGGGCGAGCGCGGGGAGCGCGACGGTGTAGGAGGCCGACCGGAGCGTCACGACGGCGCCCTCGCCGATCTCGAGGAGGTCGCAGTCGGTGTCGTGGTCGCCGTCGATCGAGAAGGTGTGGTCGGGATCCGCGGCGAGCCCCTCGGCGACGGCGTCGCAGAGGTCCGTCTCCGGGGTCACGCTCGTGGAGGAGGCGGCGTGGGCGAGCGAGGCGAGGATCACCCGCGCCTCCGGCGGATCGCGAGGGGGAGGAGGAGGAGCCCCGCCGCGCCCCCGCCGCCGTCGCAGCCGCAGCCGCCGCGGAGGCCGGTCAGCTCGGGGTCGGCTCGGACCGGCGGCGGCGCGCCCGTGTCGGCGTCGGTGTCGGTGTCGGTGTCGGTGTCGGTGTCGGTGTCGGTGTCGGTGTCCGAGTCGGTGTCGGCGTCGCCGTCGGCGACGTAGTCCCAGGCGCCGATGTCCGAGCGCGTGCGGTCCGAGTCGTAGTAGGTGGGGTCGCCCGCGTCGATGGCGGGCGAGCCGGCCGACAGCCTCGGAGGGTTGGCGCAGTCGCCGGAGTAGGTGTCGGCGAACTCGGGGTCGCCGGCGGCGTCGGTTTCGCCCCACACCGCGGGCAGATGCTCCGGGGTGGCGTGCTCGGCCTCGAACCAGAGGTTGTACCAGCCCGATCCGCTGTTCGGCGCGGCGTCGAGGTCGACGCCGCCCGTGCGGGCGACGAGCGTGTTGTGGAAGTCGTAGCGCTGCCACGTCCCGGACACGACGGCGCCCTCGTTGTCGGCGAACGTCGAGTCGTCGACGTAGAGGGTCGCCGGCGAGTACCCCGCGAGGATCCCGGCGGCGCCTGCGCTCTTCTGGACGGTGACGCGGGTGAGCTTCAGCGACGCGACGTAGTCGTAGGTCGAGACGTAGAAGAGCGGTCCGGCGCGGTTGGACACGCCGCAGAACCAGGCGTCGTCGATCTGGACGGCGCTGTCCAGGGCGTAGAGCACCTTCGTGTCGGTGCCGCCGCCTCCGTAGGTCCCCTCGTCGATGGTCACGTCGGCGTCGGTCGCGACGATGCCCGTGGCGCCTCCGTCCGGGAACGTCATCTCGAAGCCGGTGAGCTTCAGGTGGGCGCCCGAAGACACGTTCACGCCGTACGCCGTGGTCCCTTCGCCGGGCGTGGCGCTGCCCCCGATCACGTCGACGGGGAGGCCGGTCGCGGCGAGCATCCACGCGGACCCGAGGGTGCCGTCCCAGGTGCAGCTGTCGCAGGTGAAGGCGCTCGACTCGACGAGGACCGGCGCGTCCACGCCGTTGCCGTCGGAGGTGGACTCGCTGCCGGAGAAGGCCACGCCGAAGAGCCACACCCGGCCGGCGTCGATCGCGTGCAGGTCCGCCCACCCGGCGCCCCCGTTCGTGGAGAACCGGACGCCTTCGGACATCTCCAGCGTGGTGCCCGCGCCCGTCACGAGCACGGCGCCGGCGAGGTTCGAGGCGAACGTGCTGCCGAAGACCTGCACGTACGTCGTGCCCGACTCGCTGCCGACATACACGGCGGGGCCGGCCGAGCTGTCCCTCACCGTGACGCTCCGCACCTCCGCATCGGCGTCGACGACGGCGAGCGCGGCATACGGACCGGCATCGATCGTGACGTCGGTGAGGGTGAGGTCGCCGCCCTCGACCGCGAGCGCGACCGGCCAGGAGTCGCTCCCGAGGTGCTCGGCGGCCTCGCGGGGCGCGGACCAGTAGGCCGCCTGGGGGAAGGACACCCCGGAGATCGCGAGGGTGGCTTCGTACGCCGTGATCGGCGGGAGGGTGGCGGCGTCGTTCGCCCCGACGATCGTGAGGTCGTCGCCCTCGACGGTGGCGCCGCCGGCGCCGCAGTCCTCGTCGTTCGCGTCGTAGACCTCGACGGTGTCGGCCTCGCCGTTGGCGGCGGCCTGCGCGACCACCTCGCAGAAGTCGTGACGCTCTCCGTAGATGGAGAAGGTCTCGGCCAGCGCCGCCCCGAGGAGCCACATGCCCCGGATTGTGGCACCGTCCGAGGCGGGGCGCGCCCGTCTCCGTTACATCGGGCCCAACGGAGGCCGCCATCCCCGCGCTCCTGCACCTCGGACACGTCGCCCCGCCCGCGCTCGCGGAGCTGCTCGCGCGCGCGGACGCGGCGCGTCGCGGGGCCGCGCCCCGCCTCGCGACGGCCTCGCCCGTGGCGCTGGTCTGCGCCGAGCCCGCCCCCTACCTTCGCGCCGAGGTGGAGGCGGGGGCCGCGCTCCTCGGCTTGCGCGTGATCGTGTACGGGCCCGCGGAGGCGCGCGCGCTGGGCGACGCGGGGGTCGCCGGGAGGCGCTTCGGCGCCCTGCACGCCGCGGTGCTCGCCAGCGGCATGCCCGCGGCGGCGATGGAGCAGCTGGCCGGCGGCGCGGCGTGCCCCGTGGTCGAGGCGGGCGGCGCCGGCGGCGATCCGGCCGGGGCCATCGCCGATCTGCGCGTGCTGACGCAGGCGCTCGGCGGGCTCGCCAGCCGGAAGCTCGCGTGGGTGGGCGACGCGTGCGGGCTCCTGCACGACCTGATGGTCGCCGGGGCCGGGCAGGGGCTGTCCGTCGCGGTGGCGCACCCCATCGGCTACGCGCCCGACGCCGAGCGGGTGACGTGGGCGCGCGAGCGCGCCGCGGTGACGGGGGCCTCCGTGCACGTCGGCACCGAGCTCGCGGAGGCGCTGGCCGACGCGAACGCAGTCTACGCCGAGCCCTGGCCCGACGGCGCGGCGGATCGGTTCCGCCCCTACGCCGTGCAGCGCCACGCGCTCCGTGGCACGCGCACCGGGCCCGTGATCCTGCACCGCGCGCCCGAGCGCCGGGGGGCCGAGCTGTCGCCCGCGATCGTCGAGGACCTCGGCTGGCTCGCGGCGGAGCAGTCGCGCGCGCGTGCCGACGCCTGGGCGGCCATCCTCGGCTGGCTGCTCGATCCGGACCCGCTGCGGTCCGTGGTAAGGTTTACGTGATGGGCCTCCCCTCGGTGCGGATCTACGAGGTCTCCCCGCGGGACGGCCTCCAGAACGAGGCGACGGTGGTGCCGACCGCGGCGAAGGCCGAGCTGGTCGCCCGCCTCGCCGGCGCGGGGCTTCCCGACGTCGAGGTGACGAGCTTCGTGCGGCCGCGGTGGATCCCGCAGCTCGCCGACGCGCAGGAGCTCGTGCCGATGCTGCCGCGCGTGGACGGCTGCGCGTACTGGGGCCTCGTGCCCAACCGCGTCGGCCTCGAGCGCGCGCTCGAGTGCGGGGTCCGCAACGTCGCCACGTTCATGTCGGCGAGCGAGACGCACAACAAGAAGAACGTGAACCGCACGATCCGCGAGAGCCTCGCCGGCATCGAGGAGGTCATCCACGTCGCGAAGGACGAGGGCATGCGCGTCCGCAGCTACGTGTCGACCGTGTTCGGCTGCCCGTACGAGGGGCCGGTCGCGCCGGAGGCCACGCTGCGGCTCGCCGAGGCGATGGTCGCCGCGGGCGCCGACGAGATCTCGCTCGGCGACACCGTCGGCGTCGCGAACCCGCGGCAGGTCGAGGAGGTCCTCGCGGCGATCACGCGCGCCATCCCGCTCGAGAAGCTCGCGGTCCACTTCCACGACACGCGCGGCACCGCGCTCGCCAACGCGCTCACCGCGTGGCGGTGCGGGGTCGGCACGTTCGACGCGTCCGTCGGCGGCCTCGGCGGCTGTCCGTACGCGCCCGGCGCGGCGGGGAACCTCGCGACGGAAGACCTCGTCTACATGTTCGAGGGCATGGGGGTCGCCACCGGCGTCGACCTCCCGCGGCTCGCCGAGGCGGGGGTGTTCGCCGCCGAGGTCCTCGGCCGCGAGCTCGGCGGCCGCTACCACCGCGCCTTCGTCGGCGAGCGCCGCCGGGCCCAGTCCCGCTCGACCGCCTGATGGCCCGCGCGTTCCTCAAGATCGTCGCCGGGTCGCGACAGGGGCTGAACGTGCCGCTGCCGGCGCGCGAGGCGCTCGTGATCGGGCGGAAGGACGGCGACCTGCTGCTGGACGACCCGCTCGTGAGCGGGCGCCACTGCCAGATCGTCGCGCGCAACGGCGAGTTCGTGCTGCAGGACCTCGGGAGCACGAACGGCACGATGGTCGACGGCCGGCTGGTGCGCGAGGTGGCGCTCAAGCCGGGGAACGAGATCGCGCTCGGCTCCACGCGGCTCATCCTGTTCCTCGGCGGGATGGACGGCGTCGCGACCGAGGCCAGCGAGGAGGCCCCGCCGCCCGAGCCGCCCAGCAACCAGCTCGAGATCGCCTGGCTCCTCGACGAGGAGCTGGTGGAGCTCGCGGGCAGCGCCGAGCGCACGCGCTCGACCGCGGACGTCATCGGGCAGGACCTGCGCCTGCCGCCCGGGCTCAACGCCCTGCTCGAGGTGGTCGCCGGTCAGGACACGGGCAAGGTCTTCCGCTTCACGCGCGGGAACGTGAACATCGGGCGCCGCGCGGGCGAGGTCCCGCTCTCCGACGGCGAGGTGTCGCGGCGGCACAGCGTCATCGAGGTCTTCGGGCGCGAGATGATCTTCCTGCGCGACCTCGGCAGCACCAACGGGACCTACCACAACGGGCGCCGCACGGGCGTCGGGCGGCTGCGGCACGGGGACACGATCGGCGTGGGGAAGACGGTGCTGAAGCTGCACGTCACGAGGTGATCGTCAGAGGGCGCGCGCGATCGCCCGCGCCGCCAGCCCCGCGTGCAGGTACAGGAACGGGAGCCACGTCGGCACCGAAAACGTGCGCGGACATAGGTAGGAGAAGGCGCCCGTCGAGGAGAGCGCGGCCTCGAACAACGGCCCGCCGATCGCGGCGCCGAGCGGGGAGAGCCACACGGTCGCGGGCTCGCCGCGGCTCCGGGCGAGGAACGCGACGGCGAGGATCGTCGTGAGCGCGATCGGGTGCGGGGCGAGCGGGCCGGTCAGGAAGTAGAACGCGAAGAAGGCCGTCGCGGGCGGGAGTACGGCGCCCCACGCAAGCGGCGCCTCGCGGACCGGCAGGCCGCGGTGGGCGGCGACCATCCCGACGCTCGCGGAGCCCATGAGCCCCATCACCCAGAGGGGCTGGCCCCCGCCGGGGTAGGCGAGCACGCCCCAGCGCACGTGGTTCAGGTCCCCCAGCGTCGCCGCGAGGCCCCCGAACAGGAAGATCAGCGCCCAGCCCATCTGCGCCAGGCTTCGCGCTCCTCTTCGGGCGTCCGCCCCTCCGCGTAGGAGAAGCCGGCGACCTTCTCCAGCCCGTGCACCGCCGCGGCGGACACGTCGGCGTCGGCGTCG
Organism: Myxococcota bacterium; assembly: GCA_049322475.1. GTDB lineage: Bacteria > Myxococcota_A > UBA796 > UBA796 > SXON01 > JBMOQZ01. Next base: position 8,215 of record JBMOQZ010000047.1, on the reverse strand, counting down.
TCGAGGGCGCGCGCGAGGTAGGGCACGGCGGCGTCGGTGCCGATGGCGGCCATCGTCTCCACGAAGCGCCGGCGCACCCACATGCTGGTGCCGCGGTAGCTGTTCGTCGGGTCCTTCAGCGCGCGCTCGAGGTCGCCGAGCGTGGAGGGGTCGCCCAGCTTGGCGAGGGCCTCGGCGGCGGCGGCGCGGACGAGCAGGGCCTTGTCGGACAGGGCGGCAGCGACCCGGCCCGACAGCGCGCGGTCGCCGCGGTCGCCCAGCGCGCCGAGCGCCGCCATGCGCGTGGAGGCGTCCTTCGCCTCGAGGTAGCGGAGGATGGCGTCGCGGGCCTCGTCGCCCGGGATCGGGCCGAGCGCGCGGATCGCGACCCAGCGCTGGTTCTTCGGGGTGTCGGGGAGCTCGGCGAGGCGCACGAGATCGCGCGCGGTGCCCCCCTTCACCAGCCGCCCCCAGGCCTCCTCGCGGGTCTTCGTGGGGAGGTCGGTGTCGGCGGCGTCGGCGAGGTCCTCGGGCAGGCCCGCGAAGGCCAGCCCGAACAGGAACGGGAGCATCAGAACTCGTAGGCGATGCGAGACTGTACCGTGAAGTAGTTCCCGTAGGGACGCCCATCGTCGTTGAGCTCGGTCTCCAGCCCGGTGCTCTCCAGCGGGAGGCGGTCGGTCGCGTGGGCGTGGCCCGCCTCGAGCACGAAGTTCATGTGGTCCGCCCACTTGTGGTGGACGCCGACGTCCACCTCCCAGCCGAGGATGTCCGACTGTGCGTCCATCACCGGGCACTCGGCGTCGTCGTCCTCGCCGCAGAGGACGAAGGCGCCGTCGGGCTTGTCGGGCCACGCGACGAGCACGGCGCCGACCAGCTCCCAACCCTTCATCGGGCGGAAGCGGACGTTGGGGTAGATGTACTTGCTGTTGTAGACGCCGCCGTTGCTCCAGAGGCCGCGCGCGTCCTCGCCCCAGCCCTCGGAGGTGACGCGGGCGACGATCTCCTCGTACAGGAGCAGCCCGACGTTGTGGTCCGGGTGCAGCGGCCGGCCGGTGAAGTCGGCGTCGGTGACGTCGTCGTCGCCCGAGGCGAAGCCCGCCTCCGCCATGCCCGTGAAGACCTCGTTCTGCCACCCGAGCCGCGCGACGCCGCCGGCGATGCCCGCCTTCTTGAGGAACGGGTCCTCCGGCGCCTCGGCGTTGGCGAGGGTGATGGCGTGGGTCTCGCCGGTGATGGAGAGGATCTCGAACTCGGCGAGCACGCCGGCGAGCTCGAGCTTGCCGTACCCGTCGACGATCAGCACGTTGGAGTCGGTCTCCGCCTGCATGCGGTTGACGATGTACGTGCCCAGCGTGACGTCGCCGACGAGGCTCTTGCCGAACTTCTGCCCGTCGGTCTTGTACATCAGCACGTAGATCATCTCGAAGACGTCGTCGCGCGGGTCGACCCACCACTTGTCGGTGCGCCGCTCCTCGTCGCGCTCCTCGGTGACGTCGTGCTGCTCGGTGTCGGGGCAGCCGTCGTCCGGGTTGTCGATGCTGCAGGAGTAGCCGTAGTACTGGATGAGCGGGTCCTCGACGAGCCGGTCCACGCCCACCGCCGCGATCAGCGGGACGTCGATCGCCTTCGCCTTCGGCGACACCATGCTGGCGATCGTCGTGGCGACCGTGATCGGCCGCGTGGCGAAGATGGCGCGGTCGTAGGTCGAGCCGAACTTGTTCTCGCCGAACAGGTCGTTGTCGAGGCCGTTGCCGTCGTTGGCGAGCAGCCCCATGCCCCAGTGCGAGCCCTGCCGGCCCACGCGGACGAGGCCGACGGGGACCTTGAACTCGGTCCACACGCGCTCGAGCTGGATGGGCGCGACCTCGGTGCCCTCGAGCCCGGTGTAGGAGGGGTCGCCGGCGAACAGCGCCGTGCTCGCGAGCGACTGGTTGTCACCCCAGATCACGCCGTCGAGCCCGTCGATGGTCATGAAGAACTTCGCCCGGTCCTCGAAGTTCAGCTCCGGCGTCATGCGCAGGCGGTGCTGCATGTACGTCGCCGGCATCGCCTGCCCCTCGTAGAGGTGCGAGAAGACGAAGCCGCGGGCGCGATAGTAGCCGTCGAGCTTGAGCTTCCAGTTGTCGGGGGCGGACTGGGCGAGCGCCGGCGCGGCGAGCAGGGCGAGCAACATCACTCACACGGCGTCTTGCAGGAGTCCGGGTACGACAGGCCGTCGGAGATGCCCATGTAGATGTTGGAGATGTTGACCGAGCCGGCCTTGATGGTGAGCTGGGTCGCGCCGAGCATCACGTGCTGGGAGCCGTCCCAGCCGTAGGCCTCCACCTGCCAGTCGCCGGCGGGGACGTTGACCGCCACCCAGAGGCCGTTGGTGTTGGTGTAGGCCTGGTTCTCGCGGCTGGTCGGGAGCTCGGTGTCGCCGGTGATGCTGAAGTAGAAGACGTCGCCCACGGAGGGGACCGCGCCCGAGCCGTCGTGGAAGAAGACCTGCGCGTACTGGACGGGGTCCTCGTTGCAGTCGTAGACGGCGCCCGCGATGATGCCGGTGGACTCGTCCCACTCGACGCCGATGAGGCCGGGGATGAGGCGGCTCGTGGCGAAGCTGACCGAGTTGAAGACCACGTCGTCCACGCCGGGGCCGTAGATCTGGTGGACCTCGTAGGTGTCCTTCGTCTCCTCCCACTCCGGCGGGGTGGACGTGCCGTAGCCGAAGGGCTGGCAGACCGGGATGGTGGTGGAGAAGTTGCCGGACTCGTCGGCCTGGGTGGTCGCCGAGGCGGAGCCCGAGATGTCGTCGTCGTTCCAGACCTGGACGGTGATGTCCGGGACGCCCTCGCCCTCCTGGAAGTCCTCGACCACGCCGCTGACCTCGGCTTCGGTCACGCAGGTGGGATCGGGCGTCTCGGTGCCGAGGGTGCCGGCGTAGCAGCTGGTGTCGCCCGCGACGTAGTTGGTCTCGACGTCGACGAAGTCCGTGAACGCGCGCTCGTCGCCCGTCTGGGTGTCGGTGTCGGTGTCGCCGGTCTTGTCGGTGTCCTCGTTGCCATCACCGCTCGGGCAAGCGGTCAGGAGGAGCGCGGAGAGGGCGAGCCAGGAACGCACGGGAAGCCTCGGGAAGCGGCGCGTTCTTACAGAACGGCCGCCCGCCTGTCAAGCTGATCCGCGCCCGACCGTCAGAGCTGGAGGTTGGCGCGCGGGCCGCCCTCCGCGCCCTTCGCGTCGAGCTGGGACGCGAGCTCGAGCGCCTCCGCGTCGCTCGTGGCGGGGAGCATCGGGCGCAGCACGAGGTACAGGTCGCCCGCCCCCTCCTTGAGCTGGACGCCGCGCCCGGCGATGCGGAGCCGGGTGCCGTTGTTGCTGCCCTTCGGGACCTTGACGCGCACCTTCCCGGTGGGCGTGGGGACCTCGACGCTGCCGCCGCCGAGGGCCTCGGCGAGGGTGAGCGGGAGGTCCATCTCGAGGTCCCGGCCCTTGCGGTGGAGCAGGGCGTGGTCGCGCACGTCGACGGTCAGCAGCAGATCGCCGGCGGGGCCGCCGTGGACGCCGGCGCCGCCCTGGCCGCGGAGGCGCAGCAGCTGGCCGGAGTCGACGCCGGGCGGCACGCGGACCTGGAGGTTCACGAGCTCGCGCACGCGCCCGGTGCCGCCGCAGGTGGCGCACTCCTCCGCCCACGTCGCGCCGGTCCCGCCGCACTCGTCGCACTGGGCGAGCACGTTGAGCCCGAGCTGCCGCACCGCCCGGCGACCGCTGCCGCGGCAGGCCGTGCAGGGCTTCCGGCCGCGCCCGCCCTCGCCCTTGCAGGCGCCGCACGGGCCCGGGCGCCGGACCTGGATGGGGACCTCGCCGCCGCGCACCGCGTCGAGGAAGTCGATGGTGACGCGCCCCTCGATGTCCGCGCCCCCGCGGGGGCCGTCGGGACGCCGCCCCGCGCCGCCACCTCGTCCGAACAGGTTCCCCAGCAGGTCGTCGAAGTCGAAGCCGGCGCCGCCGCCGAAGCCCCCGCCCGGGTAGGGCCCCGCCCCCCCGCCGAAGTCCGGGCCGGGCCGGAAGCCGCCGCCCATGTTCTTGAACGCCCGGGCCTGCTCCGGGTCGAAGCCCGCGCGCAGCGAGACCTCGCCGAACTCGTCGTACAGGGCCCGCTTCTGCTCGTCGCCCAGCACCTCGTAGGCGGCGCTGATCTCCTTGAAGCGATCCTGGGCCCCCGCCTCCTTGCTGACGTCGGGATGGTACTTCCGCGCGAGCGTCTTGAACGCCTTCTTGATCGAGGCCTGGTCGGCGTCGCGGGCGACGCCGAGCACGGCGTAGAGATCCTTCATCGGGGGTGAGACCTTCGAGTGCAAAGCTAGTTCCCCAGGCAGACGACGTCCATGCCGCGGTGCAGACGCGCGCCGCGGGCTCGTGGTACCGTGCACGACGGGACAGACTCGGAGGCGTTCGCGCATGGTCCGCAAGATTCCGCTCGGATGGCTGCTCTTCGCGGTGGCGGGGTGCACCAACCTGCAGGAGAAGCAGTTCACGGGCACCGACGTGGTCGGCGGCGACGACACCGGCGGCGGCGGCGACGCGGACACCGACACCGACACGGACACCGACACCGACACGCAGACGGACGACACCGGCGGCGGGGGCACCGGCAGCGGTACCGGCTTCGACGACCCCGGCGACGTCGTCGAGTACGAGTCCGACGCCAACGGCATCACGACGGTCGATCTGAGCGACGGGTCCGGCGACTCCAACCAGACGCAAGAGTTCTACATGGTGGTGGTGAACACGAGCAGCGACGCGCTCGGGTTCCAGCTCCGCTACTTCCCGTCCTCCACCAACGGCCCGGTCCCGCCCCCCGTCGCCTCGCTGCCGTCGCCTGGCCGCCGCGACCCCGTGTTCTACCCGCCGCCCGACCCGCAGCCGCCGCCGGCGGACGAGCTCTCGGAGAGCGACGTCGGCTACCGCCGCAGCGAGTTCCTCGTCCGCTCCGACCTCGAGGACACCGAGGCGTACGCGGTGGTCAACGCCACGTTGTGGGCGTTGGGTGACAACGTGGCGATCTGGGTGGACGACGACGTCCCCGTCGACTGGGACCAGGACTGCGACGGCGACGTCGACGTCCCCGACGCCTACGACGCCTACGGCTTCGACAACTGCGACCTCTCGACGGTCGCCGAGATCATCGACGGCAACATCGTCCCCAACGTGCGCGAGCTGTACGGGCAGGAGTCCGACATCAACGGCGACGGCAAGGTGAGCGTCGTCATCACGCCCGTGCTCAACGCGATCACGCTGACGAGCGACGACGACGCCGACTGGGACGACATCCTCCACTCGTACGCCGAGCCGACGGTCGACCTCTACGACTACGACCTCCGCACCAACCCCGGCAGCGACGAGCAGGAGGTCGTCTACGTCTACGCGCCCGACCCGTACGGGTTCTTCAACCCGTACACCGACCCCACGGTCGAGGACTACACGAGCTTCCAGCTCGCCGCGCAGGTCGCCAAGTCGTTCACCACGCTCGTGACGTTCAACCAGAAGGTCAACGACTTCGGGGGCACGGTCGAGGAGGACTGGCTCAACGACGCGCTCGGCACGTTCGCCGCCGAGTACTGCGGGTTCGGCGCCGCCTGGCACCTCCACGCGTGGGAGTACCTCGACGCGCCGCACCTGTTCCCGCTCGTGACCGACTCCGCCAACGGCAGCCTGCAGACGCTGCGGTACGGCGCCCAGTTCATGTTCGCGCGGTACCTGTACGACTACGCCGAGCAGTCGGGCATCGTCACGGGACCCGAGTTCGTGCGGTCCATCGTGCAGCAGCCCGACGTCGGCACGGCGGCGGTGGAGTACGCGGCCACCGCGCTCGGCGACGACTTCGCCGGCCTCGTGCTGAAGTGGCAGGTCGCCATGCTGACGAGCGGCGTGCTCGCCGAGGACGGCACCGCGCTCGTCGACACGTCGACGTGGCCCTCGTACGTCGATCCCTCCAACCTCGACGCGCCGCCCGACGCGCCGAACGGCTTCTTCGGCGCGAACGGGTACCAGCGCGGCATCGACCTGCGCGGCTACAACCGCGCCTACGCCGGCGGCACGAGCAGCTTCCCCTACGAGATCGAGGAGAACGCCGCGCTCCTCGAGGGCCCGGACGCCTACCTCTACACGCCGGGCTTCGAGTTCAACGGCTACGTCGCGAAGAGCTACGCGGCGACGGTCATCCGCCTCGCCGGCATCCCGTACGACACCGCCAGCGTGGACCTGCAGGCCACGGCGACCGGCCTCGTCGGCACCGTCGTGCGCTGGAACGACCCGGGGCTCGCCGACTACGCGGTCGAGGACATCTACTCGGCGACCGACGCGAACAGCGTGGACCTGCCGGCGCTCCCGGAGGACGGCTCCGTGGTCTACGGGGCGGGCGCCCTCTCGGGTCCCGGCTCCACCTACCAGATCGACGGGGCGGGCGACGCCACCGCGGTGGAGGTGCTGGACACCGACCGGTGGCTGCTCGACCTCTCGACCGAGCCGTTCGGCTCGTACGTGCGGGTCGCCGTCTGGCTCGATCGCCACTTCGCCGACACCGAGGGCACGCCCGGGCCCGAGGATCCCTGGATCGCCATCGTGCCCGCCGACTGGCTCCCCGAGCCGACGGTCGACGGCACCACGCGCGGCACCTGCTCCGACGGCGCCGACTTCGCGTACCCCACGTCGGTGCTCGACTACCTGTACTACCAGATCTTCCTGTCCAGCACGATGCTGGGCGACGTCGACGACGAGTTCGACCCGTGCGGCGAGCCGGACGGCACCGCGACCACCTGCGGCACGGACTGGGACGACGACGGCGTGCTCGACGAGGACGAGCCCCAGCCGGGCACCTTCTACGAGCAGATCCTCGTGATGGAGTGCACCGCCAACGGGAACGTGGCGCCGAACCCCAGCTCGTACGACGCCGACTGGATGGACCTCGACGAGCAGGACGAGGACAGCCTGCCGATGTTCTCGCCGTACTACAACTTCGGCGGCGTGTCCGGCGAGGAGGGCGAGGAGGGGATCGCGCTCGCCACGCTCACGGGCGGGCAGGAGTACATGATCGTGGTCGGCGCCAGCGACGGCAGCACCGGCGCGTACGAGATCTCCGTGCGGCGACTCGACTGACGACGGGATGAGCGAAGCGCGCCGCGAGGCCGCGCGCAGCGTGGGGTTGTTCGTCCTCACGCTCGTGTCGGTCACGTTGTTCTCGATCCCCCACGGAGTGGTGACGGGCGGGGCCGGCTGGCGGGACGCCCTCGCGTTCAGCGTGCCGCTGATGGCGATCCTCGGGGCGCACGAGATGGGGCACTACGTCGTCGCGCGCATGCACGGCTTCCGCCTGACCCTGCCGGCGTTCATCCCGTTCCCGCTCGCGTTCGGGACGATGGGCGCGGTCATCCGGCTGCGGAGCCTCCCGCGGTCCCGACAGGCGCTGCTCGAGATGGGCATCGCCGGGCCGCTGGCGGGGGCCGTCGTCGCGTTCGCGTTGCTCGCCGTGTCGATGCCGTGGATCGGGCCGCCGGTGGATCTCCCGCCGTTTTCGCCGCCCGACCCGGCCGAGGTGCCCGACTGGATGGAGACGGGGTGGTTCGCGTTGCTGTTCGGCTCGCCGTTCGAGGGACGGATCCTGATCTTCAACGACCCGCTCGTCGTGAAGGTGCTCGGCACGTGGATCCTCGGGGCGCCGCCGGACCGGTACGCCGTCTACCACCCGACGACGATGGCGGGCTGGGTGGGGTGCCTCCTGACCGGGATCAACCTCGTCCCCATCGGGCAGCTCGACGGGGGGCACGTGCTGAACGCCGTCGCGCCGCGGGTCGCCGGCGTGGTCGCCCGCTGGGGCCCCTGGGTGGCCATCGCGGCGGGGGTCGCGTGGGGCGGCTGGGTGGTGTGGGGCGTGCTCCTGCTCGTGCTCGGAGCGTCGCGGCCCCTCCCGATCGACGAGCATCCGCCGCTGCCTTTGCGGGCCCGCGTGCTCGCCGGGGTCGGCCTCGGGTTGTTCCTGCTCACGTTCATGCCGCTGCCGATCGAGTGGGAGACGGTGATAGGGGCGACGCCATGAGCCTGTTCGCCCTCTGGCTGGGGTTCGCGCGCGCGGACGAGTACATCCTCGAGGCGGGGCCGATCGCCGACCGGACGGAGGCGTCGAAGGCGGAGGCGGTCGTGGAGGCCGCCGGCATCGAGGCGCGCGTGGTGAGGCGCTTCCGGCTCGGCCAGGGCT
>JBMOQZ010000046.1:0-3621 GCA_049322475.1 Myxococcota bacterium | reverse complement strand
GACGACTGGTCGGACGACTGCGAGGACGGCTGGGAGGACTGGTGCTGGTGCGACATCGACGACGACTGCCTCGACGACGAGGACGACGTCGACGAGTTCTGCACGGCGTTCTGCGACGTCTGCGACGGCGACGGCGACTGCCAGTGGTTCTGCGAGTCCTGCTGGGACGCGCTCTCGGACTGACGCCTCGGGTCATTCGGGGGGGCGGGCGTCGGCTCGCCCCCTCGCCACCGACGAGATCACGCCCGCCGCGTACGCGAACCCTTCGAGCACGGAGAGCGGGAGCGCCGCCGCCGCCTCGACGGCGCCGCGCTCGCGCAGCGTGAACGCGACGAACCGCGCGTTGGCCGCCACCGCGATCCCCGCGGCGACGGGGGCGGCGGGGGTGAGGAGCCCGACGGCCGCGATCGTGTTCAGCGGGTACCGCAGATCGAGCACGGCGCGGTCGGCCTTCTCGCGGTGGGCGCCGACGGACCGGACCCAGAACCACCCGATGTTGAAGCGGTGCTTGAGGAGGCCGGCGAGCCGGACGGGCTTGAGGTGCTCGCCCGTCGCCTCCGGCACGAGCCGGATGCTCCCGGCGGGCAGGTGCCAGCGCGTCGCGACGTCGTCGGCGTAGCGGCTGTGCCACCGCTCGTCCCAGCCGCCCATGCGATCGAGCGCCTCCCGGCGCAGCACGCACAGCGCGGTGAACGCGGTGGCGACGCGCTTGCCGTGGCGGAGGTGCTGGAAGTGGATCGACGTGTTCGCGAACGCGGAGACGAGCCCCGGCGTGGTGAGGTCGAGCGCGAGGATCCCGTTCGCGCCGAGGTCCTCCGGCCCGAGCGCCGCGACCAGCCGTCGCAGGGCGTCGGGGCGCACCACGACGTCGGCGTCGACGAACGCGATCAGGTCGTGCCGCGCGGCGGCGACCCCCGCGTTGCGCGCGGCCGACGTCCCGCGGTTGGCCTGGCGCAGGAGCCGCGCGGGGAACCCCGCCGCGATCGCCGCGGTGGCGTCGCGCGAACCGTCGTCGACCACCACGATCTCGCCGCCGTCGGGCAGGGCCGCGACGAGCGCCGAGAGGCACCGCGCGAGCGTGGGCGCGGCGTCGAAGGCGGGGACCACCACGGAGAGGGGCACGCCCCGATCGTACTAGCCCGCGCGCATCGCCAGCGTCCGCACCTCCGTCATGCAGGCGATCGCCTCGCGCGAGCGCCTGCGCCCGCCGCGCACGGGCTCTTCCTCGGCGCCGCGGACGGGCCGGAGCGTCGGGTACTCGTCGTGGACGAGCGAGCCCGCCTCGATGCGGTCGAACGCGCGCCAGACCTTCGGCAGGCAGCGCGTGAAGAGCCCCGTGTCCTGCGCGGCGGGCCCCGCGTTGAGCCGGTCGATGGCGTCGTCGAGCGTCGCGTAGGGCTCGACGACGGCGATCGGGCCGACGACCTCGCCGGCGTCCCAGGCGGGCCCGGGCGCCTGCACGAGCGTCGGGCACATCACGCTGCCGAACCGCGAGCCGCCGACGAGCCGCCGGGCGCCGCGCGCCTCGGCGTCCGCGACCCAGGCCTCGGCGCGGGCGAGACGAGCGGTGTCGATCATGGGCCCGCAGACGACGTCGTCGGCGGCGGGATCGCCGATGGGGAGCTGGCTCGCGACGGTGGCGAACCGCTCGCGCACCTCCTCGAGCACGTCGGCGTGGACGTAGATGCGCTGCACGCCGGGGCACGCCTGGCCGGCGAAGGCGAAGACGCCCTCGGCGATGCGGGGGATCGCGGTGTCGAGCGCGGCGTCGGGCTCGACGATCGCGTTGGCGACCTCGCCGGGATCGAAGAGCAGGTGGCGGCGTCCGGAGGTCGCGGTGACGGCGCGGCCACCGTGGTGCGAGACGGTGGCGAAGCGCGGGTCGGTCACGAGCTGCTCGACGAGCGCGCGATCGCCGGGGAGGACCGAGATCGCGCCCGCGGGCCAGCCGGCGTCCACGAGGGCCTCGCCGAGGATCAGCGCGGCGGTGGGCGCCTGTCGCGGGGGCCGCAGCACGATCGGGCAGCCGGCCGCGACCGCGGGGCCCACGCGCTCGCACGCGCCGAGCAGCGGCCACGCCACCGACGTGAGGGCCAGCACGGGCCCACGGGGGAAGCAGCGGGCCACGTAGACGGGCGCGCGGGGATCGGCGTGCAGCGGCAACACGGCGCCGTCGATGCGCTCGGCCTCCTCGGCGCACAGCTGGAGCGCCGAGCAGGCGCGATCGACCTCGTCGGCCGCGAAGCGCGCGGGCTTTCCGGCCTCGTGGACCAGCGCCCGCACGAGGTCGTCGCGCCGATCGGCGAGGTTCTCCGCGGCGGCGCGAAGGGCGGACGCGCGGCGGTGGGACGGCATCCGGCGCGTCTCCGCGAACGCGTCCTCGGCCGCGAGGGCGGCGAGCGTGGCCTCCGTCGGGCCCGCGTCGGAACACAACGCCACCAGACGACCGTCCCAGGGCGCGTGCACCTCGTGAAAGGAGGAGGTGTGCGTGCGGGTACCGGCGAGCAGGAGGGGACGCGTGGTCGGCATGCGGGGACCCTACACCTCCGACCCTCGAAAAGTCCGTCCGGCCGCGACTTTTGCGACTTGTTCCGCGCCGCGGGCGCCGCGACTGCGCTTCCGGGGGCAACCTCCAAAACTCACGCCGCATTTTTGTAAGACTGCTCACAGTTTGCGCCGTCGGTTAGCAGGATTGTCGGCATGCCCCCGACCGGCCGCCTCGCACCGACGCCTTCGGGTCACCTCCACCTCGGGAACGCGCTGGCGTTCGGGGCCGCGTGGATCTCCGCCCGGCGGGCGGGCGGGCGGCTGTTGCTGCGCGTCGAGGATCTCGATCGGGGGCGCGCGAGAGAGGCCGTCGCGCAGGCCCAGCGGGAGGATCTGCGCTGGCTGGGGATCGACTGGGACGAGGAGGTGACCCCGCAGTCGCGGCGCGTGTACTCGGTCGAGGGCCTGGACGTGTACCGGTGCGATTGCAACCGCGCCGCGCGCCTCGCCCGGGCCTGCCCGCACCGCGACGCGCCCGCGGAGACCGGCGCCTTTCGCTTCCGCGTGCCGCGTGGGGCCGTGACCTTCGTGGACCGCGCGCGCGGCGAGGTCACGGTCGAGCCCGAGGACGACCCGGTGCTGATGCGCGCGGACGGCGAGCCCGCCTACCCGCTCGCGGTGGTGGTGGACGACGCGCGCGACGGCGTGACCGAGGTCGTCCGGGGCGCCGACCTCGTCGAGGCGACCGGCGTGCAGGTGCGCCTGCACGAGGCGCTGGGGCTGTCGCCGCCGACGTACCTGCACGTCCCGCTGCTGGTGGGCCCCGACGGGAAGAAGCTGTCGAAGTCGCACGGCTCGACGGAGCTGCGCGCGCTCCGCGCGGCCGGGTGGTCGCCCGAGCGCGTGTGGGCCCTGCTCCTGCCGATGATCGGCGCGGAGCCGCCGCTCCGGGACGCCCGCATCGGCGTCGTGGCGCGGGGGCCGATCGAGGTGCCTGCGTAGATGCGGGCGTGCACGAGCGGGGGACCTGAGCGCAAGGTCCCCGGGATGTGCGCGTCTGGCGTGCACGAGCGGGGGACCTGAGCGCAAGGTCCCCGGGATGTGCGCGTCTGGCGTGCACGAGCGGGGGACCTG
>JBMOQZ010000045.1:0-33508 GCA_049322475.1 Myxococcota bacterium | reverse complement strand
CGACCAGGTCGCGACGCCGGCCCCGCCCGTCGCGGGCGCGGGCACGAGCGGCCGCCGCGACGGCGTCGCGACCGGCGTGGGCGTGGCGGTCGGCGTCGCGGCCGGCGCGGTCGCCGGCGAGGCCACCGGCGTCTCGGACGTCGCCATCAGGTACCGGAGCGCCCCGCCCGCGACGGCGACGCCGCCGAGGACCAGCAGGAAGGCCACGGCGGCGAGCGCCCAGGGCCACCGCGCGGGCGCGCGGCGCCGGACGCCCACGCGGTCGGTGTCGGCCGGGTGGAGCCGCATCGGGCCCGTCCGCTCGACGAGCAGCTCGACGGTGTCCGGGCGGCGAGGGCTGCGCGCCCCGACGAGCGCGGGCACGTGGGCCTCGGCCCAGTCGCGCAGCGGCGGGCCCTTCGCGGCAGCCTGCAGGGCGCGGGCCTCCTGCTCGACGGCGCGCGCGGCGGGGCGAGCCGCGGCGTCGAACGCGACCATCCGCGTCAGGAGGCTCGCCGTCCCCTCCGCGATCCTGCCCTCGCGGGCGAGCCCCCCGACGAGCTCGGCGACGCGGCGCGCGTGGCGCTCCTCGTGCAGCGAGAGCTTGAGATCGGCGTCGCCCGTGAGGAGCACGAGCGCGCAGAGCCCGAGCGCGTAGACGTCGCCGGCGGGGAGGTCGTGGCCCTCGACCCGCTCGGGCGCCATGTACTGGAGCGTCCCGAACGACAGCGACACCGTCTTCGCCTCGCGGGCGGCGAAGTCCGCCCGGGCCACGCCGAAGTCGAGCACCTTCACGTCGCCGGCCGGGGTGAGGCGCACGTTCTGCGGCTTGATGTCGCGGTGGATCATCTTCAGCGGCGGGCCGCCCGGCGGCGCCGCGTGGAAGGCCGCGTTCAGCGCCGAGGCCACCTCCTCCACGATCTCGAGCACGACGTGCTCGGGGAGGGGACCCGCGGCGATCGCCTCGGCGGCGTCGACGCCGACGACGTACTCCATGACGACGGCCCAGCCCTGCTCGAGCTGGGCGAGCGCGTCCGCGCCGACGATCGCGCGGTGGCGCACCAGCCCGAGGATGCGCGCCTCGTCGCGCAGGCGCGCGGCGAGGTCCTCGTCGGGCCCGGCCTCCGGGCGGAGCACCTTGAGCGCGACCTCCTTCGTGAAGCCGCCCGCCGTCTGCAGCTCGGCGCGGTAGACCTTGCCGAACCCGCCCTCGCCGAGCAGCTCGAGGAGACGGTAGCGACGCTGGGACATGGTGGGGGCCCGCGCTCAGAACTGCCGCGTCGCCCGCTCCATGTCCATCGGCTTGCCGTCGCGCGGGATCCAGTAGGAGCGCGCGTCCTTCGGGCCGGGGCCGCGATCGAGCAGGTCGCGGCGCGCGAGCCGCAGCCCGATCGCCACCGGGCCCATGCCGACCACGTAGGCGACCGCCATGAGGAACGCGGACTGCCACTCCATGAAACGGCGCACCCCGACGTTCCAGCCGAGCCACGTGCGCTTGAACAGTTCGAGCATCGCGCCCCAATGTCCGCCGTCGCGAGGCGGCCGTCAAGGCGCGTCGCAGCCCGGGGGGGCGGCGCTACCGGGATCGGTTATGCGCCCCGCCCCGCCGGCCGTAGGGAGGCCCCGTTGACTGTTGCCCTGTTCGCCATGCTCGCCGCCGAGCCCGCCCTCGCCGGGGAGCTCGTCTGGGAGGGCTTCTACCGCGGGCGTGGCCTCTTCTACGACACCCTCTCGCTCGCCGCCGCCGAGGGGAACGACGCGACCGAGGGGTCGAGCCAGTCCTTCGACCACCGCATGTCGCTCCGCCCCACCTGGCGCGTGTCCGAGCACGCCTCGCTCCACGCGCAGCTCGAGCTGAACGCGTTCACGACCTGGGGCGAGGAGACCGCCACCTACGCCGACCCCGTCAGCGGCACCACGATCGCCCGCGCCGAGGCCGACGGCGTCGCCCCCTCCGCCGTCAGCATCGCGGCCACGCGCGCGTGGGGCGAGGCCAACACCGGGGTCGGGCGCTTCGCGATGGGCCGCATGCCGATGCAGTGGGGCGGCGGCATCCTCTGGAACGACGGCAACGACGTGCTCGCCGAGTACGGCGACACCGCCGACCGCGTCCAGTGGAGCGGCCGCTTCGGGCCCGTGTTCGTGCTCGCCGCGTGGGACGTCCAGTACGAGGGCTTCCTCGGCCAGGAAGACGACATGCAGGCCGCCTCGCTCGCGTTCGGGTACCGCAGCGAGACCGCCGGCGTCGGTCTCCTCAACAACTACCGCTACCAGGCCGACCACGCCGACGACGACAAGTACGCGACCGGCCCGTGGCAGGCCTACACGGGCGACCTCTGGGGCTTCACCCGGCTCGGCCCCGTCCAGCTCGAGCTCGAGGCCGTCGCCCACTTCGGCGGCGGCAACCTCTCCGCCGAGCGCAACGACGTCGACGCGATGGCCTTCGGCGGCATGCTGAACGCGGACTGGAAGGGCGAGAAGTTCGGCCTCGGCCTGCAGGGCGGCTTCGCCACCGGCGACGCCGATCCCGACGACGAGAAGCTCCGCACCTTCTCCTTCGATCGGGATCACAACGTCGCGCTCCTCTTGTTCGAGGAGCCCATGCCCACGCTCGAGACGGGCGTGATCAACAACGAGAACGAAGGCCGCACCGAGGACGCCGCGCTCACCGGCGACGGCATCTCCAACGCGCTCTACCTGCGTCCCGCCGCGCGCTACACGATCCTGCCCGGCCTGCAGGCCGAGGCCGCGTGGATCGGCGCGCTGACGGCGAAGACGCCCGCGGCCTTCGAGGGCAACGGCGGCTACGGCAACGAGTTCGACCTGTCCGTCCGCTACGACCCGCACCCGCACGTGTGGGTGCAGGGCACCTTCGGCGTGTTCCTGCCCGGCAAGTACTACACCGAGTACGAGGACGCCGACTTCGGCGGCGGCTTCGACAAGACGGCGGTCGGCGCCCGCGTGGTCGGGGTCGTGGAGTTCTGATGACCTTCGAGGGCGTGCACACCGCGCTCGTCACGCCCATGCGGGGCGATCGCGTCGACCTCGACGCGTTCCGCGCGCTGGTGCGGCGCCAGGTCGACGGCGGCGTCCAGGGCGTGGTCGTCGCGGGCACCACGGGCGAATCCCCCACGTTGGACGACGCCGAGAAGGACGCGCTCCTCGCCGCCGCGCGCGCCGAGGCGGGCGACGTGGTGGTCACGATGGGCGTGGGCACGAACGACACGCGCGCCACGGTGGAGAACACGCGCCGCGCGAAGGGCGCCGGCGCCGACGCCGGGCTCCTCGTGTTGCCCTACTACAACAAGCCCAACGCGCCCGGCCTGCGCGCGCACGTCCGCGCCGCCGCGGCCGTCGGGCTGCCGCTCGTCGTCTACCACGTGCCCGGGCGCACCGGTCAGCGGCTGCCCGCCGCGTTGCTCGGCGAGCTCTGCGAGATCGACGGGGTGGTCGCCTGCAAGGAGGCCACGGGCGACGTCGCCTTCGGCCAGGACCTGATGCTCGCCACGCGGCGGCCCGTGTTGTCGGGCGACGACTTCACCTGGCTGCCGCTGCTCTCCGTGGGCGGGCTCGGCGTGATCTCGGTGCTCTCGAACGTGGCGCCGCGCGACACGGTCGCGGTGTGGCACGCCTGGCGCGGGGGCGATCCCGCGCTCGCCGCCGCGCGGCACCGTCGCCTCTACCCGCTCGTGCGCTGGCTCTTCGCGGAGACGAACCCGGTGCCGGTGAAGGCGGCGCTCGCGGCGATGGGGCTCTGCGCGCCGGACTGCCGGCTCCCGCTCGCGGCGGGGTCGCCGCCGCCCGAGGGCCTCCTCGCGGAGCTGTCGTGATCCGCGTCGGCGTCCACGGCGCCACGGGGCGGATGGGGCGGCTCGTGCTCGCCGAGGTCGAGGCGGCGCCGGACCTCACGCTCGCGTGGACGTGCGGGCGCAAGCTCGCCCCGTCGCTCGCGGCGGACGTGATCGTCGACTTCAGCGCGCCCGAGGCGCTGCTGCAGCTGCTCGAGGTGGCGACGTGCCCGGTGGTGACGGGCACGACGGGCCTCGTGTTGTCGCCCGACCAGCGGGTGCCGGTGCTGCACGCGGCGAACTTCTCCGTCGGGGTCGCGGTGCTCGCCCGCGCGGTGCGCGAGGCCACGCGCGCGCTGCCCGGCTGGGACGTGGAGATCGTCGAGCTGCACCACTCGCACAAGCGGGACGCGCCGTCGGGCACCGCCCTGCGGCTCGCCGAGGGGCTCGGCCGCGTCGTGACCGGGCGCAAGGGCGCGCGCGGGCACGGAGAGGTCGGGGTTCACGCGGTGCGCGGCGGCGACGTCGTGGGCGAGCACACGGTGTACCTGTGTGGCCCCGGCGAGCGGCTGCAGCTCGGCCACGTCGCGCAGAACCGGGCGATCTTCGCGAAGGGGGCGCTGCGGGCGGCGCGGTGGCTGGTCGGGAAGCCGGCGGGGCTCTACCGGATCGAGGACGTGTTGTCGTAGGGGGGCGGGAGCGCGCAGCCCGGTGGCGCGGAGGCGGTTGCGGCGCTCTCGGGGCAGAGCCGGCCTGAACAGGACGGATTTGGATCAGAGCCGACCCGACTGGGACCCCAGGCCGTGCGCCCCCCGGTTCGGCTGCGTGTCGCAACGAACGAACTCCGCTTCTTTCGCACCGCGGCCGACCGGAGTCCTGGTCGATGGGGCTCTGCTTCGAAACCGTCCCGCTCGACCCGGCTCTGGGGTCGCCGCCATGCCCTCGCGCTGCCTCGTTCACTCCACCCGCGCCAGCGCGCTCCCGCAGAACCGACACCGCGCCCCGGCCGCCCGCTCGGGGGGGACCGCCACCACGCGCTCGCCGATGGCCGCGCGGCAGGCGTCGCTGGAGCAGCGCATCGAGAGCGGCGAGGGGTGCGCCGGTGGCTTCGGCTTCGCGGGCCGAGGCGCCGCCTTGCGTCGCGGCGCCTTCGCGAGCCGCGTCGCGCCGCGCTTCGACCACGGCGGGCGCAGCGGCTGGCGGTCGAGGCGGGTCCAGCGCGCGGGTTCGCCCGGCGTGGTGGGCTTCGCGACGGCGAGCTCGCCCTGCTCAACGAGGGTGTCGAGCTGCGCTCGCAGCTCGTGACCCCGCGCGGGGACCCGCTCGGCCAGCTCGTCGAGCGTCCGCGACGTGCCCACCTCGCCGAAGGCCTCGAGCAGTTCGCGCTGGGCCTCCGCGATCGCCTGTCTCCGCTCGAGGAGCCCCGCCGGGGCCTCGGGCGCCCGGGGCGCCGTCCCCGGGCGCGGGGTGGGCGACGGGCCCGGGAGCGCCCGGGGCACCGCCACGGGAGGCACGGCGTCGGGGTGGACACGCACGCGGAAGCCGAGCGGCCGCAGGAGCCGGTCGAAGCCGTTCGGGCGCAGCGCCCACGCGGGACCTTCCCAGCCCTTCCGGCCGCGCCGGAGCGTGGCGATCGAGAAGGTGGCCAGGCGGAAGATCGCGGCGTCCTCGGACTCGCGGAGGACGAGGCCCTCCACGACCGTGGACGGCTTCGCTAGGGTGCGCGCCGACGCGGGTGTCGCGAGGCGGAACTGTCGATCCAGCTCGCGGGAGAGGTGCGTCCACTCGGCCTGTTCGCTGTCGCGCTCGGCCTCGGCCACGAGCTGACCGAGGCGGGCCCAGAGGTCCCGGGCCACGACGGGGTGAACGACGGCGTCGCCGACCACGATCTGCCCGTCCCGCAGCTCCACGCGCCACGGCGAGAGGGCCTGGGCCGCCGGGGGCTCGCGCGGGGCCAGCTCGGTGCTCGCGGGCTCGACGGGGTCCACCGCGCCCGCGGGAGGGTCGGCGGAGAGGTCGATGACCGTGCGGGAGCGTCTCACCACCCCTGCCTATCGTTCCGGCCGCGCATTTTTGGCCGCGATGGCGCGCGGTCCCGGGCTCAGGTGCCCTCGGCCCGCTTCCGGAAGTTGTCGAGGATCGCCTGCCAGCCGGCTTGCTGGAGCTCGCGCGGGTACTCGCCTTCGGGCACGAAGGTCTCGGTGACGCGCGTGCGGTCGCCTTCGGCCGCGAAGGTGACGTCCGCGCGGCGATCGCCGAACGTGAAGCCGATCCGCGCGTGGGGCTCGACCACGTCGTAGGTGCCCGCCATGTCGAAGCCCATGCTCCCGTCGCGGGCCTCCATGCGGTTGGAGAACGAGCCGCCGACGCGGAGGTCCTGCTGCGCGCGCGGGCAGCACCAGTCGTCGTTCGCGAAGTTCCACGCGACGATGTGCTCGGGCTCGGTGAAGACGGCCCAGGCGCGCGCGAGCGGGGCGTTCACGAGGACCTGGACGGTGATGGGGGTGAGGTCGGCGTTCGGCATGGGCGCCTCGCTAACGCGCGGGGCGCGCCTCCGCGCGGGCCCTCCCGGCGCGATAGCCCGCCCTCCGAGGCCCCCTTGCCCACGCCGAGCACCCGACACGTCCTCCTGCTCCGCGGCGTCAACGTCGGGACGAAGAACAGCCTGCCGATGGCCGAGCTGCGCGCCATGCTCGCGAGCCTCGGCTGCACCGACGTCGCGACCTACGTCCAGAGCGGCAACGCGGTGCTCGCCACGACGCTCCCGACCGACGAGCTGACCGCCCGCATCGAAGCGGCGCTGGGCCGCTACATGGGTCGCCCGATCGCGACGACGCTGCGCACCGAGGCGGACCTGCGCCGGGTGGTCGAGCGGAACCCCTTCCCGGAGCTCGTGTCCCAGCCGAGCCTGCTCTGCGTGACCTTCCTGTCACGGACCCCGACCGCGCCGGAGCTCGCCCCCCTGTACGGCGCCGACTTCGGCGAGGAGCGCTTCCACGTCGCGGGCGCCGAGATCTACACGTGGCACCCCGGCGGCCAGGGGCGCAGCGCCCTCGCGGCGGCGCTCGGGAAGCTCCGTCTGCCCGGCGCGGTGACGACGCGGAACTGGAGCACGGTCACGAAGCTGCTGGAGATGCTCGGCGCTCATTCGAGCTGATCGCGGATCTCCTCCGCGCGCCCCTCGACGTAGTCGAGCATCTCGTAGGTCCTGCAGTCCTTGAAGCGCCTCGGGTCGTCCTCGCAGGCGGGCTCCACGACCTCCGCCATCTCCTCGACGGCGGGGACGAACCCGAGGTCGTCCCACGCGTCGGCGACCTCCCGGATGCGGGCGTCGAGCTCTTCCTCGCAGCGGTCGTCCGCGATGCAGCCCAGCGCGAGGATCCCGCCGATGCCGCGTGTCGCGGAGCCGCGCGGGCCCGAGTCCTCGAGGCTGAAGGCGCGGTCCGTGCCCGCGGGGATGAGCGTCCAGCGCTGGGTGAGGGGCTGGCCGTAGACGTAGTAGTTGTTGGTGTTGAGCACGTACCCGTCGGGGTTCCCGCTCACGAGGTCGAGCGCCCAGTAGGTGAGGAGCACCTCGAAGTCGAAGTGTGTCCTCAGCATCTCCAGCCAGTCGTCGCCCGAGGTGTCGCCCACGACGTCCACGAGGTCCTCGACGTCGAGGCCCTCGCCGTCCTCCTGCACCTCGAACTCCGACCCGGCCGTGAAGTCGCCGTGCGCGTCCTCGTAGAGCGGGCCGCCGTCGTCGTCGGGCCACACCCGTTCCACGAACTGCTCGTCGATCACCTCGGTGACGAGGTACAGCCCGTAGGGCTCGCCGTTCACCTCCACGAGCGCGTACCCGTTGCGCTGCGCGGGGACGCCGAGCCGCGAGGCCAGCCAGACGTACGCGTGCTCGTGGATCATCGTGCCGTCCTGGTACATGTTCTGCAGCGCGAGGCGCTTGAGCCCGTGGAAGCGCGCCTCGGGGTCCCACTGGTGGAAGTCGAGCCGAAAGGCCGGCTTGGCGTCCATCGGCTGGTAGGAGGTCGAGCCCTTGAGGTGCAACCCGACGTCGTAGACGTTCCCTTCGCCCTCGAGCACGAACGTGGCGTGTACGTCCTCGTCCGGCCCCACCTCGTCGAGCGCGTCGTCGTCGAGCTCGAGCGCGATGCGCCGGATCTCGCCCTCCGCGAACAGGAGCCGCGCGGCGTCGGCCTCGTACGGCGGCGCGTCCGCGACGCCCCCCGCCTCCCCCGTGTCGCCGGTGTCGAAGCCGGCGTGCTCGCCGAGGTGCTCGACCTCCACGCGCTCCGCCGACTTGGGACGAAGCGGGGCGGTGGCGTCGCCGGCCACGCAACCGAGCACCTCGACGAGGATCGGACCCGCCGACATCAGCGTTCGCCTCCGTGCGTCTCGAACACGCCCTCCCGGACGGCGCTCCAGGCGCCGTCGAGGTGGACGCGGGCCCGGACGCGCGTGGTCCCGACCAGCGGGATCCGGGCGAGGTCGTCGCCGCGGATCGCGTGGTCCGAGATCGCGCCGCCGGGCTCCCGCGGGTCGCCGCCGTCGAGGCGGTACCACACCGTGCCACGGCCCGCGTTGGGTGTGTTGTCGAGCGTGAGGACGAACCCCTCGGGGACGTCGCCGCCGCGCGTGCCGAACCGGGCGGGCTCGACGTCGGGGTAGAGGCCGAGGGCGCGGTACTGCTCGACGAGGACGTCGGTCCGCTCGGGGAAGTAGACGGCGAGCATCTTGTCCCGCGCGGGCGTCCAGTGGTCGTCCGGGGTGTAGAGCTCGAGGAGCCCCGCTTCCTTGCCGGGCTCGGGGGTCTGGTAGACGTCGCGGACGTAGTCGCCCCACCGCGCGGACTCGGCGGTGACCGCGAGCTCCAGCGGGTCGACGAGCTCGCGGAAGCGGGCGGTGGCGTTCGCCGCGGACAGCACGCCGTCGTCGAGGAGGTGGAGCTGGATCCGGTCGGCGTACAACATCCGGAACTCGGCGTTCTCCCTGAGCTTGTGGAACAACCGCTGCGGGCTCCCGTCCAGGTCCTGCGACACGACGTCCATGTCCACGGTGGAGAGCGAGGTGTCGGAGTCCCAGGCGAGGAAGATGAACCTCTCCCCCTCGTCCCGCTTGCGGGCGGCGAACCAATTCCGCTTGGGCCAGTCCGAGTTCTGCACCCAGTGTGTCACGAGCAGGTAGTCGATCAGGTTGACGACGTCGAGCTTCTCGCGGAGCGCGGCGTACGCCTCGTCCGTCGCGACCCCCGCGTTGGCGAGCGCCATCATCTCGTCGTACGCGACGAGGTCGCCCTCGTCCGCCTCGAGCACGCCGACCGTCATCGAGACGAGGTCCCAGCCGACGTCCTCCCCGCCGAGGTAGTCGACGAGGAAGTCGTCGTCGATCCGCTCGGTCAGGTTGTAGATGCCCCAGAACAGCCCGTTCACGTAGGTGTGCACGAAGCGCCCGTGCGCGGTCAGGTGGCCCATCTCGAGCTGGGTGCGACGGGCGAATTCGTCGCGCATGTAGAGCGCGCCCCGGCGCTGGTACTCGTTCCAGCTCGTCCAGGCGTAGTTGGGGATGCTGCGGAGGACGAGGGTGTCGAAGGACGTGACCGCTTCGGGGTCGTCGAACAGCGGGAGCTCGATCCGATCGAGGCCGTAGCGCGATCGGAAGTACGTGCGGAACCCGCGTTTGGGTGTCCACGAGGGCTTGCGGCTCGCGTTGCCGTGGATGCGGACGCCCGCCTGCGTCGCGAACAGGGTGCCCGCCTCGGGGTCCACCAGCTCCACGGACGCGGGCCGCTCCCAGTCGTCGCCGGTCATCCACGGGTTCAGGTAGATGCCCGTCTCGTCGTCGAAGAGGTGGGGGACGTCCGTCACGATGGAGACGGTCGGGAGCTCGAGGAGCGCGGCCTCCACCTCGCCGGCGTAGCGGGGATCGCCCACCACGTCGGGATCCATCTCGTAGTCGGCGGGGTAGGGCCCGAACCCGTCCTCGTTCCGCGCGAAGATCGAGGGATAACCGTCCGGCTCCTCCGGCTGCAGCACGACGTCCGCCGGGAACACGTACGTGTGCGTGACGACGGGCGAGAGCTCCCCCTCGGGCGAGACGGCGACCGCGCGGAGGGGTGTCGTCCGCTCCACGAGGATGGGCTCGACGTACGGGATGCCCGTCTCCGGCGTCGGCGTGCTGCCGTCCGTCGTGTAGTAGACGGGCTCGTCCCCGGCGGCGGTCAGCTCGACCTGAAACGGCGCGTCGAAGAAGCCGCGCTCGACGCCGAAGGTGGGCGAGCCGTCGGAGGCGTCCCCGGTGGGCTCGCCGACGTCGGGCTCGGGGGGCGACTCCACGCGGGCGTCCCGCGGCTCGGGGCCGGTGTGCCCGGGCACGTCCTCGCCACCCTGCGAGGTGCAGCCGACGTGGAAGAACACGGCGATCACCCGAGGCCAACGGCTCGGTCCGGACATGTCACACCCCCTCTGCGGATCCGGGCCTGCGGGGCCCGCGCGCGCTCGCTCGCGCCACGTCGGGCGAACGGAGCGTCCCCCGAATTCCTCGTGCCCGTGAACACGGGTTGTCGCGGGCATACCTGACACTCGCGTGTCTATGGCGCGCCCGACGCGCTTGCTCCGTGGGTGTTCGTCCGATTACCATGTTGGTTACGGACGAACGTGCAACCGCGCGCTCGTCTGACACACCAACCGAAGGAACCCCCATTCGCGCCTCCTTCCCCTGCTTCTGTTGGACCCTGCTCACCGCCTGCACCACCCCTCCCTCGCGTGACGACGACCCTTCGCGGGAGGCGCCCGACGGATCCGTGGAAGAAGCCCACCCGGGCGCCGGCGGGGTCGGTCGCGATCCGATCGACCCGGCGCCCGGCGAGGACACGGGCGAAGGCGCCGAAGACACCGGCGACGCGGGCGGGAACACCGGCGACCCGGCCACGGTGCCCGGGCAGGTGCTCGACCTGACCGACTGGTACCTCACCCTGCCCGTGGGCGCCGACGGCGATCCCGACCGCGTCGAGCAGCCCGAGCTCTCGACCTGGTCCGAGGAGCCCTGGTTCCACGTCGGCGACGACGGCGACACCGTCGTGTTCCACGCGAACGCTGGCGGCGTCACGACGTCCGGCTCGCACTTCCCGCGCACCGAGCTGCGCGAGATGACGAACGGCGGGATGGAAAAGGCCGCCTGGTCCACCCGCACCGGCGTCCACGTGATGACGATCCGGCAGGCGATCACCCACCTCCCCGAGGTCGTGCCCCACGTGGTGGCGGGCCAGATCCACGACGCGGACGAGTACGTCGTGCTCGTCCGCCTCGACGGGAACCGCCTGTGGGTCAAGAGCGGCGGGTCGGAGGTGGGCGTGCTGGACGCCGACTACACCCTCGGCGAGGAGTTCACGCTGCGCATCGCGGCCGCCGACGGCCGGATCGACGTCTACTACGAAGACCTCGAGACGCCCGCCGTGCAGCTCCCCTACGAGACCGACGGCTGCTACTTCAAGGCCGGCACCTACCTCCAGACCAACACGGAGTACGGCGACGCGCCGGACGCCTATGCCGAGGTGGAGATCCGGGACCTCGTCGTCACGCACGAGTAGCTCTCAGAGCTCCATCTCGGCGCGCACGCGGTCGGGCCAGGTCTCCGCGCTCTGCAGGAGCAGCGCGCGCGCCGCCCGGACCTCCTCGAGCGTGAACTCCCGCCGCCCGTCCGTGGCCGTCGCGTCCTCGGACAGGTCGAACAGCGCCTCGAGGAACCCGCGGACGTCCATCGACTCGTACACGCCCAGCACCGCGCGGGTGTGATCGTCGATGCGCGTCCTGCAGTCGAGGTCCTCGTGACAGCGCTGGGCGATCACGGCGTGGCCGGTCCACTCGGTCCAGGTCTCCTCCCAGGTCTCGTCTTGGCCCCACGGGACGAAGTTCAGGCGTCCGCCCTCGGCGGGGTCGCCGTAGACGAAGAAGTCGTCGAGGTGCCAGGGATACCCGTCCGTGTTCCCGGTCGCCGACGACCAGGCGACGTAGTCGAGGTACTGCTCCACGTCGACGACGCGCGAGGCGACCGTGTAGAAGTCGGCGTCCGTGCGCGCGATCCCGGCGGCGACCTGCTCGAGCGACAGCGGCGCGTCGCCTTCGGAGGTCTGGACCGCGAAGTGGGGGATGCCGAGCGCGGTCAGGTCGGCGTCGTCGTTCCCCGCCCACAGCACGCCCGACGCGTCGGCGTAGTGGCGCTCCACCCACACGTCGTCCATGCCCTCGACGAGCGCGTAGAGCCCGAAGTACTCGTCGTTGACGTACACGCGGGCGAGCGCGGCGGACGGCACGTCCATGCCGCCGGCGCGCCACACCCAGTACGCCGCCACTTCCCGGCCCTGGGCGGGGTCGCCGGTGAGGTTGTTGAGCGCGATGCGCTTGAGCCCCGCGTACCGCTGGCCGGCGACGAACTCGTTGAACTTCACCTTGAGCGCCGGCTTCTTCTCGAAGGTCCGGTAAGAGGACTGGCCCTTGAGCCGTAGGCCGACCTCCAGCTCCACCCCGTCGTGGACGAAGGTGCCGGGCATGTAGGTGCCGCCGTCCGCGTTCAGGGCCTCGATGGTCTCCTCGCTCGCGTACAGGTGGATGTCCCGCAGCGTGGCGGGGTCGAAGAAGGACTCGTAGTCGCCGACGTCGTCCTCGCCGTCGTCCCCGCCCCCGTCGCCGCCGTCGGGCGTGTCGGAGCCGGGGAGCTCCTCGACCGGCGCCTCGGACCGCGCCGCGTGGGGTGACCCGTGAGTGGACTCGCGCCCGTCCACGCAGGCGCCGAGCAACCAGATCGCAAAACGCACGTCCGCCTGCCCCCTCCTCGGCCGGACACGCTCCGCCCGGACACGGCGCGTGCGTGGGAGTCCGAGTGCTCGACGAGAAGGTGGGCACTGGTGCGCCCGCCGGCCAGCGCGTCGTGACTACGAGATGGCCTCGTAGCGCGCCCAGATCGCCGCGAACGGCTCCTTGAGCACGTCTCCGACGCGCCGCTGGAGCGTGACGTCGTCCACCGACGCGGTCAAACGCGCGTCCCAGGAGATCGCGGGGTGGATCGTCGCGCGGGGAGGCTCGCCGACGTGCACGCCCGGGATGCCGCGGGGGTTCTCGCGCGCCCAGACCTCGATGGGCAGCTCCTTGTCGAGGAGGCGGCCGCTGGTGACGAGGCGCGCGCGGCGGCCGCGCAGCAGCTCGACGATCCCCTCCAGCTCGGGGTTCCACAGGGGCTCGCCGCGCCAGCCGAGCTCGATCGTCTCGAACGCGATGCGGGCCTCGGCGAGCGCGTCCAGCACGTGGCGGACGACGTCGCGCCCCATGAAGCCGCGGCGGTGGTCGAGGCGCGCGCGGGTGCGCAGCAGGTTCGGGTCGCCGAGGACCTCCTCCACCGTCACGGGCGAGCGGGCGAAGAGCGCGGTCGTGCGCGGGTGGCCGGGGGTGTCGGGCACGTCCGAGAGCTCGAGCGTGAGCACCCCCGGGACGGTGCGCGGGAACCACGCCGGGCGCGCGCGGCGCCACGCGTTGTCGGCGAGGCCCCTCGCGATCGGCCCGAGCCCGTCGCTCTCGCGGCGCAGGTAGCAATTCTGGATGCAGGGCGTCGTGCACGTCTTCACGACGCGGCGGCGCTCGGCGAGCTCCGGGTCCCGCCAGAGCTCGCGCAACGTCTGCCGGCGGACGTCGCCGAACGCGCCCGCGAGGAAGTCGAGCTTGCCGTCGCACATCACGACCTTGCCGTCGGCGTTGACGTAGAGCTCCTTCCAGCCGGCCCAGCACGGGGCCTCCAGCGGGCGGAGGCCCTCGCGGTAGTAGCGGGGGACGAGGCGCAGGTCGTCGGCGCGGTTGAGCACGATCGGGCGGCGCTCCAGCTCGGCGACGAGGCGCTCCAGCGCGGGGAGGTCCTCGGGCTCGAACCACATGCCGCCGACCTTGCTGTCGGCGTCGTTGCGGAAGAGGTTGAGCACCTGCACGCCGTCGAAGCCCTCGGCCTCGAGGAAGTCGAGGAGCGCGAGGAAGGTGGCGTGGTTGCGGCGGTGCAGGATCACGTTCGCGCCGATCCAGCGGCGCGAGTTGCCCGCGACGGCGTCGGCGGCGCGCAGGTTTCGGTAGCCCGCCAGCGCGCGGCGGAAGCTGCCCTTGCCGCGGACCTCGTCGTGGGGGCCCTCCAGCCCGTCGACGCTGACGTTGACGTGCAGGTTCTCGGGCGGGATCGCGGCGACCCGGGCCGCGCGCGGCGGCGTGATCAGCGTGGCGTTCGTCGTGAGCGTGACGAACATGCCCTTCCGCGTCGCGTGGGCGAGGATCTCCTCGAGGTCGTGGCGGATGAAGGCCTCGCCGCCGAGCGGGTTGAAGACCTTCACGCCCCACGCGCACGCCTGATCCACGAGATCGAGCACCTCGCGCGTCGTGAGCTCCGGCGCGTCGTAGCAGGTGGTGCACATGACGCACTTGAGGTTGCAGCGGAGCGTAAGGTTGACCGAGAGCCAGTCCGGCGGCGCGAGCGAGCGCACGAGCCGCCGCGAGGCCCACATGCGGGCGTCGCGCAGGAGCTCGGGGGTCGAGCGCATGGGTGCGAGGGTATCACCCGCCCGGCGTCAGCCCCGGGCGATGCCCGGGCGGCAGTCGCTCCCCATCTTCGTGCTGCTGGACGACCCGAAGGCTCGCGAGCGCGCGCTGGAGGCCGGCGCGGACGACGCGCAGGCGAGCTGGTCGCCGGCCGAGCTGGCGCTGCGTGTCCGCGCCCGCACCCGGTACGCGCGGTCCCTCCGCGAGCACGCCTCCTACGACGGGCTCACCGAGCTCCTCGCGCGCGGGACCTTCCTCGACGCCGCCGGGGCGCACTTCGCGGAGGCCCCCCGCGCGTGGCAGCGGCTCGCGGTGGGCATGGTGCGCGTGGACGGCGACGCGCGGACGGCGCTCACCCGCACCGCCGCGCTGCTGTACGCGCGCTTCCGCCCGCCGCACCTGCTCGCCCGCTGGGGCGAGCGCGACGTCGCGGTGCTGGCGAGCGGCCCGATCGCGAGCAACCTCGCGGCCGAGCTGGACGACGTGCGGGTGCGGCTGCGCGAGGACTTCCTGTGGACGCGCGCGCCGGTCGTCGCCTTTGCCACCGTCGGGATGCCCGCGGACGGCATCACGCTCTCCGCGCTCCTCCGCGCGGCGACGGCGAGGCTGCCGGGGTGATCTCGTGGGTATGCTCCGGAGGTGATCGTCCTCCTGCTCGCGTGCGCGCAGCCTCCGCCCGAGAACCCCCTCGCCGCCTGCCTCGCGGAGCCGCCGAGCCGCCAACCCGTGAGCCCCCGCCCTCCGCCCGAGCATCCCGGCTGGCGCCGCAGGCGCCCCCTCTCCCCCTCCGTTCCTCCGTGCCTCCGTGCCTCCGTGCCCCCCCCTCGTGAAGGCTCGGCCGGCATGTCGGCGGCTCCCTCGCCCCGCTACGGGATCACGTCCGCTCCGCCACCACGATCACGTACCGCCCGCCCTTCCGCCCCACGATCTCGCGGACGGCGAAGCCCTCGCGACCGAGGAGGAAGGTGAGGTCCTCCTGCGTGTAGAGGCAGTGCTCGCGGAAGTGCTCGAGCAGGTCGGGCGTGGGCTCGGCGCCCTCGAGGTACTCGGCGAGCGGGCGCTTCACCCAGTCGTAGAGCACGAAGACGCCCCCGGGCCGCAGGAGCCGGCGCGCCTCGGCGAGCAGCGGCGGCGGGTACTCCAGCTCGTGCAGCACGTGCACGGACGTCACCACGTCGGCGACCCCGTCGGGCAGCGGGACGGGGGGCGTGGCGACGTCGGCCTCCACGATCTCGGCGCCGGCGCGAGCGGCGTGGGCGCGCGCGTGGGCGAGCATGGCCGGCTGGACCTCCACGCCGACGTGGCGTCCCTTCGGGAAGCGCGCGCGCAGGCCCTCGAGCAGCACGCCGGGGCCACACCCGAGGTCCACCACCGTCGCGTCCGGCGCGGCGGCGACGAGCTGATCCCACACCCCCCACCACAACGGGCCGAAGCGCGTTCTGGCCGTCTCGATCATCACGTCGCGGAACGCTTCGAAGTCGCGATGGTGCCGCTGGAGGTGCGCCAACGAAGGGTGGGGCATGTACGAACTTAGCGTAGGATTGGCCCGTGCGCGTGCTCCTCGTCCACCACGGCCGCTTCGACGCCGACGCCCCCGTCACGGGCGGGGCGCTACGCGCGGCCACGCATGCCGACGCCCTCCGCCGGGCCGGCCACGAGGTCGTGACGGTCGCGCGCGCGCAGGACGAGCCCGGCGGGTTCCGCTCGCCCGGGCACCTGCGGCGGCTCGCCGATCGGGCCCGCCCCGACTGGATCCTCTGCGTCGCGCCCGAGGAGGCGCCCGCGCTCGCGCCGGTCGCGCCGCTCGTGGTGGACCTCTACGCGCCGCGCATGCTCGAGGGCGCCTTCGAGGGCCTCCAGCGCGAGGAGGCGGGGCGCGCGCTGCGGGCCGTCGCGGCCGCCGACGAGGTGATCGTCTCGAACCCCCGCCAGCGGTGGTTCTGGGCCGGGCTCCTCGGCGCGTGCGGCTGGGACCTCTCCGCGCCCGCGGGCCTGCTCGTGCCCATCGCCGCGCACCCCGGGCCGCCGCGCCGGAAGACCGCGCGCCCCACGTTCGTGCTCGGCGGTCGCCCGTGGCCCTGGCAGGACCCCGCCGACGCCGTCCGGCGCGCCGTCGCCCACCTCGGCGACCGCGCGGAGGTCCACGTCTACGGGCTCCCCGCGCCTCCGGGCGCCCACGCGCACGACGCCGTCCCGCGCGCGGAGTGGCTCGACGCGTGCGCGGGCGCCGTCGCCGTGCTGGACCGGTACGCGCCGAACCCCGAGCGCGCGCTCGCCCAGTCCTTCCGCCAGATGGACGCCGTCGGCTGCGGCGCCCCCCTGATCACCGACGCGGACACGCCGCTCGCAGACGAGGTGCGCGAGACAGTGGCGGGCTGGGTGGACGAGCCGCTCGAGGAGGCGCTCGACGCGGCGCTCGCCCGCCGCCCGAAGGGGGTGGCCGCGCTCGCCGCCCGCTACCACCCGGAGCGCACGGAGGCCGCGCTGCTCGCCTGGGTGCCGCGCCGCCGCGTCCGCGACTGGGACCTCTTCCGCGCGGGCGGCCGGCTCGCCCGCGCCGAGGCCGAGGCCCGCGCGGCGCACGCCGTCGCCGAGGCCGCCCGCGCCGAGGTCGCCGGCAAGCGCGCCGAGATCGAGGCCCTGAACCAGCAGGTGCGCGCGCTCGCCTCCGCGGTCGAGGCGAGCGCCGCGGCGGTCGCCGACGTGGCCGCCTTCCGTCGCGAGACGGTGCAGGTGCTCGGCGCCCGGCTCGCCGGCGGCGACGTCGACAACGAGCGGCTCCTCTCCCAGATGGAGGTCCTGAAGGCCGACCTCGCCAAGAAGGACGCGGAGCTCGCCGCCGCGCAGGCCGAGCGCAACCGGCTCGACCGGACGCTCGCGTTCCTCAAGGGGCGGATCGCGCGTTAGAATCGGCGTATGAGCGAGCCGGGGAAGAAGCTCCTCACCGTCGAGGAGTTCGAGGCGATGGACTGGGGCGACGGCCCTGCGCCCGAGCTGATCGACGGGGAGATCACGTGGGGGGAGGAGGACCCGGTGGAGTTGCTGCCGCGCGGTCGCCATCAACGCGCGGCCGCGCGGCTCTCCGCCAGGCTCTCCGCGCTCGACCCCGACGAGCCCGGGGAGGCCGGCTGGTGGATCCTGCCCGACGTCGACGTCCGGCTCGCGCTCCGCACGCTCGTTCGACCGGATGTCGGCGGGTGGCGACGGACCCGGCTTCCCGAGATCCCGGAGCACGCGATCGACGTGGTGCCGGACTGGGTGTGCGAGGTGCTGACCCCCGGCCGGGAAGTCCACGATCTCGAAACGAAGCGGACGCTCTACGCGCGCTACGGAGTGGGCTGGTACTGGATCGTCGACGCTCACGCGCGGACACTCCAGGCCTACGAGAACTCCAGCGGGCGGTGGCTGTGGCTGGGGACCTGGACGGACGGACAGGCCGCGGCGATCCCCCCCTTCGAGCTCGAGCTCGAGGTCGGGACGATGTTCCTCCCGCTACCGAAGAAGCCCGAGTAGCCTCCCCCGCGCCCGCGTCGCCCCCTCCGCCCCCTCGGGCAGCGTGTACCAGTTCACGCCCCCGCACCCCGCGCACACGCCCTCGAAGCGCCCGTCGAGGTGGGCGAGCCGCGTGGCGGTCGCCTTCGGCCCCTCCCACAGCTCGCGGAACGAGGCCGCCGCGAGCGAGCCGAGATCGAGCTCGCCGCGCAGATCGGCGCAGCACATGAGCAGGTGCCCGTCGTGGCGGACGACGGGGGTGAACCAGAGGCCGGGGCACGCGCCGCGCTCGGCGTGGCCGTCGTCGCGCTGCCACGGGCGATCCTCCCAGGTCACGACGGACAGGCCGTCGCGCGTGGAGGGGGCGATGCCCTGCTCGCGGAGGGTGCGCTCGTAGAGCGCGTCGGCGGCGGCCTGCCCGGCGGCGCCGCCCCCCACGGAGAGCCGCTTGAACAGGATCTCGGCGTGGCCGTGCCCGAAGCCGTGGCAGCCGAGCGCGTCGGTCCAGTACCGCAGGAACGCGCCGGCCTCGTGCGCGTTGCCCGGCTGCACGACGAATTGCACCTGCACGTTCACGGGCGCGTGGCGCCGGAGGGCCAGCAGCCGCCGCACGTTCCGGCGCGCGCGCTCCAGCCCGTCGCGCCCCTTCACGCGGCGGTACGTCTCGGGCGTGGCGGCGTCGAGCGTGAACACGACGAGCAGCGGCACCTCGCGCCGCACGGCGACCCGCGCCATGCGCTCCGGCCCGAGGAGCAGGCCGTTCGTGTCGAAGCGCAGGTAGCCGACGCGCCCGCTCATCCGCCGGGCGGCGTAGTCGACCATGTCCTCGAGGCCGTCGTGCACCGACGGATCGCCCAGCCACTGGAAGATCAGGTGGTCGAAGCGGCAGTCGTCGCCGGCGAGCCCGTCGACGATGCGGCGGTAGAGCGCCATGTCCATGCGCCCCTTCGGCACGCCGTGGACGGTGTCCCAGCCCTCGGCGTGCGGCGCGCACATGCGACAGGCGAGGTTGCAGTGGTCGGTGGGCTCGATCTGCAAGACGCCGAGGTGGGCCGGTGTGGTAGCCACGGCGCGATCCTACCTGCTACGATGCGCGGCCGGAGTCGTCCCCGATGTCGTTGCTCGTCCTCCTCTCCGCCTGCGGGAACCCGTGCCAGCAGATCTGCGACGAGGTCTTCGCCTACGCGGAGGAGTGCGGCAAGGAGCCCTCGAGGGACGATCTGCAGGCGTGCCGGGACGGCTACGCGGAGGTCGACGCGGCCACCGCGGACCAGTGCCGCAACGTCAACGACCGTGACTTCGTGCGCGAGTGGTGGACCTGCGACGACGTGGGCGAGAACTGGCAGAACCTGGGCAAGTGATCGCGTTGACGGGGGGCGGCGGAGGTCCGTAGAATCGTGGCGAAGATGGATCCGAACGCACCCGCTGCTGGGCCTTCCGAGGCCGCGAAGGCGGCGTCCGCGTTCGAGCCCCACGCGTTCGGGAAGTACTACCTCGTCGATCGCATCGCGATGGGCGGCATGGCGGAGATCTTCAAGGCGAAGACCTTCGGCCACGGCGGCTTCGAGAACACGCTCGTCATCAAGCGCATCCTCGCGCATCTCTCCGACAACGAGCAGTTCGTGCGGATGTTCATGGACGAGGCGAAGGTCTCCGTCCTGCTCCAGCACGCGAACATCGTCCGCATCTACGACTTCGGCAAGCTGCGCGAGAACTACTTCATCGCGATGGAGTGCGTGGAGGGCAAGGACTCCAAGCTCATCCTCCGCAAGCTCGCCGAGCGTCGCAAGCTGCTCCCCCGCGAGTTCGCCGTCTACGTCGCGATGGAGGCCGCGAAGGGCCTCGACTACGCGCACAAGAAGACGACGCTCCAGGGCCAGCCGCTCCACATCGTCCACCGCGACGTGTCCCCGTCGAACATCCTCGTCTCCTACACGGGCGAGGTGAAGGTCGCCGACTTCGGCATCGTGAAGGCGGCGAACACGGTCGAGGACACCGACGTCGGCATGCTCAAGGGCAAGTTCGAGTACATGAGCCCGGAGCAGGCGAGCGGCAAGGAGCTCGACCGGCGCAGCGACATCTTCTCGCTCGGCATCATCCTCCACGAGATGCTGACCGGGCGGCGCCTCTTCAAGACCGACAGCGAGATCAAGACGCTCGAGCGGATCAAGTCCGTCGACGTCGATCCCCCCAGCGCGCTCAACCCCCAGGTCCCCGGCCGCCTCGACGAGATCGTCATGCGCGCGCTCGCGAAGGACCCCGACGACCGCTACCAGGACGGCCGCGAGCTCCACGCCGACCTGCTCGAGTTCCTCTACCCGGCGTCGCCCGACCTCACGCAGCAGAGCCTCTCGCACTTCATGCAGGAGCTCTTCTCCGACGAGATCCGGAGCGAGCGCGAGCGCCTCGAGGAGGGCTCGCGCATCGCCCTCGCCATGCACGAGACGGCCGCGCAGGTCGACCTCGAGCCGGAGTGGGAGGAAGAGGGCGGCAGCGCGCGCTCCGTGCCTTCGGTGCGCCAGCAGCGCGCGCCGTCGAAGGTCCCCGTCGTGATCGCCGTGCTCGCCGTCATGCTCGCGGCGGCGGCGACCACCCTGTTCCTGTTCTTCCGTCCCCAGCCCGAGACCGTCGTGGTCAAGGAGCTGATCGAGGCCGAGAAACCCACGACGGGAAGCCTCCAGCTGAAGATCGGCCCGGTCGGCGGCAAGGTCTACCTCGACGACAAGCTCGTGGGGGAGGGGACCGACGTGTCCGTGGCCGACATCGCGCCGGGCGCCCACGCGCTGCGCGTCGAGGCCGAGGGCTACGAGCCCCACGCCGACACGCTCTCCGTCGACGCGGGCGAGCGCGTGCGCCAGCCGGTCACGCTGAAGGAGATCCGCGTCGCCCAGCCGCCCCGCGCGCCCACCCAGCCCACCGGCGCGTCGCAGGCGCCGCCCGCGCAGGCTCCGGCCACCGCGGGCACCGGCACGCTCGCGTTCTCGTCGAGCCCCTCCGGCGCGGACGTGTTCATCGACGGCAAGCTCGCGGGCCGCACGCCCTTCGACTGGGACGGCCGCGCGGGCGCGCGCGTGGGCGTCGAGTACCGCCTCGGCGGCTACGAGACGGCGCGGTTCAGCGCCAGCGTGCCGGCCGCCGGCGGCCGCGACACCTACGAGAAGTCGCTGCAGGAGCGCACGAAGGAGACGGGCAAGCTCTCCGTCAACGTGAGCGGCGGCTGGGCCGACGTCTACGTCGACGGCAAGAAGATCGGGCAGACCCCCATCTTCGGCTACCAGCTCGCCGCCGGCACGCACGAGATCCGCGCGAAGAACGACGCGATCGGGCTCGACGCCACGAAGACGGTCACCGTGAGGTCGGGCGAGACCGCGTCGGTGCCCTTCTCCGCGAACTAGGGGATCGGGCCGAACACGATGGTCCCCTGATCGGTGGGCGGAGGCTCTTCCTCCTCGCCACCCGTCGCGAGCACCACCGCCGCCGCGCCGCCGCCCGCCGCGAGCACGCCCACGCCGGCCCACACGAAC
Source organism: Myxococcota bacterium (assembly GCA_049322475.1). GTDB lineage: Bacteria > Myxococcota_A > UBA796 > UBA796 > SXON01 > JBMOQZ01. Next base: position 12,166 of record JBMOQZ010000045.1, on the reverse strand, counting down.
CACGGGACGCCGCGCGTCTCGGTGATCACCTGCGGGGCCTGCTCGGGCGGGTCGTGCAGGAGCCCGGCGAGCACGTCGTTCGTCGACACGTCCAGCGCGATCACCGCGGGGGAGACGCGATCGGCGCGGACGTCGCCGCGCTCGTCGAGGTACCCGGCGATCGCCGGGGCGAGGTCGAGCATCGCGCCGACGGGGTCGTCGCCGGCGTCGCCGGTGATCGCCTTCGAGAAGTTGCCCGACGCGGGCGAGTAGAGCTGCAGCGCGACCTCGCCCTTCGCGTTGACGCCGGCGAGCACGACGACGAGCTTCGAGTACTCGCCGAGGCTGCGGTAGAGCTCGCGCGTCTGGCGCGACATGTTCGCGGCCTCGCTCGCGGCGGGGCCGAGCGTGCGGGGCGCGAGCGTGGCCTGGATGGTCAGCTTCTCGCCGGCGACCACCTGGGTGGACTTGAACCAGGAGGCGCCGTCCTTCGCGCGCACCAGCACGTGGTGCTCGCCCGGGACCAGCGCGATCTCGGCGTTCGGCGCGGGGCCGACGGCGCGGCCGTCGATCCAGATGTCGGCGTCGCCCGTCGCGGTGATCGCCACGCGCGCGGGCTTGGCGATCACCACCTCCTTGCGGACGCTCTCGAACAGCTCGATCACGCGCGGGGGGTAGTTCACGGCGTCGAGCTGGCGCGCCGGATCGAGGATGACGGAGCGGCGGAAGGCGTCCTTCGCCGCTTTCTCGTCGCCCATGCCGACGTGCGCCATGCCGAGCAGCATGAGCGCGGCGTGCAGGTCGTTCGCGTCGGAGGCCTGGGCGAGCCCGGCGGCGAGCAGCGTAGCGGCCTGCTCCAGCACGGGGATGGCCTGATCGGGCTGGGCGCGGTCGTAGAGGACGCGGCCCTCCTTCAGGCGCTCGCGCCCGGGCCCGAGCGCGAAGCCGTCGAGCACCAGCGGCTCGCGACCCGCGAAGCGCGCGTGGGCGTCGAGCGGCGTGAGCGCGTCGACCTTGCCGGTGCCGTCGAGCACCTCGGCGAGCCGCGCGGCGTCCTCCATCGCGGCCTCGCCGGCGCGACCGGGGACGTGGAGCCCGACGACCGCGATCTCGGGGACGGAGGAGCCCGCCAGGGCGGCGGCCACGACGAACAACATGCGGCGCATCGTAGCACCTCGGACCCCCGCCGGGACCCGGGCCGCACGGCGTACGATGCGCGCTTGGACCTCGGGCCCTTCACGCTCGTCGCGCCCCTCGGCCGCGGCGCCGCCGGCGAGGTGTGGCGGGCGACCCGCCGGCGGACCGGGATCGAGGTCGCGGTGAAGCTGCTCGCCGCGAAGGACCCGGCCCGGAAGGTGGCCTTCCGCAACGAGGTGCGCGCCCGGCGAGCCTCGCGGCGCGTGGCGAGGCGGTCGATCGACGGGAGTGGCGCGAGGGGCTGACCGCGGGCCGCGACCCTTGCCGCCCCCCCGCCCCGTGGCGACATCCGTGCCCGGGTGACGGGGGAACACGATGGCGTGGGGGCGCGCGATCGGGTGGGCGTGTCTTTGCGTCGCGGCAGTGGCGGGACACGCGCGCGCCGCGACGATCACGGTGACGTCGACCGCCGATCCGGGCGAAGGGGGGTGTACGAAGGGGGAGTGCACGCTGCGCGAAGCCCTCGTGGCGGCGAACGCCACGCCGGAGGCGGACGAGGTGGTGTTCGGCGCGCGCGCGCGGGGCGCGATCGCGCTGCGGAGCGCGCTCCCGCCGATCGCGAGCCCGCTCGTGCTGGACGGGGCGCGCGACGACGGCACGCCGGGCGTGGACCTCGCGCGGGGCGCCGCGCCGCTGGACGCGAGCGGCCTCGTCTTCGCGGCGGGGTCGGAAGGGAGCGTGCTGCGGGGGCTGGTCGTGCGGGGCTTCGGGCGGAGCGGCGTCGTCGTCGCGAGCGCGGACGTGACCGTGGAGGCCTGCTGGATCGGCACGGACGCCAACGGCGAGGGGGCCGACGGAAACGGCGTGGGGATCGCCGTCGAGGGCCCCGGCGGCGCCCGGGTGGGCGGCCCCGAGGCGAGCCGGCGGAACGTGTTGTCCGGCAACCGCGTCGGCCTCCAGATCACCTCCAGCGGCGGCAACGTCGTGGTGGGCAACTACGTCGGCACGGACGCCGGGGGCCTCCGCGCGCTGCCGAACGGCATCGGTCTCCTGATCGTCGACGCGCCGGACAACGTGGTGGGCGGCGAGCTGCTGGAGGAAGCCAACGTCGTCTCCGGGAACACGTTGGTCGGGATCTGGATCCAGGGGCCGCACGCCACCGGCAACGTGGTGGTCGCCAACCTCGTGGGTCTCGACGCCGACGGCCGGGAGCCGCTCGGGAACGCGGTCGGCGTACGCGTCGACGCCGGCGCGTCGGGCACGCTCGTCGGGAGCGACGACTCGCTCTCGCCCGGCAACTTCGTCGCCGGCAACGGAACGGGCGTGGTGATCGAGGCGAATGACAACGTCGTCGCGGGCAACGCCGTCGGCGTGCGGGTGGACGGGACGCGCGTCGGGAACGCGGGCCCCGGCGTGGTCATCGTCGGGCGCGGCAACCGCGTCGCGCGCAACCGGGTCGAGGGCTCCGGCGGCGACGGCATCGTGGTGCTCGCCGGCGGCCGCAACACGTTGTCGCGCAACGCGATCGCGGGGAGCGGGGCGCTGGGCATCGACCTGTACGACAACGGCGCGACCCCGAACGATCCCGGCGACGGCGACCACGGCGCCAACGACGGGCAGAACCACCCGGTGCTGGACGCGGTGGCGCCGGGGAGCCGGCGCGTGGCGGGGTCGCTCGACCTCGCCCCGTCCACGCGCGTCCGCGTCGAGGTCTTCGAGAGCGAGTCGTGCGACCCGGACGGCACCGGCGAGGGGTTCGTGTTCCTCGGCGAGACGACGGTCGAAGCGTCGCGACGCGGCGAGACGCGGTTCGCCGCCACGCTTCGGTCGCCGCTGCCGGGGCGCGCCCTCACCGCCACGGCGACGGACCTCGACACCGGCGCCACGTCGGAGTTCTCGCCCTGCGTGAAGGTCCCGGAGGCGCGCGCGGCGTCGTTGGGGGGCGTGGGGCCGATCCGGAGACAGGGATTCACCTCTCCCTCGGCGACGATGCTCCTCCTCTCGGCGTCCCTCGCCCTCGCCGGGCCGTGCGCCGATCTCGACTCTACCCCTAGGAGAACGGGACGGCGATCGAGGCGCAGTTCACGCTCCCGGTGAAGTACCTGCTGAGCGACCGAGCTCCGTCGCCGGCTGGCCGAGCTTCAGGTAGCCGAGGCTGCGGGCCCCGACGGGCGACCCGACCCGAGGTCGTGACCGCGCCGCACACGGCGTCGGGTGCGCTGCGCTACACTGTGCCGATGATGGTCCTCCAATTCCTCGCGCTCGCCGCCTGCCGCCCCACGGTGACCTGCGGGTCCGGTACCCATGCGGAAGGGGACGCCTGCGTCGCGGACAGCCCTGACGCCGACAGCGACGCGGACACCGACGCGGACGCGGACGCCGATTCGGACGCGGACGCCGATACGGACGCGGACGCGGACAGCGACGCGGACGCGGACGCGGACACCGACGCCGACACCGACACGGACCCGACCTACACGGGAGCCTGCGCACCCCCGGACGCCTGGACGGGGGGCGTGCCGGCGTCGCTCTACACGCTGACTCCCTACGACGAGTCCTACGACTCCGGCCTCGCCGCGATGGAGGCGTACCTGACCGACTCGGGCAGCTCCGTCTTCTCCGACCTGAGCTGGCTGGTGTACGGGGCGACCGTCGCGGGCATCGCCAACGACACCAACAGCACCGTGACGCGGGTCTGGATCGAGGACGCGTCCATGGGGCTCATCGTGCACGACAGCTACGCCCAGACGCCGGCGGAGGTCGGCGATCAGGTGGGGTTCTCGACGAACAACCTCGAAGGCTGGTACGGCGAGCAGCGGATCGGCCGCGTGAGCGGCTGGACGGTCCTGAGCAGCTCGAACCCCGTGTACGTCCGGGAGCAGGGCGCGGACCCCGTCGACTACCTCGACCGCCGCAGCCAGATGACACACGCCTACGGCGTGATCGATCGCGCCTCGTCCCACGACTGCGGCACGGGCTACCTCTGCTTCGTCTTCGAGCACGAAGGCACCGAGGATCTCTTGCGCGTGCCGGTCGACAACGACGCAGGCCTCGACGTCGACTACGGCGGCGGCCTCTGCGGCGAGCTCGTGGCGCCCGTGTCGCGCTACTACGGGAGCACCGGGGACATCGAGTTCTTCGACGCTGTCCTCGCGGGGTCGGTGCGGACCTGGGAAGGGGAGTAGGCGGCGACTCGACGAACGTCACCCGGCCGACCGCCCCCTTAGGCACGCCCCCGTCGCGCTCCCCTTCACCTTCGCCACCTGCTCCGGCGTGCCCTTCGCGACGACGCGCCCGCCGGCGTCGCCGCCCTCGGGGCCCATGTCGACGACGAAGTCGGCGTGGCGGATCACGTCGAGGTGGTGCTCGACGAGGATCACCGTGTTGCCGGCGTCGGCGAGCCGGTCGAAGACGGTGACCAGCTTCTCCACGTCGGCCACGTGCAGGCCCGTCGTCGGCTCGTCGAGCACGTACACGCACTTCTTGCGGCGGGCGAGCAGCCCCTCCGCGAGCTTGACGCGCTGGGCCTCGCCGCCGGACAGCTCCGTGGCCGGCTGGCCGAGCTTCAGGTAGCCGAGCCCCACGTCGGCGAGCGCCGCGAGGGGCCGCGACAGGATGCGGTGGGCGGCGAAGAGATCGCGCGCGTCGTCCACGCGGAGGTCCAGCACGTCGGCGATCGAGAGGCCCCGCCAGCGCACCTCCAGCGTGTCGGGCGCGTAGCGTCGCCCGTGGCACGCCTCGCACGTGATCCACACGTTCGAGAGGAAGTGCATCTCGACCAATTCGCTGCCGTAGCCGCCGCAGACGTTGCAGGCGCCGTCCTTCGTGTTGTAGCTGAAGCGCCCGATGCCCCAGCCGCGCTCCTTCGCGAGGGGGGTGGACGCGAACAGGGCGCGCAGCGGGTCCATCACGCCGGCGTAGGTGGCGGGCGTGGACCGCGGGCTCCGGCCGATGGGCGACTGGTCCACGACCGCGAGCGCCCACTCGCCCGGCACCTCGATCTTCGCCGGGACCTTCTTCCCTTCGAGCGCGCCGACGAGGAGATCCATCACCAGCGTGCTCTTGCCGCTCCCGCTGACGCCCGTGACGCAGACGAGCGCGCCCGTCGGCAGGTCGACGTCGACGCCGCGGAGGTTGTGGCGGCGCGCGTCGCGGATGCGGATCGGCGGCCCGCCCTTGCGGCGCCGGTCCGGCACGGCGATGGCCCGCTCGCCGCGCAGGAACGCGCCGGTGAGGCTGTCGGGGCCGAGCTCGCCGGGGGGACCGGCGGCGACGACGCGCCCGCCGTGCTCGCCCGCGCCGGGCCCCATGTCGAGCACGTGGTCGGCGCGGCGGACGGTCTCGAGGTCGTGCTCCACGATGACGAGCGTGTTGTCGAGCCCCTTGAGGCGGTCGAGCGTGTCGAGCAGCCGCGCCGTGTCCCGCGGGTGCAGGCCGATGGTGGGCTCGTCGAGCACGTACACCACGCCCGTGAGCCCGCCGCCGAGCTGCGACGCGAGCCGGATGCGCTGGGCCTCGCCGCCCGAGAGCGTGTCGGACGTGCGGCCGAGCGCGAGGTACCCGACGCCCACGTCGGCGAGGAAGCCCAGCCGCGCGCGCACCTCCGCGAGGGGCTGCTCGGCGATGCGGGTGTCGACGGCGTCGAGCTTCAGCGCGTCGAACCACGCCCTCGCCTGTTCGACCGTCATCCGCGCGATCGCGTCGATGCCGTTGCCCTCGAAGCGCACGGCGAGGACCTCGGGCTTCAGCCGCGCGCCCTTGCACGCGGGGCAGACGAAGACGCCGACGCCCTCGCCGGCCCACTGCGCGCCGAGCCCGTTGCAGGCGGGGCAGGCGCCGAGCCAGTGGTTGAAGCTGAAGTGGCGCGGGGTCAGCGCCTCCTTCAGCACGCGCCCGTGCGTGGGGCAGATCGCGTCGCGGGCGAGCACCACGTCGCCGAACCGCGCCCGGCCGCTGCCCAAGCGGTAGGCCGTCGCGACGGACTCGGCGACTCGGGCGCGCTCGGTGGTGGCGGGGTCGAAGCGGTCGACCACGATCTCCTCGACGCTGTCGAGCTCGTCGAGGTCGACCTCCTCGCCCTTCACCCAGGCGCGGGCGAACCCCTGCTCGCGCAGCCAGGTGGCCTTCGTGCCCTTCGGCAGCCTCGCGACGAGCCGGCCCTTGCCCGGGTTCTGCCGCGCGAGGTGGTCGGCGGCGGCGGACGGCGGGAGCGCGCGCACCTCGGTCCCGCACTGCGGGCAGTGGGGCACGCCGAGGTTGGCCCAGAGCAGGCGGAAGTGGTCGTGCAGCTCGGTCATCGTCGCGACGGTGGACCGCAGGGAGCCGCCCGAGTTGCGCTGGTCGATCGCGATCGCCGGCATGAGCCCACGCACGCCGTCGACCGGGGCTCGCTCGAGCCGGCCGAGGAAGCGGCGCGCGTAGGTGGACAGGCACTCGACGTAGCGGCGCTGCCCCTCGGCGAAGATCGTGTCGAACGCGAGCGAGGTCTTCCCCGAGCCGCTCACGCCCGTGATGACCGTCATCTTCCCGTGCGGGATGGTCGCGTCGACCCCGCGCAGGTTGTGCATGCGCGCGCCGCGGACGACGAGGTCGCGGTCGGGCTCCTGCGGCGGCCGCGTGGGCTCCGCCGCGAACGTGCGCCGCTGCGCCCCGAAGTCGGGGAGCGTCGCGAGCACGCGGCCCGTGGGCGTGTCGGTGCGGGCGATCTGCTCGGGCGTGCCGACGGCGAGCAGCCGGCCGCCGCGCGAGCCGCCGTCGGGCCCGAGCTCCACGAGCACGTCGGCGACCTTCACGAGGTCGGTGTTGTGCTCGATGACGACGACGGTGTTGCCCGCGTCGACGAGGGCCTGGAGCGCGCCGACGAGCACCTTCACGTCGCTGAAGTGCAGGCCGGTGGTGGGCTCGTCGAGCAAATAGAGCGTGTGTCCCGACGGCGGGCGCTGCAGCTCCGTCGCGAGCTTCAGCCGCTGGGCCTCGCCGCCGGAGAGCTGCGTGGCGGGCTGGCCGAGCTCGACGTAGCCGAGGCCGACGCGGTCCATCGCCGACAGGATGCGGTTGAGCTTCGGCACCGACCCGAAGAACGCCAGCGCCGTGGCCACGGGCATCGCCAGCACGTCGGCGATGCTCTTCCCCTTCCACGTGACCTCCAGCGCCTCGCGCGTGTAGCGGGCGCCGCCGCACGTCTCGCAGGGGACCTCGACGTCGGCGAGGAACTGCATCTCGATGGTGCGGACGCCCGCGCCCTCGCAGGCCTCGCACCGCCCGCCGGCGACGTTGAAGCTGAAGTGCCCCTTCTTCCAGCCGCGCGCGCGGGCCTCGGGCGTGGCCGCGAACAGGTCGCGGATGACGTCGAACGCGCCCGAGTACGTGGCGGGGTTGGAGCGCGGCGTGCGCCCGATCGGCTGCTGGTCGATCTCGATGACCTTCTCGAGCTTCTGCTTCCCGAGCGGCTCGATCACGTCGAACAGCAGCGTGCTCTTGCCGGAGCCCGAAACGCCGGTGAACACCGTGAAGGTGCCGAGCTTCAGGTCGAGGTCGACGCCCTTGAGGTTGCGGGCGGTGGCCCCGCGGACCGAGAGGACCTCGCCGTTGCCGGGCCGGCGCGTGGCGGGGAGGGGGATCGTGTCCTCGTCGCGGAGGTAGCGCGCGGTGGGCGTGTCGGTGGCCGCGAACCGCCCGGGCGAGCCCTGCGCCACGAGCTGCCCGCCCATCCGCCCCGCGGCGGGCCCGATGTCGATGATGTGGTCGGCGCACTCCATCGTCTCGCGGTCGTGCTCGACGACGACGACGGTGTTGCCCGCGTCGCGGAGCGCGAGGAGCGCGTCCAGCAGCCGGCGGTTGTCGCGCGGGTGGAGCCCGATGCTCGGCTCGTCGAGCACGTAGGTGACGCCCACGAGCCCGCTCCCGACACACGCGGCGAGCCGGATGCGCTGGGCCTCGCCGCCGGAGAGCGTGCGCGCGCGGCGGTCGAGCGAGAGGTAGCCGAGGCCGACCTGCTCGAGGAAGTGGAGGCGGTCGCGGATCTCGCGCAGCACGCCGTCGCCGATCTTGCGCTCCGAGTCCGTGAGCTCGACGCCGTCGAAGAAGGCGCGCGCCTCCTCGACGCTCATCGTCGTCGCCTCGTGGATGCCCTTGCCGCGGAAGTCGACGGCGAGCGCGACCGCGTTGAGGCGGCGGCCGTCGCAGGTGGGGCACGCGCGGGGGCTCACCGCGTCCCACGGCGCGGGCAACAGCTGCCCGGCCCACTCCACCACGAGCCCGAGGCCGCCGCAGGTGTGGCAGGCGCCCTGCGGCGCGTTGAACGAGAAGAGCCGCGGCTCCATCTCCGGGATGGAGACGCCGTGCTCCGGGCAGGCGCGCTCGACCGCGTGGAGCGCGTACGCCTCGCCGACGAGCACGCTGACGACGCCCTCGGCCATCCGCAGCGCGCGCTCGATGCCCTCCACCAGCCGCGGGCGATCCTCGCGCGTGGCGACGAGGCGATCGACGACGACCTCGATGGTGTGCTTCTCGTAGCGGGCGAGCGCGATCTCCTCGTCGAGCTGGCGGAGCTCGCCGTCGATGCGCGCGCGCAGCCACCCGTCCCGCGCGAGGTCGGCGAGCTCCTTGCGGTACTCGCCCTTGCGGTCGCGGATCACCGGCGCCATGACGTGGACGCGCTGGCCCTCGCCCTGCCGGAGGAGCTGGTCGGCGACGTCGCCGGGGCTGCGGCGGGCGATCGCCCGGAGGCAGAGCGGGCAGCGGGGCGTGCCGAGGCGCGCCCACAAGAGCCGCAGGTGGTCGTAGATCTCGGTGACGGTGCCGACGGTGGAGCGCGGGTTGCGGTTGACCGTCTTCTGGTCGATCGAGAGCGTCGGCGAAATCCCGTCGACCCGATCGACGGCGGGGCGCTCCATCTGCCCGAGGAACTGCCGCGCGTAGGGCGAGAGCGACTCGAGGAAGCGGCGCTGGCCTTCCTGGTAGAGCGTGTCGAACGCGAGCGAGGACTTCCCGCTGCCGCTCACGCCGGTGACGACGGTGAAGCGGTCACGCGGGATGTCGACGTCGATCCCGCGCAGGTTGTGGACGCGGGCGCCGCGGATCTGGATGGGGCCGGGCATCGGTCGGCGAGCGTAACGCGGGGCTGAACAGGTGCACAGGCGAACGCGGGACGGGGTGGCGGTGGTCGAACGGCGGGGGCGGGCGTTCCGAGGCCGAGCCGTCGCTCACCCCGCGACCGCGCGGTTCCGTCCCTCGCTCTTGGCGCGGTACAGCGCCTCGTCGGCGCGCCGCACCAGGTCGAACGGATCGCCCTCCGGGATCCCGGCGGTCGAGGCCACGCCGTAGCTGCAGGTCACCTGCCCGTACGCCTCGTTGCGCGCGTGCGGGATGCCGAGCGCCAGCACCTCCGCCCGCACGCGCTCGAGCACGCGCCACGCGCCCTCCGCGTCGGCCTCCGGGAGGATGATCAGGAACTCCTCCCCGCCGTAGCGGCCCACCACGTCGTACACGCGGCGCACCCCGGCCTGGAACGCCCCGCACAGGGAGGTCAGCACCCGGTCGCCGGCGGGGTGCCCGTAGTGGTCGTTGAACAGCTTGAAGTGGTCGACGTCGACGAGCACGACCGAGAGGGGGTGCTTCGCGCGCACGGCCCGGCCCCACTCCGTCACGAGGATCTGCTCGATCTTCCGCCGGTTGGCGACCCCCGTCAGCGCGTCCGTCTCGGCGAGGCGCTGCATGTGGAGGTTCGCCTGCTTCATCGAGTCCTCGAACCGACGGGACTCGGCGTAGAAGTAGAGCACGAACGCGAACACGGTCAGGAGCCCCCCGACGAGGCACGCGACGAAGAAGCCGGGCTGCAGCCACGCGGGGAGGGGGTCCACCGGTCCGCGGAGCGCCAGCCAGCCCTGCGCCCCCACCGACGCGCACACGGTCAGCCCCACGTAGGCCGCGATCGTGCGCCACTCTCGGTTCGAGTAGAAGAAGAGCGGGGCGACGACCGCCGCGAAGGCGTAGTACTCGGCCCCGGAGTCGTCGCCGAGCCGGATCGTCATCACGCACACGAGCGCGTTGCCGACCAGCAGCGTGGCGTCGCGGGCGGCCTCGTGGCGGCCGAGGTGGTTCAGGAGGAGGGAGGCGCCGAGCCCCGCGAGGGCCGCCACCTGGACGAGGGCGTTGTGCAGGGCCCCGATGGCGAAGAACAGCGCCACGTGCGGGAGAAGCAGGAGCGCGACGAACAGCGCCACCTGGTTGACCAGGCGCACACGCTGCACCCAGCTCGGGTCCATGCCGGGGTGGGTTCCGGCGCCGAGGAGGCCTTCCACGCCACGTCGCAGCGTGTGGAGGAGGTCCGTCCGCGTCGCGGGCCAGGGCTGCGGAGGTGAGGGGATGCCGGGGATGCGGGCCTCGATCGAGCGGTCCACCTCGGCGGGGGCCGCCGACGCGGCTTAGCTGTACGTTTTCCGGGCGATGTCTGTCAACGGGCATCGGTCCGACCCGGGGTTGCCCGCCGGGGCCGCGGCCGCCGACGACGGCGACCCGGCCGTGCGGTCGCCGTTCAGCGCGGCGGGACGGTCGCCGCCACCGAGGGGCGCGCCAGCTGCGCTTTGTACCAGACCCTCAGTTTCGGGTACGCGTCGAGCAGCGCGCCGGCGCGCAGGTCGACGTACCCGACGGTCGCGGCCGCCGCGACGTCCGCCACGCTGTAGGTGTCCCCCACGGCGAAGGCGCGGCCCGCCAGGTCCCGCTCCACTGCCGCGAGCCCGCGCGCGATCTTCGCCTCCTGGTGCGCGAGGGCGCCGGCCTCCGGGCTCGCACGCCGGCCCTCGAGCATGCGCGTCACCGTCGCGTCGCAGATGCCGTCGCACAAGGCCTCCCAGCGCAGGGCCTCGACGCGCGCGGGCGCGTCCGCCGGGTAGAGGGCGGGCGTGGGCGCCACCAGCTCCAGGTACTGGAGGATGACCGGCGAGTCGTAGAGCGCCCGCCCGTCGTCCCGCGCGAGGGCCGGTACCTTGCCGAGCGGGTTCTGATCGGCCACCGCGCTGTCGGAGGGGGGCACGAAGACCTCCTCGCAGGCGATGCCCTTCTCGCGGAGGGCGATGCGGACCTTGCGGGCGTAGGGGCTCGTGGGCGTGTAGAGGAGGCGCATCGGCAACCCTTAGCGCGGGAGCGGCCGTCGGCGATGCGGAAGCGGCTTCCCGACGTCGTGCGCCTCCAGCCTCCCTGCCGGGAGGAAACGCCGCCGGTCGTCGCGACGGTCGAGCGGGTGGTGCCCGAGTAGGAGGACGACGACGCGACCCCGTGCGAGCGCTCGTGCGACCGGCGCGTGCTCGTGTCGGGTCGTCCGCCGCGGGGGCGACGCGCGACGGAGCACCCCAGCGCCAGCCCGACGGGGAGCGAGGCGGCCGCGCCCCTCCGGCGCCGCGGCGTCGTATGATCCACCGCATGACCCGCCGGCTCGCCTCGCTCGTCCTCTTCGCCGCGCTCGGCGCCTCGCCCGCGTCCGCGGCGTGCCCCAGCGCGGCGGACGACGTGCTCGCGCAGGCCAACGGCGCGCTGGCCGCCTACGCCGCGATGGACGCCGTCGTCTACACGAAGGCGCGCGACGAGGCGCTCGCCGCGCTCGCCTGCGTGCGGGACGTGATCTCGCCCATCGACGCGGCCACGCTGCACCGGCTCATGGGCCTCGACGCGTACCTCGCGCAGCAGCGCGCGCGCGGCGTCGGCGCCTTCCGCGCCGCGCTCGCCATCCAGCCGGCGTTCCGGCTCTCGTCCTCGGTGGCGCCGGAAGGGCACCCGCTGCTGGAGTGGTACGAGGCCGGGCGCGAGGCGGGCGAGGGCGACGCGCGCCCGTTGCTCGCGCCGTCGGGCGCGACGATCTACGTCGACGGCGCGCGAGCGACCGCCGTTCGGCCGGGCCAGGCCGCGGTCCTCCAGCTCGTCTCGCTCGACGGCGCGGTGCGCGAGACCGCCTACGTCGCCGCCGACGGGGAGCTCCCCTGGTGGGCGAGCGCCGCGCCCGCCGCGGCCGCCGAGCCCGTGCCCGCGCCCGTCGCCGCCGCGCCCGCGCCGC
>JBMOQZ010000044.1:0-3631 GCA_049322475.1 Myxococcota bacterium | reverse complement strand
CTGATGGTCGAGGCGCGGCACCGGCTGAACACCCAGGAGGCCGAGCGCCAGCGGGCCAGCCAGGCCTCCAGCGCGGCGGAGAAGGAGGCCCTGGCCATCGCCGGCGAGCGCGCGTCGATCGACGGCGAGGCCACGCGGGTGGAGGCCGTCGTCGCCGAGGCCGAGGCGCGGCACGTCGCCGCGGAGGAGGAGCTCCGCGAGCGTCGCGGCGAGCTGGAGCGGCTGGAGCCGGCCGTCGCGCGGCTGACGGAGGAGGTGCAGCGCCTTCGCCTCGAGGCGGCCGGCCACCAGAAGGACCTCGCCGCCGCGCAGGCCGCCGCGGCGGGCGCGTCCGAGCGCGCCGAGCGGGCCGCCGGGCGGGCCGTGCTGGTGGAGCGCGAGCGCGGCGACCTCGAGACGCGCCGGGTGGTGCTCGCCCAGGAGGCGGAGGCGACCGCGCGCCGGCTGCAGGAGCTCGGCGAGGCGCAGGGCCGCGTGCACGCGGAGCTCGAGGCCGCGCGCGAGCGCGTCCGCGACGAGCGCGATCGCGTCCGCGCGAGCGAGGCGTCCGCGAAGGCGGCGCGCGATCGCCGCGACGCGTGCAAGGACCGCGCGGTCGAGCTGGAGGCGAAGCTCGCCGAGGTCCGGGCGGCGCTCGAGCGGGTCCGCGGCGACACCGAGGAGAAGCACGGCGTTTCGCTTCCCGGCCTGCTCGACCGCCTCGATCGCGACGGCCAGGTGCTGCTCGACGGCCACGAGCCCGAGGGCGACGCGCTCGGCGCCGAGCCCGTCCCCGTGCTTCGTGTCGTCCGCGGCGACCTCGACGACGATCCCGCGCCCCGTGCCGCCCGCGTCGCGGAGCTGCGCGAGGCCCTCGGCAAGCTCGGCGAGGTGAACCCCGCCGCCGAGGAGGAGTGGCGCGAGGTGAAGGCGCGTCACGACGAGATCGATCGCCAGCGCGTCGATCTCGTCGAGGCGATGGACATCATCGAGAAGGCCATCGCCAAGATCAACCGGACCTGTCGCGAGCGCTTCCGCGAGACGTTCGACCTCGTGAGCGCGCACTTCGCCGAGATCTACCCGCGGCTCGTCGGCGGCGGCTCCGGCCGGCTGGAGCTCACCGACGAGGAGGACCTGCTCACCTGCGGGGTCGAGCTCGCCGTGCAGCCGCCGGGCAAGCGCGTGCAGAACCTCTCGCTGCTCTCGGGCGGCGAGAAGGCCATGGCGGCGATCGGGCTCATCTTCTCGCTGTTCCGCGTGAAGCCGTCGCCGTTCTGCCTGCTCGACGAGGTGGACGCCCCGCTCGACGAGGGCAACGGCGCGCGCTTCAACGACATGCTGAAGGAGATGAGCCGGATCTCCCAGTTCATCGTCATCACGCACAACAAGAAGACGATGGAGTGCGCGGACGTGCTCTACGGCGTCACGATGCCCGAGCCCGGGGCGTCGCGCCTCGTCACCGTGAGGATCGACTGATGGACAGCTGGATCGTCTGGGTCGTCGTCGCGCTCGTGGCGGTCGCCGTCGCGGGCTTCTTCGTGCTGCGGCGTCGTCCGTCTCTGCCGGCGCCCCCCGAGGCGCCGGCGATCGCTCCGGCGCCGACGAACCGCCTGCTCGCCGCGCTCCAGCGCACGCGCGACGCGTTCGCGGCCGTGTTCGCCCGCGAGGAGGTGGACGCGGCGACCCTCGAGCAGCTCGAGGAGGCGCTGATCCGCGCCGACGTCGGCGCGAAGGCCAGCGCCCGCATGGTCGAGGCGCTCCGCGCGTCGCCCGGGGCGTCGCCCGACGATCTCCGTCGCCAGCTGCGCGACCTCGTGAAGGGGCGGCTCACCGCGCTGCCGACGGCGCTCGCGACGGGCGGGTCGCCGCTCGTCGTCCTCGTGGTCGGGGTGAACGGCAGCGGAAAGACGACCACCATCGGGAAGCTGGCGGCCCGCTACAGGCGCGAAGGCAAGACCGTCGTGCTCGGCGCGGGCGACACCTTCCGCGCCGGCGCCATCGAGCAGCTCAAGATCTGGGGCGAGCGCGCGGAGGTGCCGGTGGTCGCGCACCAGGAGGGTGCGGACCCCGGGGCGGTGTGCCACGACACGCTGCAGTCCGCGCTCGCGAAGGGCATAGACGTCGTGATCCTCGACACGGCCGGGCGCCTTCAGGCACAGAAGGCGCTGATGGACGAGCTCGGGAAGGTGCGTCGCGTGGTGGGCAAGGTGGTGCCGGGCGCGCCCCACGAGACGCTCCTCGTCGTGGACGCGACGATGGGGCAGAACGCGCTCTCCCAGGCGCGCGTGTTCCGGGAGGTCGCCGGCGTGACCGGCGTGGTGCTCACGAAGCTGGACGGGACCGCGAAGGGGGGCGTGGTCATCGCCATCGCCGAGGAATTCGGGCTGCCGGTCAAGCTCGTGGGCGTCGGCGAGAAGATCGACGACCTCCGCGACTTCGACCCGAGCGCCTTCGCGGACGCGCTCTTTCCCGACGCGCGATAGACTGCGGCCGTGCAGAAGCAGATCACCATCCTCGGGCGGAACTACACCCTCCGCGCCGACGAGGGCGACGACCTCGAGCACGCCGCCGCCGAGGTCGATCGCCGGATGCGGTCGCTCTCGTCGAAGTCGCCGGCGTTCGACAACTACACGGTCGCGTTGCTGACGGCGCTCAACCTCGCGTCCGAGCTGCACGCGCTGAAGCACCGCACCCGCGCGCGCATCCAGGAGCTGGAGCACGAGGCCGCGGCGGTGGAGGCGGTCCTCGAGGCCGCCGTCTCCGAGCCCGAGGTGGAGGCGGAATGACGGTCGAGGAGCTCACCGTTCGCGTGGACGCGCTCGTCGCGCGGGTCAACGCCGTTCCGGAGGTCCGGCTGAACCGGGTCGTGGGCCTCCTGATCGGCGCGCCGTCGTCGACGGTGCTCGCGCTCGCCGCGTGGCTGACGCCTTCGCCGGCCGGGTACGGCACCCACGTGCAGCTCGGCCTCGGCAGCTGCACGATGCTGACGATCACGGGCTGGCCCTGCCCGATGTGCGGCATGACGACCACGTTCGCGCACGTGGCGCACCTCCACTTCCTCGACGCGCTCGCGAACCAGCCGTTCGGCCTAGTCCTCTTCGCCCTGACGGTGCTCGCCGCGGGGATCGGCGTGACCGATCTGGCGACCGGGCGAGGGCTCTGGCGTCGGGCGCTCGGCGTAGTCCAGCGCTACGAGCAGAAGATCGCGATCGCGCTACTCGCGGGGATGATCGCCGGTTGGCTCTACAAGTGCGCGGTCATGCACCCCGAGGTGTTCTCGTAGGGCCTTGACGGCCCGCGGGCCTCACGGTACATGAGCCCCACCAGCCGGCACCGCGTCGGCGACCGAGCCCTCCCGCGGGCCTCAAATCGAGGCCCTTGACGGCTCCATCGCCCCACGGTATAAGAGCCGGCACCGCGAACGGACGAAGGGTCGAGACCCGGAAGCCGGAGCGGGCGGACGTCCAAGGGCGTCGCCGGTCTTTGAAAAATTGGTAGCAGTTTCCGTACGTTCCATAGAGTTTCGGACGGTCCCCCTTAGCCGGGTGGACTGGCCACAGGATTACAAACTGGAGAGTTTGATCCTGGCTCAGAGCGAACGCTAGCGGCGGGCCTAACACATGCAAGTCGAGCGGGGAGCTTCGGCTCCCAG
>JBMOQZ010000043.1:0-33666 GCA_049322475.1 Myxococcota bacterium | reverse complement strand
CGACACCGACGTCGACACGGACACCTCCGGCGGCGAGAACGACACGGACACGGACGCCGACGGCGACACCGACGCGGACGGAGACACCGACACCGACACCGACGCCGACGCCGATGCCGATGCCGACGTCGACACGGGCGTCTCCCTGCCGGGCGACACCGGGATCGACACGGGCGTCTCGCTCCCCGACACGGGCGTCGGCAAGGACTCGGGCGCGCCGGCGGACTCGGGCGACTCGGCCCCGCCGGCGGACTCGGGCTCGCCGGCGGACTCGGGCTCGCCGGCGGACTCGGGCGGGCCGGCGGACTCGGGCGACACCGGCGGCTCGTCGTCGTCGGTCGTGCGCTTCGTCGCGGTCGGGGACACCGGCGACGGGAGCCCCGGCCAGTACGCGGTCGCCGAGGGCATCGAGACGGTCTGCGCGGCCGAGGGCTGCGACTTCGTGCTGCTGCTGGGCGACAACATCTACCCGGGCGGCGTCACCACCACGACGGACCCGCTCTGGAACGACGTGTTCGAGGCCCCCTACGCCGACATCGACCTGCAGTTCCGCCCGGTGATGGGCAACCACGACTGGGACCACACCACCGACACCGCCTACCTCGACGCGCAGATCGACTACAGCGCGGTCTCCACCAAGTGGTCGATGCCCTCCGGCTACCACGCCACCGTCGAGGGCGACGCGACCTTCTTCGGCATCGACACCCACCTCGTCGACATGGGCGAGGGCGCCGCGCAGGAGGCGTGGCTGCCGAGCGAGCGCGCCAGCTCCACGACGACGTGGAACATCCTCTACGGCCACCACCCCTACCTCTCCAACGGCCCCCACGGGAACGCTACCGGCCACGTCGAGACCTTCTTCGACAGCTACGTCTGTGGCGAGTTCGACGTGTACCTCTGCGGCCACGACCACAACCTGCAGTGGCTCGAGCCCAGCTGCGGGGTGGAGCTCCTCGTCTCGGGCGGCGGCCACTCCACCTACCCGGTGCTCGGGACGAACCCGTCCTACTTCGAGATGGAGTCCCTCGGCTTCCTGTGGGTCGAGATCGACGGGCGCTCGCTCACCGGCGTGTTCTACGACGACGCGGGGAGCGAGCTCTTCCGGCAGACGATCACGAAGTAGGCGGATCGAACATCACCCCCCGCCCCAGGATCCAGTTGGGGTCCGCCGCCCGCTTCAGCGCGCGCCAGCCCTCGATCACCTCCGGCGGCACCATCAGCGCGAGGTGGGCCTTCTTGAGGCGGCCGATGCCGTGCTCGGCGCTCACCGTGCCCCCGAGCGACACCGCCATCCGCGCGAGCTCGGCGTACCGCGCGCGCGCCTCGGCGAGCTCCGCGGCGTCCTTCGGCAGGAAGTTCAGGTGCAGGTGGGAGTCGCCGATGTGGCCGAAGCACACCGTACGCATCCCCGTCGCGTCGTAGGCCTCCAGCATCGTCGGCAGCGCCGCCGCGGGCACCGCGAAGTCGGTCCCGACCTTCGACACCCCGTTGCGCGCGATGATCTCGTTCACGCCGGCGGGCAGGGCGTGGCGGACGACGTGCAGCTTCGCGCGCCCCGCGTCGTCGGTGGCGACGATCGTGTCGTCGACCAACGCGTCGTGCTCCACCAGCGCCTCGAACCACGCGTCCAGCGGCGGATCCTCGGCGTCGTGCTCGACCTCGAGGAACAGCGCCGAGTCCGCCGCGGGCACGTCGGGCACACGCCCGCGGATGAGGTCGAGGCTGTGACGGTCGAAGTACTCGATGCAGCGCGGCCCCATCGCCCGCGCGCGCCCGAGGAAGCCGAGCATCGCCGCGCGCGTGGGGAAGTAGGCGAGGAACGCGAGGACGTGCGGCGGGAGCACGGTCAGCCGCGTGCGCACCCGCGTCGCCACGCCGAGCGTCCCCTCGGAGCCGATGAACAGGTCGAGCAGGTTGTCCGCGGGGAAGAGGCCCGCGGCGGTCTTCACGGCGGGCTCCTCCCACCTCGGGACCGGCCAGGGTACCGGCGTCGCGCGGTCCACCCACCGCGCCTCGCCGGTCGGCAGCACGATCTCCGCGGCCTCCACCCACGGGCGCGTCGGCCCGTACTTGAACGTGCGCGCGCCCGACGCGTTGCAGGCGACGGCGCCGCCGACGGAGCACTCGTGGCGCGAGGTGGGGTCGGGCGGGAAGAAGCGGCCCCTCCGCTCCACCTCCGCCTGGTACGCCCCGAGGAGCACGCCGCCGTCCACGTCGTCCAGCGCGTGGACGCCGGCGAGCAGCTCGGTGGACAACAACGCGCCGCCCTGCGGCACGGGCGCGCCCGTCGTCGAGGTCCGCCGCGCCGTCACGGTCAGCGGGATCGCCCGCGCCTGGCACCAGGCGACCACCTCGGCCACCTCCTCCGTCGAGCGCGGGCGGAACAGCATCTCGGCGGCGCCGCGGGTGTTGCTGGCGTCGGTCAGGTAGCCGTCGAGGACGGCGGGGTCCGTGATGGGCTTCACGCCCCGTGCCTAACCGTGCGCCCCCAACGCCTGCCGCCACGGGTGGACCATCATGGCCTGGTCGTCCTCGGCCGACAGCAGCCGGCGGATCTGGCCGAACAGCGCCGCCGCCTTCACCCGCGCGGCCTCGGCGCCGGCGGGGTCGCCGACGCGGTCCCCGCGCCGCGCCGCCGCGAGCAGGTACTCGAGCCGGGCCACGCGCGCGGGCTGCATCTCCATCCAGTCCGTCGTCTCCGCGAAGAGCCCGTCCGCCTCCATCGCGCCGTCCACCTGCTCCGCGCGGGCGCCGGCGATCGCGGCGAGGTCGGGCATCGCGCCCATGTCGCCGAGCTCGATGCGGGCCTCGTCGAGCTCGAGCACCCCCTCGGCCCCGCGGGGCCCGCGACACAACACGATCGCCCGCCAGGCCCGGAGCCGGGCGGCGTGCAGCCGGAAGTGGCGCACGGTGGCGCGGTCGATGGCGGGATCCAGCTCGGCGAGCGCGGCGTCGTCGTCGCCGGCGAACATCTTGAGCCGCGCGCGGAGGAGCGCGATCGTCGCCTCCAGCGGCCCGGGGACGCCGCCGCGCAGCGCGTCCATCGCCACCGCGAGCCGCTCGCGCGCCTGCCCGATCCGGTAGAGGTCGAGGTCGACCTGCGCGCACGAGAGCAACATCGACGCGTACAGGGCGACCGGGGCCTGCGTGCGCGCGAGGGCGAGCACCCCCTCCACCTGCGTCCGCGCCTCCGTGAAGCGCCCCTGCAGCCGGAGCACGCCGGCGAGCGCCGCGCACCCGAGCATCCACGGGATCCCCGCTTCCGCCTCGCCGCGCACGATGTCGGCGATGGTCTTCTCCGCGGATCGGAGATCGCCGAGCTCGGTCTCGGCCAGCGCGAGCGCGACGCCCGCGCGCACCGCCTCGATCCCGTCGGCCCGCATCATCGCGTCGCGCGCGTGCATGCGGGCGACGCCGAGGTCGCCCATCAGCGCGCACACGCGGGAGAGCCGCTCCAGCGCGATCGTGGCGCGCTCCCGCGCCCCCGCCCGCACCAGCCGCTCGACCGCGCGCTCGAGCGTCTCGCGCTCGCCGAGCGTGTCGCCGCGGGACCGGGCGAGCCGCGCCGCCGCGAGCTCCGCCTCCCCCACCTCCGCGCCGTGGGACGCGAGGTCGCGCGCCCGCTTCACCGCGTGGTCGGCCACCGGCGCGCCGGGCCGCACCTCGGCGAGGCACTCCGCGAAGAGCCGCCAGAGCGGCGAGTCGTGGCTGCCCCCGCGCGCGACCGCGACGCGCTCGAGCAGGGGCAGCGCCTCCCGGTGCAGGCCCGCCTTCACGAGGGGCTGCGCCCACGCCACCGCGCAGGCGGCCGCCTGCTCCACGAGCCCGACGGCGAGCATCACCTCGGCGATGCGGGAGCTCGAGGGCGTGCCGAGGACCGTCTGGGCGAGCCGGCGACAGAGCAGGTGGCGACGCGTGGGGCGCGTGCGCTCGCGCACGAGGTCGCCGGCGAGGCCGACCCGGAACGTCCAGCGGCCCTCCTGGTGCACGAGCGTCCGTTCGGCGACGAGCGCGTCGAGCGCGGCGCGGGCGACGTCCTCGGGCTCGTCGATCGCGTAGGCGATCTGGTCGAGCGCGAGGTCCCCCTCGGCCAGCGCGACCGTCTCGGCGGCCCGTCGCTGGAGCGGCGGAAGCGACTCGAGCTTGAGCGTCATCGCGTCGCGCACGGCCTCGGGCAAGACCAGCGGCCCCTCGGGACCCTGCCTCGGGAGCGCGCGCACGAGCGCCTCCAGCGGGCCGGGCATGCCGCCGCTCGCGTTGAGCAGCCGCCGCACGAGGTCGGGCGACACCGCCGACACGCCGAGCCACGCGCTCGCCAGCACCGCCACCTCCGACGTCGTCAGCGGGGGGACCGCCACCGTGCGCGCCGTCGGCCAGCTCTTCGGGACCGGCCCTTCGTTCCAGGTGCCGAACAGCAGGACCGGCGCGGCCTGCAGGTAGAGCGACTCCATCGCGGCGAAGAGGCATTCGACGTCCACGCGCGGCCCGCGGTCGACGTCGTGGGCCCCGATCACCACGGGGATCCCGTCGGCGTGGGCCCGGGCGGCGAGCGCGGTCGCGAGCGCCTCGGGATCGGGCCGGCTCTGGCGCATGAGCCGCTGCGCGGCGTCGGCGGCCCGGTTGTCCTCGAACTCGACGAAGCTGTGCAGCAGCCGCTCCGCGAGGTCGGCGATCGGGCGCCGGAGGCCGGTGAACGCGACGGGGAGCACGCGGTGGCCACGCTGAGCGGCCTCCTCCAGCGCGAGGTCGACCAAGCGCCCGCGCCCGCTCCCCTCGATGCCCGAGAAGAAGAGGGCGCCGCCGGGCATGGGGCGGTCGAGCACCTGATGGGCGGCCTTCGTCTGGGCCTGCCGCGCGAACGCGCGCAGCGAGGGCGGCCCCATCATGCGCGGCTCGTCGCTGCCCGCGTGCGCCTGCAGCATCTCCACGACCGCGGCCGCGCTGGGCGGCCGGTCGTCCGGGTGCTTCTCGAGCAGGTGGAGGACGATCGCGGACACGGACTCCGGGATGGCCGGCACGGCCTTGCGCGGCGGCACCGGCGGGTCCTCGAGGTGCATGCGCGCCAGGGTGTGGGGGTGCTCCGCCTCGAACGGCCGCTTCCCGCAGAGCATCCGGTACAGCAGCACCCCGAGCGCGTAGAGGTCCGCGCGCGATCCGACCGGGGCCCCCGTGAGCTGCTCGGGGCTGGCGTAGTGGAACGTGCCGACGAACTCGCCCGGCTCGGTGAGGGCCTCCTTCGCGCCGAGCAGCCGCGCGGTGCCGAAGTCCAGCACCTTCACGACGCCGTCGCCGAGCACCATCACGTTCGACGACTTCAGGTCGCGGTGGATGATGCCGCGCGCGTGGAGGTAGTCGAGCGCGCGGGCCACGTTCATCGCGATGCGCAGGGCCTCGGTGGTGCGGACGGGGTCGCCCGGCCGCCCGACGGACTTCACGCGCACCTGCGCGGGCACGCCGAGGAGGAGCTCCATCACGAGGTACGGCGCGCCCTCCTCGGTGACGCCGTAGCGGAACACCCGAACCACGTTGGGGTGATCGAGGCGCGTGAGCGCGCGGTACTCGCGGCCGAAGCGCGTGGCGGAGCCCGTCGCCTCGGACATCACCTTCGCGGCGTAGCTGCGACCCGTCTCGGGATCGACCACCTCGTACACCGTGGCCATCCCGCCCGTCGCGAGCGGGCGAACCACTCGGAACGGGCCGACGGCGGCGGGCATGGAGTCGCTCACCCGACCAGCATAGGGAACGTGAGGAGAAGTCACCAGCCGGGCCCGCGCAAAGCCGCTCGGGTTAGGCATGCGGCTTCCCGAGAGACACCCCATGTACGTCTGGTCTCTGCTCGTCCTCGTCGCGTGCGGCGGGAACGGCGCCACCACCTCCGCCGCGCCGGTCGCCGCGGGCCCGCCGCCGGTCGCCGCCACCGCGCCGCCGACGGCCAACGAGGCCGAGGCGGTCGTCGCGAGCTGGGAGGGCGGCAAGCTCACCTACGCCGACCTGAAGAAGGACATCGACGTGCAGCTCGTCCAGCTCGAGGCCGAGTACCTGACCAACCGCTTCGACACCGAGGCGCAGGCCCTCGAGGAGCGTGTCGCCGCCGCGCTCGTGGACGCCGAGGCGAAGGCGCGCGGCATGGACGTCGAGGCGCTGCTCCGGGCCGAGGTGGAGGACAAGGCCGGCGCCCCCACCGAAGCCGAGGTGCAGGAGCTCTACAACGCCAACGCGCGCAAGCTCCGCGGCGCGCCGCTCGAGCAGGTGCGGCCCGACGTCGAGAAGGCCATCCGCCAGCGCAAGGCGGGCGAGCGCTACGTCGTCTACGTCGACGAGCTGAAGAAGAAGTACGGCGTCGTCACGCAGCTCCCGTACCCCGAGCTGCCGCGTTTCCCGGTGTCCGCGGACGACGACCCCTTCGAGGGCCCCGCCGACGCGCCCGTCACGATCATCCAGTTCGCCGAGTTCCAGTGCCCCTACTGCGGCAAGGCGCGCGAGAGCCTCGACCAGATCAAGGCGGCCTACCCCGGCAAGGTGAGGTTCGTGTTCCGCGACTTCCCGCTCGGCTTCCACGACCGCGCCATCCCCGCCGCCGTCGCCGCCAACTGCGCGGCGAAGCAGGGCAAGTACTGGGAGGTGCACGACCGCCTCATGTCGAACCAGCGCGCGCTGGAGGAGCCCGATCTCGAGCGCGTGGCGCAGGAGGCGAAGCTCAACATGAGCGACTGGCAGGCCTGCCGGCAGGACCCCGCGATGCGCGCGGAGGTGGAGAAGGACATGGAGGACGGCGCCAAGATCGGCGTCACCGGCACGCCCGCGTTCTTCGTCAACGGCGTCATGTTGTCCGGCGCGCAGCCGTTCGAGCGCTTCAAGGCCATCATCGACCGGGAGCTCGCGAAGGGATGAGCCTCCTCGACGCGATCGACGCCGCCGCCGACCTCGCCGCGCTGGAGGACGTGCGCGTCCGCCTGCTCGGCAAGAGCGGCGAGATCACCGCCCAGCTCAAGACGCTCGGCGCGCTGCCCCCGGAGGAGCGGCGCGCGCGCGGCGCCGAGATCAACGCGCTGAAGGACGCCGCGGCCGCCCGCATCGAGGCCCGCAAGGCCGCGCTCGAGGCCGAGGCCGAGCGCCGCGCGCTCGACGCCGGCTGGATCGACGTGACGGCGCCCGCCCGCGACGCCCACCGCGTCGGGCGGCTGCACCCGATCACGCTCCTGCTCGAGGAGGTGGTCGACCACTTCCAGGGGCTCGGCTTCGAGGTGGCGAGCGGCCCCGAGATCGAGGACGAGTTCCACAACTTCGACGCGCTCAACATCCCGAAGGACCACCCCGCGCGCGACGTGTGGGACACCTTCTACACCGACCGCCGCGAGATCCCGCGCACGCACACCTCCTCGGTGCAGATCCGCACGCTCATGGCGAAGAAGCCGCCCCTGCGCATCATCGCGCCCGGCCGCGTCTTCCGGAACGAGACCATCGACGCGACCCACCACGCGAGCTTCAACCAGGTCGAGGGCCTCCTGGTCGACCGCCACGTCACCGTGGCGCACCTCAAGCACACGCTCGAGACGCTCGTGGCGCGGGTGATGGGCCGCAAGCTCGAGACCCGCTTCCGCCCGGCGTTCTACCCCTTCGTCGAGCCCGGCATGGACCTCGACGTCCAGTGCGTCTTCTGCGAGGGCAGGGGCTGCGGCGTCTGCAAGCACTCCGGCTGGATCGAGCTCATCCCCGGCGGGCTCGTGCACCCCGAGGTCTTCCGCGCCTGCGGGCTCGATCCCGACGAGTGGCAGGGCTTCGCGTTCGGCATGGGCTTCGACCGCATGGTCATGCTGCGGTACGGCATCGACGACATCCGGCGGCTGTACGACGGGCGGTTGTCGCTCGTGCGGCAGTTCTGACGGTTGCCCTCCCCGCCCTCCGCGTTACCCGCCCGCCCATGGTCCGCGCCTTCGGCTACAGCAACGACGTCCTCGACACCCGCGATCCCGGCCGGCTCTGCCGCGGGCGCGAGCGCTGGGTGGAGGCCCTGCCGGACGTCCCGCCGGCGCGCGTGTACCGCACCGTCGTCAGCGGCGCCGTGTTCTCCGACGACAGCGCGCGCGACGCGAAGCGCGGGTACAAGTACAGCGGCGTGAGCGCCGGCGCCCTGCTCGACGCGCTCTTCCCCGGCGCGCCGGTGCTCGGCTTCCGCGAGGCGGGCGACCCCCGCGCGCTCCCGCCCGGGATGCTGCTCGAGGAGGACTGGACGCGCCCCATCGCCGGGGGGCTCCGCAGCGAGCCCGCCGTCCGCTGGATCGCCCCCGTCCGCGGCGCCGAGATCGACGTGTGGATCGAGGGCGAGCGCGACGGGCTCGCCGCCCCGAGGGCCGACGGCTTCGTGGTCGGCGGCCTCCCGCTCTCCCCGAGGCTCGTCGACGCGCTCTTCCAGCTCGTCGGCTGGAGCGATCCCGACGACCGCCCCGCCCGCCACTACAACCCCGCCGCCATCCCCGAGGTGCTCGAGCACGCCCGCGCGGTCGTGCTGCTCCACCTCGACAAGCACGGCCCGGTGCTCGCGATCTACACGCGCGACCCCCTCGAGTCCGACGGCATCCTCGACCTCACCGCGCGCGCCGCAGACGCGTTCCCGGTGCCGTTCGCCATCCCGCCGATGCTCGCCCGCTGGGACCGCGCCCTCTACGAGCTGCGCATGGACTGGGACCCGACGCACGACGGCGAGTTCCCGGTGCCCCCCGCCGACGACGCGGGCGGTCGCTGGTCGAGCCGCCGGAAGCAGTTCGAGGAAGAGGAGAAGGCCGCCGGCGAGGAGTGAGCGGCTCGCGTCGCGGTGCGCACCTTTCCGGGGGGGTGCACCCATGTTGCTGACCGTCGCCGTCCTTTCCGTCGGGCTCGCCGCCGAGCCGCCTCGGCGGGGCCCCGTGGACGCGGGCCCGCCGCTCCCGGCGCCCACCACGAGCCGCGACCTCCCCGATGCCCGCCCGGGACGCGTCGAGACGCCGAACTTCGTCCCGGCCAACGCGGAGGAGGACCCGCCGATGGAGGCCTACCAGGTCGAGCTCGGCGAGCTCGAGGTCCTCGATCGCGAAGACGCGCGGTGGCCGCGCGCCGTCAAGGACGTCGACCGCACCACCTGCACGATGCGCGTGTGGATCGACGAGACGGGCAACCCGCTGCGTGCCGACGCGTACGTCTGCGACCCGCGCTTCGTCCTGGAGGGCCGCCGGACCGCGCTCCTGTGGCGCTTCGAGCCCTACGAGCTCGACGGCGACCCGGTCCCGGTCGTCACGCTGCTGCCGATCGAATTCGAGCGCTGATAGCATCGCGCGCGGATGAGCCGCGCGCGCCAGTGCCCCAGCTGCGGAGCGACCGTGGACCTGCCGCCCGAGCAGATCGCGGCCGTGTGCGCCTTCTGCGAGTCCCCCCTCGTCGACGCGGAGGGCGCCGGCGAGACCGTCGACCACGTCGTGCCCTTCGTCGTCGATCGCGACCGCGCCGGGCGGCGCCTCCGCGGGTATCTCCAGGGTCGCTGGCTCGCCCCGGAGGCCGTCCGCCGCGGCGCGCGCCCCGAGAAGCTGCACGGCGTGCTGGTGCCGTTCTACGTGTTCGACGGGATCGCCGCGAGCGAATTCGACGCGCGCGTCGGCGTCCACTGGTGGCGCACCGTCTACACGGGGAAGCGGGTCCGTCGCGTGCGGGAGACCGAGTGGTTCCCCCTCTCCGGCTCCCACGCCGCCACCTACACGCGCCAGCTCGTGAGCGGCTCGCGCGGCCTCCCGGAGGCGGAGGCCAACGCGCTCGAGCCCTTCGACATGGGAAAGGCGCTGCCTTTTTCGCCGCCGCTCACGGCCGGCTGGATCGCCGAGCGCCCCAGCGTCGACCACGACGAGGCCCAGCGCATCGTCGCCCGCGAGGTCGCCGAGCGCGAGAACGCGGCCATCCGCGGCGGTTTCCTCGCCGGCGACGAGGTCGCCGACGTCCACAACACCACGCGGCTCGCCATCGAGCGCGTCGATCTCGCCCTCCTCCCCGTGTGGATCGCTACGTACGGGCACGGCGGCAAGGTCTTCCGCCTGCTCGTCAACGGCCAGACGGGCGAGACCGTCGGCAAGGTCCCGACCTCGCCGGTCAAGGTCGGGTGCCTCGTCGCGCTCCTGCTCGCCGCGGTGGCCGCGATGGCGCTCCTCGCGCTGATCGTCGAGGCGGTGAGCCGATGAGCGAGCTCGTCGCCCTCCAGTGCGAGGCCTGCGGCGGCGCCGTCGCCTTCGGGGCCGGCGCGCCCGAGCCGCGGTGCCTGTTCTGCGGCACCGCCCAGCTCGTCGAGGTGCCGCTGCCGGAGGAGGTCGAGCCGCCGGCGGGCTTCCTCCCCTTCCGAGTCGACGAGGACGGCGCGCGCGCGGCCTTCCGCGCGTTCGCGAGCCGGTCGATCTGGTACCCGGGCGACCTCCGCCACGCGCGGCTGAAGCTGCACGCGCTGCTCCTGCCCGCGTGGTCGTGGCAGGGCACGGTCGAGACGCACTGGAACGCCCTCGTCCGCGACACCTCCACCAAGTCCGACAAGCGCCCGGTCGCGGGCCGCGCGCGCATGTCCGCGGAGGGGGTCCTCATCCCGGCATCCGCGACGCTCTCACGAAAGGAGCTCGAGGGCATCAGCCCCTTCGAGCCCGACGCCCTCCGGCCCGTCGGCGAGGCCGAAGCACCCCACGAGGTCGGCAGCCTCACCCGCACCGCCGCCCGGAAGGCCGCGATGGAGGGCCTCCTCGCGATGCACGCGGCGGCGCTCACCCGGGAGCTGTCCCCCACGCGGCTGCGGACGGCGGCGATCTACGAGGGGCTGGAGGGCGGGCCGCTGCTCCTGCCCGTCTGGATCGGCGCCTATCGCCGCGGGGAGAAGGTCTTCCGCGTCGTCGTCAACGGCCAGACCGGCAAGCTCGTCGGCAAGGCGCCCCTCTCGTGGATCCGGATCGCGTTCGCCGTGGCCGTCGTGCTCGCCCTGCTGGGTGGGATCGTGGCGGTGATCGGCGCCGTCGCGCTCTGGGAAGCGGGTTACCGGCCCGTCATCCCCTGGTGAACCCGTGTTCCTGCTCGCTCTTTGCGCCCTCGCCCAGGAGGAGGGCACCCCCCCGTGGATCGGCGCCCTCGGCGTCGAGGGCTACGCGTGGGGCACCAACGACGTCCCGTTCGACGCCGTCCCCCGCCCGAAGGACTTCGTCCTCCCCGACAGCGCCTTCATCGGCGCGAGCAAGAAGGACAAGCCCGACGACATGGAGCTGAAGGCGCCCCCGGGCGAGCGCCGGTTCCTCCGCTACGCCCACGGCGTGCTGGTGGACGCGTGGCTCGTCTCCGAGAAGCCCGTCGATGCCGGCATGCTCGTCGGGTACAAGGACCCCGACTGGACCGGCGTGGTGCTCGGCCCGGGCGAGGACGGCATGCTCGCCTACGGGCTCGCGAAGAGCTGGACCCTCGGCGACCGCACCGTGCTCCACTGGAAGGACCGCGAGGGCAAGCGCGAGGTCGTCGCCAGCCGCGCGGCGCCCACGCCGCAGTACGGCATCGGGCGCCCCGAGCCCCTGAAGCTCCCCGGCGACACGGGCGCCGCCGCGCGCCTCTCGGGAGACCTCAGGAAGGCCGCCAAGGACTACGGCGGGCACCTCGCCGGCTGCTTCGACACGAGCCCCAAGCCCGTGGCCGCGAAGGTGCTGATGAAGTTCGACGGGCGCGGCCAGCCCACGCGCATCCGGGTGTCGGCCGACCAGCCGGCCTTCGACCTCGAGGACTGCGTGGCCGCCGCGCTCATGCAGGTCGTCGGGCCGCCGAACGCGCTGGCGTCGCTGGAGATGCTCCGCTTCCGTTAGTCGCGGTAGCCGAGCGCCTTCAGCTTCTCCGCGATGTCCGCGTCCACGCGCGTGGAGCGGTGCGCCCCCGCGGCGGCGTCCCACGCGGCGAGGTCGGCCACGAGGGCGTCGAGGCGCGCGCGGTCCACGACGAGCGGCTGCCCCGGGGCGAGCGCGTAGAGCGCCGGGCTCTGCCCCAGCCAGGGCGCGCGCACGAGGAGGTGCCCGTCGCGGGCGATCCCCCGCTCCTTCTCGAGGTTCGGCCACGCGTCGGCGAGCTCGACGTCGACGGGCTGCGTCGCCTCGAGCATCACCGTGCGGGGGTCCGGCTCGCCGCGCCAGAGCGTCGCGAGGTCTCTCCCGTCGCCGAGCGTGGGGGCGAGCCCCGCGAGCCCCAGCACGGTGGCGCCGACGTCGCGGAGCCCCACCACGCCGTCGACCGTCGCGACCGGCACCCCCGGCCCGCTGAACACGAGCGGCACGTGCGAGGCGGGCAGGTCGACGTCGGGCCCGTGCCCGATGGGGCGGTGGGGGTCCTCGCCGAGCATCTCGCCGTGGTCGCCGAACACCACCACGACGGGGTCCTTCAGGGCGAGCCCGTCGAGGAGGCGTCCCACCTCGGCGTCGACGTAGGCGACCTCGCCCCGGTAGCGCGCGCGGAGCTCGGTCAGGTCGGCGGGGTCGGCCGTACGCGCGCGGATCGCCTCGGCGAGCGCCTGGACCGACGCCTGCGAGCCGTCGACGGGGCCCGCGTAGGCGGGGTCGCCCCCCACGCGGGTCCAGGGCGCGGGCGCGTCGTAGGGGCCGTGCGCGTCGAAGTAGTGCACGAAGAGGAAGAGGGGCCGGTCGGGGTCCCGGCCCTTCGCGCGCTCGAGCGCGCGGTCGGTGACCTCGCGCGCGCGGGCCTCGTCGCGACGCGTGCGGTCCACGCCGAGCCGCTCGTCGTACACGCGGAACCCGCGGGCGAGGCCCTGCGAGCGCTCCAGCACGCTCGCCCCGATCACCGCGACGGTGTCGTACCCGGCGTCCTGCAGGCGCGCGGGGAGCGTGTCCACGCCTCGCTCGAGCGGCGTGCCGTTGCGCACCACGCGGGTGCCGTGGGGGTCGAGGCCCGTCCACACCGTGGCGTGCGAGGACAGGGTGGTGGGCGCGTGGGCGAGCGCCCAGGAGAAGCGCGTCCCCTTGGCGGCGAGGGAGGTGACCCGGGGCGAGACCTCGGGGGTGACGAAGTCCGCGCGCGTGGTGTCGAGGCTCACCAGCACGATGTCCGGGCGCGGCGGCGATGGATCGGCGCAGGCGGGGAGGAGGAGCACGGTCCCGAACGTAGCCCTGGGCGGGCGGGACGCCCGCCCCACGAACCCCTCCGCCCCCACGGACAGCTCCGCCCCCAACGGACACCTCCGACCCCTCGGACAGCTCCGTCCCCACGGACAGCCACGCCCCTACGGACACCTCCGCCCCCACGAGCGCCTCCGAGTCCGACCCCCACGAGCGGCGCCGACCCCCACAAAGACCCCGTCCCCCCTCCGGACCCACTCTCCCCTCTCCCCTACGAATCGAGACAAAATCGCCCCGTTTGTCTCGATTGTGGGGGGAGAAGGCTGAGCGAGTCAGCGAGGGCAGGTCGTCCCCTCGAGGAGCGCCCTCCACCCGCAGGCCACGGCCTGTTCGGACCAGCCCTCGATGTCCGCCTCGTCGCCTCCGAGCCAGGGCTCTCCCTCAGGCGCGCGGGCGATCGCCCGGGCCAGCGCCTCCACCAGCGCAGGATCCGCCCCCGCGAGCGAGCGCTCGGCGCGACGCCCGGCCTCCACGAGCGCGGCGAGGAAGGCGTAGTCGCCGTGCGCGCGGGCACGCGCGACGCGCTCGCGGGAAACCTCCTCGGACCACACCCAGCTCGCGCCGGCCGGGCCGAGGTGGGCGACGAGGCGCGCCTCCGCGGGCCCGAGCAGGGACTCGGAGGCGGCGAGCACGCCGGCGAGCGCCTCCGCGAAGGGCTCCACGTCGGCCTCGGCCTGGGCGTCGCCGACGACTGTCCACGCGTCCCCGTCCACGCAGCGAGGGTCGGGCACGAGCCCGGCGCCCTCCACCCTCGCCCACGCGGCACCACCCACGAGCACCGACGCGCCGGGGGGGACGGAGACGTCGCCACGCTCGGGCACCTCGACCCGCGA
The DNA here is from genome assembly GCA_049322475.1 of Myxococcota bacterium. Taxonomy (GTDB): domain Bacteria; phylum Myxococcota_A; class UBA796; order UBA796; family SXON01; genus JBMOQZ01. The sequence goes on along the minus strand of JBMOQZ010000043.1, from coordinate 19,679 downwards.
CAGCCCCGCGTAGAGCGTCGCCCGCGCGGGGACGCCGGCTTCGCCGACCGCCGCCACGCGCACGCGGGCCCCCGCGAAGCCCGCCGCGACGCCCGCGCAGACGGGCGTGCCGTCGGGCGGGAGCGGCGTCATGCCCGGGCGAACCTCCTTCGTCACGGCGGGCGTCGGGGCCACGTCCCCCCACGCCTCCTCCATGCCGAGCCGCCCGTCGCGGTCGAGGTCCGCGAGGGCGGCCCGCTGCGTCTCCACCCCACCCTCGATCGCCGCGCGGAGCATCGCCCCCCGCTCTCCGCGGTGCGAGAGGAGCTCGAAGTACGCATCCCACGTCCACTCCGAACGCCACAGGTGCTCCCGGGGCGCCAGCCGCGCCGTCAGGCGGAACAGACGCTGCGCGGCCGCGTAGCCGGCGACGCGACCGCCGAGGGCCTCCGTCTCGTTCCCCCAGGCGCGAAGGTCCACGAGCCCGGCGAGGTCGCCCGGGCGCGCCGAGGCCGGGAAACGCGCGGGGTCGCGCTCCGCGACGCAGTCCGCGAGCAGGTCCGTCGCGCCCTCGACGAGCGCGGGCGGGCCGCCGTGGACCCAGGCGTGCGCCACCTCGTGCGCGACCGTCCGCGGCGACGGGTCCTCCAGCTCGATGAGGAACAGGCCGCCCGGGTCCACGACCTCCTCGCGCACGACCCGCCCCTCGTGGTCTTTCCAGAAGCGCGTCGTGCGCCCGGCGGTGTGCGCGCGCCCGTGGAAACCGCCCTTCACGTCGCCGAACGAGATCACCACCCGACGGTACGCGTGGGCCTCCCACCCCGCGCACTCGGTCGCCGCGGCCCAGGCACGCTCGGCCAGCCTCGCGACCGCGGGCGCCTCCTCAGCCACGAAGGTCGGCATCGCGCGATACTCTACCCCCCCATGCTCGCCACGTTGCTGACGGCCTGTGTCGAAGAAGATCCCGGCTCGCTCGTGCGCTCGAAGCCGGGCGAGACGGACGCCGACACCGACGCGGACACCGACACCGACACCGACACCGACACCCCCACGGTCCCGGACACGGGCGAGCTCCGCGGCGTGTGGGTCGACCGCTGGACCTACGGCTCGGTCGACGACGTCGAGGAGATCATGGCGGTGAGCGCCGCGGCGGGCTTCAACACGGTGTTCTTCCAGGTCCGCGGCAACGCCGACGCCTACTACGACTCCGCCTGGGAGCCCTGGGCGAAGGCGTTGTCCGGCACCCTCGGCGACGATCCGGGCTGGGACCCGCTGCAGGAGGCCGTCACCCGCGGGCACGCCCACGGCCTCGAGGTCCACGCCTACCTCAACGCCTTCCCGCTCTGGACCGGCACCACGCCGCCCGCCGAGTCCTCGCCTCGCCACGCCTACCTCGAGCACCCGGACTGGCTCGTCGCCGACGAGGACGGCACGCCGATGGCGCTCAACTCCAGCTACGTCTGGATGAGCCCCGGCAACCCCGAGGTCCGCCAGCGGCTCGCCGACGTGGCGGCCGACGTGGTCGACCACTACGACGTCGACGGCGTCCACCTCGACCTCGTGCGTTACCCCGGCGCGCAGTACTCCCACGACGCCGTCAGCGAGGCCCTCTACGACGGCTCCACCAGCTGGGAGGACTGGCAGCGCCTGCAGGTCGTCGAGGCGGTGCGCGGCGTCTACGCGGTGAGCGACGTCCCCGTCACCGCCGCGGTGTGGGGCATCTACGAGGACCAGTGGGGCTGGGGCACCTCCGAGGGGCGGAACGACTACTACCAGGACAGCCGCGCGTTCGTGGCGGAGGGCGTGCTCGACGCCAACATCCCGATGGTCTACTGGCCCGTCACCGACACGCCGGGCGACTACCTCGACTTCGCCACGCTGATCGCCGACCACGTCGCCAACTCCAGCGGTCGCCACGTCTACGCGGGCATCAACGCCGAGGACTTCACCTGGGAGGAGGAGGTCGCCTGCATCGAGGCCGCGCGCGACGCCGGCACGCGCGGGTTCGTCATCTTCGACTGGCAGCTCCTCGTCGACTACGGCTGGATGGACCGCCTCCCCGAGGTCCTCGGCGAGCCCGTGGACGTCCCCCGCTACGACTGGCGCTAGTCAGCCCGAGAACACACACCGGAACGAGTACAACGGCGACCGCGTCCCCGGGTCGTCGTGGCGCCGGAACGTGGGCCGCACGTACGCCACCTTCGAGTTGTAGGCGCCCCCGCGCAGCACCTTCTCCTCGACCTCCACGCGGCGGAACCCGTTGCGGCGCACCACCCGGTAGCTGCCCGCCGTCCACTCCCAGGCGTTGCCCACCATGTCGAGCGCGCCGTACGCGCTCGCCCCCTTCGGCAGCGACCCCGCCAGCATCGTGACCCCGCGCTCGCACGTGCCGAAGTTGGCCAGCTCGCAGGTGGGGCCGTCGCTCCCCCACGGCCAGCGGCGCTTGTCCGCGGCGGTCTTCGCCTCGGGCGACCACGTCGCCGCCATCTCCCACTCGGCCTCGGACGGCAGGCGCCCGCCGGCCCACGCGCAGTAGGTCCCCGCCTCGCTCCAGGTGGCGCCCACCACGGGCTGGCCGTCGCGATCGAGGCCCACGTAGTCCGGCCCCTCCTGCGCCAGCGCGGGGCACACGCCGGCCTCCACGCACGCGCGCCACTGCGCGTTCGTGACCTCGGTGCGGCCGATGCGGTAGGCCGCGATCGGCACGTCCTTCACGGGGCGCTCGTCGTCGTCGCCGTCGCCGAAGGTGTCGCCGAGCGGGAAGGTCGCGGCGGCGACGGCCACGGTGTCCGACGGCTCCGCGGGCCCCGGGGGGGCGCGCGTGGCGGCGATCACCACGGCGAGCACGCCCGCGCCGGCGACGAGCGCGCCGCCGCCGAGCACGGCCGGCAACACCCACGCGGGCCGCCGGTTGGCCTCCAGCGACCGGACGCGCCGCTCGAGCGACTGGTTCCGCGCCACCCCGCGCAACGCGGCCTCGGCCCCCCGGAGGCGCTCGGCGACCGCGTCGATCTCGTCGGCGAGCTCGGAGGCGCGCCAGTAGCGGTTGGGCGGCGAGGGGTGGGACAACGGCGACAGGCCGCGCGCCATCACGTCGGCGAGGTCGCGCGCGGCGTGGTCCAGCGCGTTCTGGCCGAAGCGGAGGGGATCGGCGAGCCGGGCGACGCCGGCGGCGATCGCCGCCCGGTCGCCCTCCTGGATGGCGGCGTGCCCGCGCACGTCGACGAGGTCCGCCGCGCTCGCCCCCTCCTGCGCCTGCAGGAGCCGCTTCATCGCCTCGAGCCGGTCCACCGCCGACTCCGCCGCGGCCATCGCCCGCAGCGCGTCCCAGGCCTCGCGCCCGCGCGCCGTCAGCATGGGCGACGGGTCCTCCTGGTACTCGGGGCGGCCCCCCGTGAGCCACCAGAAGAGCATCACGCACGCCGCGTACGTGTCCCACGTCGGGTTGGGCTCCGGCAGGCCCGGCAGCATCTGGTCGAACGGCGCCCAGAGCGGCGAGCCGAACAGCCCGAGGCGCACGGGCCGAAGCTCCTCCACCTTCAGCGAGCCGCCGAAGTCGCAGAGCCAGAGCCCGCCCTCCGGCGACACCAGCACGTTCTCGGGCTTCACGTCGCGGTGGACGAGGCTCCCGCCCGCGGGGCCGGCGGCGTGCAGGAGCGCGAGCTTGCGGCAGAGCTCCGACACGACCGCGAGCACCTCGAGCAGCCCGGCGCCCATCGCCCCCGCGATCCGCGCCCGCACGAGCGCGTCGACGTCGGAGACCGCGCGCGGCATGACCAGCGCCGGCCGCCCGTCGACCTCGCCCGTGTCCCAGCACGGCACCGCGCACCCGAGCGTCGCGAGCTGCAGGAGGAGCTGGGTCTCCGACTCGAGGGCGCGCCGCGCCGACGGCACCGGATGCGCCACCTTCACCGCCACCTTCGCGCCGTCCGCGCGGGTGCCGCCCCACACCTCGGCCTGGCCGCCGACGCCGATGGGGTCGTCCTCCAGACGGTAGCTTCCCTGGGCGCCCTCGAGCTCGGTCACGTCAACAGGGTTTCACACCACCAGCGAAAGGAACAACCGCCGGTCTGTCCGCGTGGTGCCGTCGATGCGACGGGAGGGAACTTCCATGTACACCCCCGTGTCCTCGAAGCCCATCTTCCGGTACATCTCGTAGCTGGCGTTGCGCACGGCGCTCGTGCGCAGGAGCACGTAGCGGAAGCGCTGGCGGTCGAGCAGCTGGATGCGCAGGTCCACGAGCTGCTTGCCGAGGCCGCGGGCGCGCCAGCTCTCCAGCACGCCGAGCTCGGCGAAGTAGTAGGTGTCCTCCACCGGGAGGAGCCCGCGGATCTCGCGCGTGACGTCGGACTTGGCGGTGACGGGGAACGCGAGGCCGAAGCCGACGACGACGCCCGGGTCGCGCACGGCGAGCAGCGTGATGTTGTCGGGCGTGTTCACCGCCTTCCGCAACACGCCCTCGGCCTCGTCCGGGAAGAAGCGCTCGTTGTAGGGCGGCTCGCTCCAGATCGCCTGGTACGCGCCGACGAACGCGGCCCTCCACTCCTCGGCGTCCTTCGGACCTTCGAGGCGGAGGACGCGAACGCCGTCTTCGCGCTGCGCGATCACCTGCATGCGCGGATCATGCGGCCAGGACGGCCGTCGCCACAACTCGCCCGCCGATCTCTCCGATGCGGACGCGCAGGCGACCGCCCCCGAGCTCGGCGTGGCGTCGCGCGGCGTCGCCGAAGAGCCGCACGCGCACCTCGCCGCGCTCGGTCGAGCGCACGAGCACGTCCCGGGGCGAGAGCTTCATCCCGAGGCCGAGCGCCTTGAGCACGGCCTCCTTCACCGCCCACGCGGCGGTGAGGTCGAGCCGGCGCTCCTCGGGGCGAAACCAGTCCTCGGCGAACGCCGCCGATCGCTCGCTCGGCGTCTCGACGTCGATCCCCGCGCGCGCCCCACGGACCGCGAAGGCGACGGCCTCGCCGTCCTGGTGGCTGATGCTCACGGCGATCCCGTCGACCCCGTCGACGTACGGCTCGCCCGTGTCGCGGCGGGCCACGCGGAAGTCGTCGTGCCCCACCAGCGCAGCCACGGCGCGGCGCGCCGCGAGCTGGCCGGCGAGCCGATCGCGCTGGCGGCGCTCCGTCCCGCGCGCGGTCATGTCCCGCGCCTCGGCCGGCGGCAGCTCCACCTTCGCCTCCGACGAGGTCGCGAGCGTGGCCGACGGCCAGCCGCCCTCGGGCTCGGGGATGCGGTCGCCCGGGGGCAGCGGCCCCTTCACGACCATGCGGAACCCGCGCACGCGAAGGATGCGCCCGTTCTGCCCGTCGACGTCGATGTCGTAGGCGTCGTCGCGCCGCTGGACCATGACCTGGAGCGTCTCGCCCTCGGCCGCGGCCTGCTCGTGCTCCACCGCGTCGATGCTGGCCGGCAGCGCGAGCTGACCCTCCAGCGCCATGCGGTGCAGGCCGGCGGCCTGGAACGCCGCCTCGAGCACCAGCGGGTCGGTGAGCAGCCCCTCGGCGATGGGCGCGTGCTCCACGGTCGCCTCGGCGAGCAGCCCCTGCACGGCGACGGCCTCGGCGCTGCGCAGGACCTGGAAGCTCTGGCCGTGGAAGAAGCGCTTGTAGATGTCGCGACGGCTGATGCGCTCCTCGGGGAAGTAGCCGGACCTGAGCGCCGGCAGCAGCGGCATCTCCTCGAGCTGGACGCGGGCGGAGAAGTGGTCCGTGCGGATCTCGCGGCCCGTGCGCGCCCGCCGTGTGGACGAGAGCTTGCACCGCACGGCGCCGTCCGCTTCGGGCTCGGCGCGGACCTCGATCACCACGGGCTCGTCGCGGTGGAGCTTGAGCGGCGCCTCGAAGGCGACGTCCTCGCAGCCGCGGTAGTGCCCGAGCGGGCTGGCCGCGAGCGCCGTCGCGACCATGAGCTCGATGCCCATGACGCCCGGCAGCACCGGCACGCCGTCGATCGCGTGGTCCGCCATCCACGGGTCGGACTCGAGCGAGATCGTGCGCCGCCCGATCGCGGCGTCGCCGTCGAGCTCGACGGTGTCGAGCAGCGGGTGCAGCGGCGGGAGCGTGAAGTCGCCGAGCTTGCCGGCGACCACGATCTCGCCGGTGACCCCGTTGGCGACGAGGTCGCCGACGAGCTCGGCGCCCGCGTCGGCCGGCAAGAGCTCGACGCCGCGCCCGGTGAGCAGGGACTCCATGCCGCCGCGTACCGCCATGCCGACGTCGGCCCACGCGGTCCAGCAGATGTGGAGCGAGTTGGGGCGCCGCAGGCAGGTGCGCGCCATCGCCTCGTTCGCCGCGGTGTAGTCGGTCTGGCCGGGGTTCCCGAGGCGGCCGGCGATGCTGCCCATCGACACGAGCACGGTCTCGGCCGGCAGCGCCTCGGCGAGCGCGAGCCCGCCCTCGGCCTTGCCGGCGTAGACGCGCCGGAACGCGGCCTCGTCCTTGTCGGCGAGCAGGCGCGACTCCTCCACGCCCGCGCCGTGCACGGCGACGTCGATGCGGCCGTGCTTCGCGACCACGTCGGCGACGAGCCTGCGCACCGCGGCGTCGTCCGCGAGGTCGAGCGCGTGGACCTCGACGGTCGCGCCCTCGTCCTCCAGCGCCTCGACGGTCTTGCGGACCTCCTCGGCGGTGCGGAGCGGCTTGAGCTGGTCCTCGATCTTCTTCGGCGTGGCGCGCTCGCCCGCGGCCTCGAGCCGCTTCTTCGCGGCCTTCTTCTCCTTGTCCTCGTCGAGCGGCGCCGCGCCCGGCGCCGTCCGGCCCACGAGCACGAGCGTACACGGCCCCTGCGAGGCGAAGTGCATCGCGACGCGGGCGGTGATGCCGCGCGTGCCGCCGGTGAGCAGGACGACCGGGCTGCCGAGCAGCTTCCCGGGGGGCGGGAAGGGCTCGTTGGCGAGCACGGCGACCTCGCGCCAGCCCGTGCCGAGGAAGATCTCCTGGGCCCGGTCGTTCTCGGACAGCTCCTGGAGCAGCGCGGCGGCGGCCTCCTCGGGCTCGAGGTCGACGGAGAGGTCGACCACGCGGCCGTGGCAGAAGGCCCACTCGCGACCCAGCGCCTTGGCGAGGCCCGCGCGGGCGCCCGCGTCGCGCGCGCCCCGCATGTCCATCGCCGGCTGGACCACGCAGATCCACTGCGCGGGCGGGTTCGCGTCGAGCGCGCGCGCCTGGGCGAACGCCTCGAGCACGGGCAACCCGACGTCGATGACCGCGTCGGGGTGACCGTCGGGGGTGGCGCCCGCGGCCTTGATCGCGCCGCGCAGCGCGTCGGCGAGGGGCCCGTCGCCGAGCACCCACACCACGCGCCCCTTCACGGAGCCGTGGGCCCCCGGGCTCCGCTCGACCCACACGGGCCGGCGGATGCGGAACGACGCCGGCAGCCGGGATCCGGGCTTCGGGGAGGCGCGCTGCAGGTCGAGGCGCACGGGCGGCGGCGGCGCGGTGAGCGGCGCCTCGTCCGTCGGCTCCACGAGGAACGCGTCCGTCCCCTCCACCCGCGAGAGCCGGTGGGGCTCCGGCGGCTCGGCCGCGCGTCGCACGTCGGACGGCAGATCGGTCGTGTCCTCCTCGGCGGGCGGCTCCACGGCCGGCGCCGCCGGCGCCCCCTCGGCCACCTTCTCCGCCATCCACCCCGCGAGCTTCTCGATCGTGGGGTAGTCGGCCAGCCGGAACGAGTCGTCGCGCGCGAGCCCGAACTTCGTCCGGACCTCGCCGAAGATCTCCGCCTGCTTGACCGTGTCGATCCCGAGGTCGGCCTCCAGCTCGAACGACGGGTCCAGCTCGGCGACCTCGTAGCCGGTCTTCTGCGCCACCACGGCGAGCAGCGTCTGCAGCACCTCGTCCCGCGACGGCGCCGCCGCCGCCTTCGGCGCCTCGGCCGCGACCTGCACCCGCAGCGGCTCGGGCTTCTCCGAAGGGTTGCCCCTCTCCCCGCTCGCGGGGAGAGGGTGGCCGGAGGCCGGGTGAGGGGCGTCGGCCCCGGCGTCCGGTCCGGCCCCTTCGGCCGCCTTCTCCGCCATCCACCCCGCGAGCTTCTCGATCGTGGGGTAGTCGGCCAGCCGGAACGAGTCGTCGCGCGCGAGCCCGTACTTCGCCCGGACCTCGCCGAAGATCTCCGCCTGCTTCACGGTGTCGATCCCCAGATCGGCCTCGAGCTCGTAGCTGGGGTCGACCTCGGAGGGGTCGTACCCCGTCTTCTGCGCCACCACGGCGATGAGCGTCTTCAGCACGTCCTCGCGCGACACGTGTTGAGACGTCTCACGTGTCGACACGTGTTGCGTCGTCTCACGCGCCTCCTCCCCTCTCCCCGCGGCACTCTGCTCCCCTCTCCCCGCGGCACTCTGCTCCCCTCTCCCCGCGGCACTCTGCTCCCCTCTCCCCGCGGCACTCTGCTCCCCTCTCCCCGCTTGCGGGGAGAGGGGCTGGGGGTGAGGGGTCCCGGCGACCGCGGCCTCGTCCACCACCCACCTCAGCTGCCGGTTCTCCACCACGAGCTTGCCCGAGCCCATCGCGGCGAGCCACGACTGATACACTTCGGGATGTGTCACGCGTGTGTCGCCGTGGGCCTGCTTCTCCCACGCGGACAGGGCGAGCTGGGACCCGAAGCCGGCCGCGAGCCGCAGCGCGTACCTCACGTCGTAGTGGCCGCCCTTCGACAGCGTGAGCTCGCCGAGGTCGGGGTCGGGCTCCTCGAGGTTCGCGATGGGCGGCACCTCCTGGTACTGCAGCGCCTTGACCGCGACGGTGTCCTCGATGCCGGCGCCCATCGGGTGGCCGGTGAAGCCCTTCGTGTTGGCGATGACGATCTTCTTCGCCGCGGGCCCGAAGGCCGCGGGGAGGCTCGCCATCTCGGCCGCGGCCGAGCCGCCGCGCGCCGGCGTGTACGTCTCGTGGGAGAGGAAGACGCACTGCTCGGCGAACCGCGCCTTGTCGACGCCCGCGGCGCGCACCACGCCGTCGGCGAACGCGGAGACCTCGCGCGAGATGTGATCGGCGTCCAGCCGGGTCCCGTGGAACGCCGAGTTGGAGATCCGCGTGCCGAGGAGCTTCGCGATCGGCGTCATGCCGCGCCCGCGGACCGCCTCCTCCTTCTCGATCACGAGCGCGACGGCGCCCATGCCGAGGATCATCCCGTGGCGTCGCCGGTCGAACGGGAGCGCCGCCTTCGTGACGTCGGCCTCGGTCGTCGCCGCGCCCGCGGCGAGGAAGCCGGAGCCGATCCACTCCATGAGCTGCTCGTTCGTCACGTCGTCGGCGCCGAGCACGATCACGCGCTCGCACCGGCCGCACCGGATCCAGTCCTCGGCGATGGACACGGCCTGGGTGGTGCTCGCGCACGCCGCGTTCACCTGCGTGTTCGGGCCGCGCGCCCCCACGAGCTGCGCGAACTGGGAGTGGCCCATCGCGAGGATCTGGAACAGGAAGCGCCGGTCGAAGTTGCCCTCGCCGTCGTCGCCGCCCGCCTTCAGCTTCCGGACGAGCTGGTCGTAGCCCGGGAACGCGCTGGCGAAGACGATGCCCGTGCCGTCGCGCATCTCGGCGGGGAGCGCCCAACCGGTCGCGACGGACTTGCCCGTGGACGTGGCCCGGAAGGTGCGCACGAGCGGGATGCCCGCGTCCCGCAGCGCCTCGAGCCCCGCGGCGAACGCCAGCTGGGTCGTGACGTCGAGCGACCGCGCGAGCGCCGGGTCGATCCCGTAGTCGCCGACGAGGTCGAACTTCGCCTTCTGGCCGGCGAGCCGGATGACCCCGTCGCGCTCTTCCACGCGCACGAACTCGCCCTGGCCCGTCCGGGGGTTCTTCACGAGGCGCAGCACGCCCTTCTGGAGCTGCTGGTCCTGCCGATCCGCGGGCACCGGGGCGATCCGGTTCTCGCCGGCGAGCATCCGCCGCACGTTGTCCGCCGCGAACACCTCGTCCCCGCCCGGCAACCCGAGCGACGCGCCCGAGCACACGATGCTCATCGGCGCCGCGAGGACCGTGGACGCCACGACCGAGGACGGCATCGGCCCACTCGGCTCCCCTCTCCCCGCTCGCGGGGAGAGGGGCTGGGGGTGAGGGGTGTCGAGGACGACCGGCGGCCTCGCCGCCGCGAACGCCTGCCAGCTCGCCTGCAAAAACCCCTGCAGCGCGGGCAACATCGCCTCCGCGAAGGCCCGCGCGTCGAGGCTCCCGATGTCCTTCGTCGCGATCTGCGCGAGGAAGCTGGCCGCCACGTCGGCGGGCAGGCCCGGGGCCTCCTCGGCCTGGGCCGCGCGCCGCTCGGGCACCGCCGCGGGGCGCGTCGCGCCGATGCGCCGGCCCGCGTAGTCGATGAGCGCCCGCAGCGTGCGGTACTCGCCCATCCGGAACGACGGGTCGTGCTCGAGCCTGAAGCGGTCGCGCACGGTCGCGACGACGTCCGCGAGCTTGACCGTGTCGATGCCGAGGTCGGCCTCGAGGTCGAAGTCGAGATCGAGCGCGTCGACCGGGTAGCCCGTCTTCGCGGCCACGATCTTGAGGATCTCCACCTCGACCGCCGGCGTGCCGTGGTCGTCGCCGGCGCGGGACTGCTGGCGAGCCCCGAGCTTCGGGCTGGTGGACCGCCGGGGGCCCGGGGTTCCGAACAGGTCCGCCTCGCGACCCGGCCGCGCGACGACGGGGAACCCGAGCGCGAAGAGACCCGCGAGCGCGTCGAGGAACGACGCGACGCCGCCGCGCTTGGGCTGGTTCGTGTAGTAGGACCGGTGGGGCCGGTGCTTGAGGATGCTGACGACGAACCCCGCGAGCGCGCGCTTGGGGCCGCACTCCACGAAGATGCGGGCGCCCTCGCCGTACATGCGCTCGATCTGCGAGATCCACTCGACCGGCGACGCCACCTGCTTCGCCATGATGTCGATGATCTTCTCGCGGGCGCCGGGGCCGGTCGGGTACCAGCGGCTGTCGACGTTCGTGCTGATGCGCCGCCGCGGCTCCTTCAGGTCGAGCTTCTCGAGCACGCGCTTGAGCGGCTCGCTGGCGGGGGCCACGATGCGGCTGTGGAACGCGTGGGAGACGGGCAGCGGGTACACCGTGATGCCGCGGCTCTTGAACGCCTCGATGGCGGCCTCGACCGCCTCGGTCTCGCCGGCGATGACCGTCTGAGTGGGGCAGTTCTTGTTGGCGGCGACGACGTAGCCGGGGATCTCCGCGAGCACCTCGGAGACGGTCTCCACGTTCGTCGCGATGCCGGCCATCTTCCCGAAGTCGTCGAGCTTGACCGACGCCATCTCGCGCCCGCGCGCGCTCACGGCGAGGAGCGCGTCCTGGAACGAGAGCATCCCCGCGGCGACGGCCGCGCCGTACTCGCCGAGGGAGTGGCCCGCGACCATGTCGGGGTACACGCCCCACGCGGCGAGCAGCCGCAGGATCGCGACGTCGACCATGAGCGTGGCCGGCTGCGAGATCTCGGTGGCGCGCAGGCGCTCGAACTGGTCCTCCTCGGGCAGCGACGGGTCGCGCCGCACGAAGTCGGTGAGCGGGCGGCCGAGCAGCGGCGTCATCACCCGGTCGGCCTCGCGGAAGGTCTCCGCGACGATCGGGTACTTCTCCGCGAGGTCGAGCCCCATGTCGATGTACTGGGAGCCCTGGCCCGTGAACAGGAACGCGAGCTGCCCGTCGCAGGGCACGTCCTCGACGTTGATCCCGCGCTGGCGGAGCAGATCGAAGCCCTTCCCCTTCTGCAGCGCGGCGATGACCTTCTCGATCTGCGCGTCGCGCTCGGCGTCGTCGACGGCGCACGCCGCCACGCGCAGGGGCGCGTCGGGCTCGTACGGCGTGGGCCGCCCGTTGCGCAGCGCCCGGCACTTCGCGATCAGCTCCTCGGGCGAGTCCGCCGACAGCGCCCACAGGCCCTCCGGCACCTCGACGGAGCCGGCGGAGACGGGGCGGGGCGGGACGATGGCCGCGAGAGGAGGAGACCCCTCACCCGGCCTCCGGCCACCCTCTCCCCCCGCGGGGGAGAGGGGCTTCTCTTCGGAAGCCTGCGTGCTCGGCGCCGCGACGCTCTGCTCCCCTCTCCCCGCCTGCGGGGAGAGGGGTTGGGGGTGAGGGGCTCTCCGAACGTACTGCCCCTTCCGATACTCCTCCAGCACCATGTGGAAGTTGGTCCCGCCGAACCCGAACGCGCTGATCCCCGCGCGCCGGAGCCGGTCGGTCGTCCACGCCTCCGCCTCGGTCTGCACCTTCAGCGGCACGCCGCCGAGGTCGATGTCCTTCCGCGGCTTCCGGTAGTTGATCTGCGGGGGGAGCACCTGCTTGTGGATGGCCAGCGCCGACTTGATCGCGGCCGCGGCGCCCGCGGCCGACTTCAGGTGCCCGATGTTCGACTTGATCGACCCGATGCGCGCCGGGCCCCGGTCCCCGCGGCGCCCGCGCCCGACGATGTCGGTGAGCGCCTCGACCTCGACCTTGTCGCCGACGACCGTGGAGGTGCCGTGGCACTCGAACAGGTCGACGTCGACGGGGTCGATCCCCGCGCTCTCGTAGGCGCGCACGAGCGCGCGCTTCTGGCCCTCGGGGTTGGGCGCGGTGATGCCCTTGCCCTTGCCGTCGCTCGACGCGCCGACCGAGCGGATGACCGCGTACACGCGGTCGTCGTCGCGCTCGGCGTCCGAGAGCCGCTTCAGCACGAGGATGCCGACGCCCTCGCCCATGACGAAGCCGTTCGCGTCGGCGTCGAAGGGGCGCGACCCGTCGGGCGACAGCGCGCCGATCTTGCAGAACTTGGTGTAGGTCGCGACGCCCATCGAGCGGTCGGCGCCGCCGGTGATCGCCACGTCGAAGTCGCCGTCCTGCAGGCCCTTCACCGCCGCCTGGACGGCCGCCATCGAGCCCGCGCACGCCGCGTCCGTCGTGTAGTTCGGGCCGCCGAGGTTGAGCGCGTTGGCGATGCGGCCCGCCACCACGTTCGAGAGCTCGCCGGGCATCGAGTCCTCGGTGATCGGCGGCAGGTTGTGCTTCACCAGCTCCTCGTACGTGACGAGGATCTGGGCCCGCTTGATGTCGGGCAGCGCCGCGAAGCCGGGCACCTCGTTGAGCGCCTTCCGCAGCGCCGGGAACATGACGCGCAGCGTGTAGTCGTCGCCGATCTCGCCGCCCATCGAGTTGCCGAGGATGACGGCCGCGCGCTCGCGGTCCCACTCGCGGTTCGCGCCGAGGCCGGCGTCCTCGAGCGCGTCGGCCGCGGCCTCGAGCGCCATCTGCTGGATCGGGTCGACCACGCGCGCGACCGACGGCGGGATGCGGAACCGCCGCGGGTTGAACGCGAAGTCGGTCACGAAGCCGCCGATCTTCGCGTAGGTCTTGTCGGGCACCGAGCGATCCGCGTCCCAGAACAGCGCCGGGTCCCAGCGCGAGATCGGCACCTCGACGATCGCGTCGAAGCCGCTCGTGAGGAGCTCCCACAGCTTCTCGGGCGTGGCGGCGCCGCCGGGGAGTCGGCAGCCCATGCCGACGATCGCGACCGGCTCGTTGAGGTCGAACTGCACGACCTCCTCGACCTCGACGGGCGCCGGCGGCGGCGACGGCGGCGCCGTCACGAGGGCGGGCACGTGCGCGTACGCGCGGATCACCCCCTCGAGCCCCCCGTGCTTGCGACGCAGCGCCACGGCGTGCAGGAGCCCCGCGCCGCCCGGCCACGCGTGCTCGAACGCGTCGTCGCCCCCGAACCAGCCGCCGGCAACGGTCTCGACGGCCTCGCCGCCGGCGATGCGCCGCGCCGCGGGCGACCCCGGCGACGAGACGAAGTTCTGCCCCTTCACGCGACGGAGGTCGCCGGTCCCGATCCGCTCGAGCCGCGCCGCGAGGCGGGCGGGCGGATCGACGCAGGCGAAGAGCACGTCGGCGAGCACGAGGCCCTCGACCGGGGGCGCCGCCTCGTCGGGCGGGTGGGGCCAGTCGAGCAGGACGCGGCCGGCGACCTTCGCGGCGAGCGCGCGCACGTCGAGATCGCCGGCGCGGCCTGCGCTCCCGAGGCCGCGGAGCACGAGGCCCGCGTAGCCCTCGGGCACGGGGACGGCCTCGGTGGCCTCGCGCCAGCACTCGCGCCCGGGGACGGCCGGCCCGTCCGCCGCGAGGATGCCGCCGTCGCCCTTCGGGGCGTCCGCGGTGCTCCGCACGCGCACCCACGCGCCGCGCGGCACCTTGCCCGAGCCCGCGGTGAGGTCCACGACCGGCACGGCCCCGCACGCCTCCACGCGCGGAGAGAGGCTGGCCCTTTCCGCGGGAAGAACACAGAAAATCCGGCGAGCACCCATCGGAGCCTGCTCCAAGCGCCGCCCCACCTATCCAAAATGCCGGGCCCGGGCGACTGAATAGGCATTCATCCTGCGTTACGCACAGGTGCGCAACGCGTGCTTCCACGGGCCACTTCGCCCCGCGCGGGATGGCGTGCCCGCGAGGTTTCGGGAGTGAGCGAGGCATTCATCCTGTGTTACGCACAGGTGCGTACGGGTGTCGCCATGTCGCTTGTCCGCCTCTCCGCTCTGCTCCTCGCCGTCGCGCTCGCGGCGCCCCCGGCGCAGGCGGCGCCGCGTGGCAACCAGCTCTCGAAGCGCGCGCAGCTCCGCTACCAGGACGTCCTCACCACGCGCGACGGCTCGCGGTGGCGCGGCAAGCTCGTGGAGAAGGGCGACGTCTACCGCATCCGCCTCGCCGACCAGAGCGAGGTCGCCGTGCCGAAGGCGGAGGTCGCCTCCGTGACGCGCGAGCTCGACCCGGCCCACCCCCACAGGGGTCAGTGGGTGACACGCGCCTCCGCGGGCTTCGAGGCCGCCGTGGCCATCGGGGAGGGAGACGGGGGCTTCCGTATCGGTCCCTACACGGAGGTCGCGCTGGGGCTCAACGTCGGCGGCGCGCTCGAGCCCGAGGTGATCGTCGCCGTCTCGCCCATCGGGCCGGCGGCGGGCTCCTACACGCCGCAGCTCGCCGTGGGCGCGCGCTACTACGGCAACACCTCGCGCCCCACCAAGCCGTTCAGCACCACCCAGCTCGTCGTGTTCGGCTCCCACGCCGACCTCGGCCTGCGCATCGGCGGCGGCGCGCTCCTCGACGTGTCACCCAACTTCGGCCTCGGGGTCAGCCAGGGTGTCACCCTGCTGACGCAGACCGACCCCGACACCACCGCGCTGGGCTACCACGCGCAGGTGCAGGCCCAGGGGCGCTTCTAACCCCCGTACACCGCCGCCAGCGCGGTCACGAGCGCCACCCCCGCCACGCCGGCGAGCCCCCGGGTCCCCAGCTTCGCCGCCAGCGCGCCCGCCAGCCCCCCGCCGACCGCCGCGCAGGCCCACACCAGCGCCATCTTCGGGGCGGCCGCCGCCGTCGCGGCGGGCCACTCCGGCCAGGGCACGTCCACGATCCCCGCGCCCAGCCATCGCTCCACCGGGTACACGAGGAGGAACGCCCCGAGGCCCGCGGACAGGCCGACGGTGACGGGCCCGGCCGGCTCCGCGCGGCCCGGTGTGTCCTCCGACGTTTGGGTGGGCATCGGGATGTGTGGCATCCGCAAGGTGAAGCCGCTCTCGGCGAAGCGCACCGCGAACACGAGGAGCGCGAGCGCCACCCCGAACAGGACCTTGCCCATCGGGCCGCTCGTCCACTCCGCGAGCCGGCGGCCCCACGACGGCCGCGCCTCGCACTCGGGCGGGCCGCCCTCGCCGCACAATTCCGCGCGGAGCCGGCGCTCCCACCGGAGCCGGTGCTCCGTCGCGAGCGCGACGAACCGCCCGAAGCGCGCGCGGCTCGCCGGCGTCACGTACGCGAGCCCCCCGACGACCGCCTCGCCCTCGCGCATCGCGTCCGCGACGACGCCCTCCGCGTCCTCCTCCTCGACACGCACCAGCTCGGCCGAAAACGCGGCGAGCGCGGCCTCGTCGCCCGCCTCCACGAGCGCGGCGAGGCAGCGCTGGCCGGTCTCGTTGCCGCCGAGGCGCTCGGCGCGGTCGAGGGTCCCCGCCGAGGCGCCGGGCGGCGCGAGGACACACCACGCGTAGTCGGCGAGGCGCGGGCGGTGGTCGCGGCCGTGGGTGGGCAGCGGCGAGCCCCCGCCGGCGAGCGCATCCAGCCACGCCGGCAGCTCGGGCCAGCGGCCCGCGGCCACCTCCGCCCGGCACTCCACCGTCGCGTACTCGCGCACGAGCGCGTTGTTGGCCTCGTACCAGAGCGCCGCGCCCTTGACCTCGAGCAGCGCCGCGAGCTCCTCGCAGGGCGGCGGCGTCACGTCGGGCTCGGGAGCGGCACCCAGTCCATCGCGAGCACGGCGAGCGACGCGAGCGTCGCCAGCACGAGCACGGCGACCGGCGAGCGCGACGCCATCAACGAGATCCCCGCCGCCGACGCCGCGAGCAGGAACGCCCCCAGCCCCGCCGCGCCGGCGAGCACGATCCCGCTGATCGGCAGGAGCATCCCCTCCGGCGGGCCGAGCTGCCAAAGCAGCCAGAAGAACGCCGGGATGACCGTCGCGACGAACGCGGAGGCCGCGGTGACCTCCGCGCGCAGCGTCCGCCCGCGCCGCGGCACGGTGCCGGCGGGCCCGGCGGCGTGCAGCGCGTAACACCACCACCCCACGGCCCCGAGGCACTTCGCCGCCACGCGCACCACGGCGTTCGTGCGGTCGCGGCGGCCGGTCCGCACGGCCTCCTCGTCGGCGGCGTGGGCGTCGCAGGCGGCCTGCAGGCGGGGGCCGCGCGCCTCGGCGCCGGCGCACAACGCGGCGCGTAGCGCGTCGCGGTTCGTGGCCTCCCGGGCGTCGGCCTCGGCGAGCATCGGGGCGAAGCGCTCGCGCTCGTCCGCCGACATCCGGGGCGCCACGGCGGCCACCCGCTCGGCGCCCCAGAACGTCCACGGGCCGATGTCGCCGAGCTCGCGCGTGACCCGCATCCAGCGCGACACCGCCTCGGCGAACGCGGCGTCGTCCAGCCGCGCGGCGAGCCCCGCGACGCAGAGGTCCGCGTCGAGCCCGCCGTCGGGACGCTCCTCCACCACCGCGCGCATCTCGGCGATCCCGTCGCGGGGGCGGAGGCGGCACAGCGCCCGCACCTGCCCGTCGGTCGGGCGCTGGGTGACGGTCGGGTAGCCGTCGCGGTCGTAGAGCACGCGCCCGCGGACGAGCGGCACGAGCGACGTCCACGCGCCGCGGTCCACCTCGGCGCGGCACGCCGGCGAGATCGCCGCGTCGACGCGATCGGCGAGCCCCGTCCGGCGCCGGGCCTCGCGCAGGAGCGCCTCCACCTCGGCGCACGCGGCGGGCGCGGGCGCGTCGATCCCGTCGGGCGGCGCCTCCTCGCCCGGCACCCCGGGGCCGGCGAGCGCGAGCGGGACGAGGAGCATGCGGGCGAGGCTACGGGCCCCGCCCCCGATCGGTCGATTACACCCCGCTCACTCGCACAGGCCGTCGCAGGCCTCGGGCGACGTCCCGAGGGCCACGTCCTCGCACGAGAGCTCGCGCCAGGCGTCCACGCAGGCGTCGAGCAGGTCGGTCTCGAGCCAGCAGGCGTCGTATTCCCAGGTCTCCTGGGTCCACGTGCGGCACTCGGCCTCGGTCTCGTACGGCATGATCCGGCGCGCCGACTCGGTCAGGCACTCGAACTGCCGCTCGCACACCACGTCGCCGAGGCGGACGGAGGCGCTGCAGGCGACGAGCAGGAGGATCACGGCGTCGACTCGTACCCCGGCGAGGGCCAGCTGGCCGTCGCGAGCGCGTCGCTGGCGGCGGTGGTGCCGCACGTCTCGCCGTTGACCGCGTTGCAGTCGACGCGCACGCGGCCGTAGCCGCCGTCGCCGCCCGCGCGGATGTGCGTCGACTCGCCGTACCCGCCGCCGGCGTCCACCGCGTCCGCGGCGAGCGTGAGCGTGTCCGCGACGAGCCAGATCGAGCCGCCCGCGCCGCCGCCCGCGCCGTAGGTCCAGCTGCCGGTCGCCCAGTGGGTGGTGGTGCCGCCGATCGCGGTCAGCGCGGCGCCGCCGTCGGCCTCGATCGCGCTCGCCGCCACGAACAGGATGCCGCCGCCGTCGCCGCCGGGCCCGGGGTCGCTCGACCCGCGCCACACGCCGCCGCCGCCCGACCCGAAGAAGAGCACGGAGAGGTCGGGCTCGCCGTAGGTGTCGCCGGCCTCGGGGGGCGTGGCGCTGCCGCCCGTCCAGGAGTCGCCCGCGGTCGCGCCGCCGCCGTGGTTGCCGCCGCCGCCGGTGATGTGCGCGCCGCCGCCGCCGTAGTTGTTGGCCCACTCGCCGGTGGACTCGTTGTAGGCGGCGTGGTCGCCGTCGCCCTCGCCCGCGTAGCTCTCGCCCTGGTAGGCGTCCCAGTTGTAGTAGCTGCCGGTCTCGCCGGCCCAGTAGCCCAGCTCGTCGACGGCGACGGCGCCGCCGCTCGCGACGGAGACCGTGCCGGTGGCGCGGAACGCGAGCACGCCGCCGGTCGCGCCGTCCCACGCCGGGGCGGTGAGGATGCCGCCGCTCGCGACGGTGACGTCGGTGTACTGGGCGACCCGCACCAGTTGGACGGCCTGGCCGGAGAGATCGGTGTTGTCGAGCTCGCCGTAGACCAACACGAGCGCGTCCTCGAGCGTGACGTCGGTGCCCGAGACGGCGGCGACGTAGGCGAACTCGTAGGTGCCGGCCGCGGCGTGGGCGTCGTCGCTGCCGTGAAGGTTGATCACCAGCACCTCGTCGCCGGCGGCGAGCGTGGTCGGGCGATCCGTCAGCGTGATCGTGGTGCCCGAGATGGCGGAGACGGCCCATGCGTCGTCGAGGGTCGTGGTCCCCGTGACGGTCAGCGCGCCGTCGGCGCCGGTGCCGATCCAGGTGTTGTCGTCCACCGTGCCGTCGCAGTCGTTGTCGAGGCCGTCGTAGCGCTCGGTCGCGTCCGGCCACACGCTGGCCTCGCCGTCGTCGCAGTCGGTGTCGTCCTCGACGTAGCCGGAGGGCTGCTCGCACTCGACGTCGCTCACGACGGGGTCGCCGTAGCCGTCGCCGTCGCCGTCCGCGTACCAGGTCGAGGCGTCGGCGGCGGCGTCCTCGTCGACCTCGCCGTCGCAGTCGTCGTCCTCGCCGTTGCAGTACTCGGTGGCGTCGGGGTTGCTGGCGGCGCGGGTGTCGTCGCAGTCGCCGGTCTCGGCCACGTAGCCGGAGGGCTGGCGGCAGTTCGCGGCGGTGTAGACGGTGTCGGCGCCCCAGCCGTCGCCGTCGTAGTCGATGTACCAGGTGGTGGAGAGGCCGTCGTCGGCGGTGCCGTCGCAGTCGTCGTCCTCGCCGTCGCAGACCTCGGTGCCCGCGGGGTTGACCTCGACGTCGGCGTCGTCGCAGTCGCCGGCCGTCGTCACGTCGCCGGTGCAGGCGAGCGCGCCGGACCCGTCGTCGCCGTAGCCGTCGCCGTCGGCGTCGTCGTACCAGAGCAGCAGGCCTTCCTCGTCGGTGGCGCCGTCGCAGTCCTCGTCGAGGCCGCTGCCGCAGACGTCGCTGGCGCCGGGGTGCACGGCGGCGTCGCCGTCGTCGCAGTCGCCGCCGGCGGACACGCGGCCCTCGGCGGAGCAGTCGAGGGTGGCGGTGGCGTCGTCGCCGTAGCCGTCGCCGTCGCCGTCGCCGTACCAGAGGGTCTGGCCGTCCTCGTCGACGCGGCCGTCGCAGTCGGAGTCGGCGCCGTCGCAGGCCTCGACGGCGCCGGGGTGGACGTCCGCCCGGGTG
>JBMOQZ010000042.1:0-34120 GCA_049322475.1 Myxococcota bacterium | reverse complement strand
TGTCCTCGCCGGTGTCCTCGCCGGTGTCCTCGCCGGTGTCCTCGCCGGTGTCGGGCAGGGGCGGGGGCACGAACGTGGGCGTGGTGCCCGGGAGGGGCGGGGCCGCCCACGGCGCCGGCGCGGGTGCCGGGCTCGGGGCGGGCGAAGCGGGCAGGTAGCCGGTGTCCACCCGCGCGGGCGCGGGCGAGGCGGGCGCCTCGACGGCGGTGGTCGGCGCCTCGAATCGTGGGGCCGGCTGCGCGACGACCGCGGTGGCCGCCGTCAGGATCGCCGCCGTGCCACGGACCATACGGAAGACTAAACGCCGCCGAAGACGACGAAGGGGCGGCCGAGGCCGCCCCTTCCTGCCTCGCGGAGAGGGCTAGGTCCCCTCGAGGTAGTTGTTCGCGTACGCGATCTGCTCGTCGGTGAGCTTGTCGATCTCGATGCCCATCGTGCGGAGCTTCGTCTCGGCGAGCTCCTGGTCCTGGGCCTCGGGGATGTCGTAGACGCCGGCCTTCATGTCGCGACCTTCCTTCGCCATGCGGATCATGCCGAGGAACTGGTTCGCGAAGCTCATGTCCATGACCTCGCTCGGGTGGCCCTCGGCGCAGGCGAGGTTCACGAGGCGGCCCTGGCCGAGCACGTAGATCCGGCGCCCGTCCTTGAGGATGTACTCCTCGCAGTTGTCGCGGATGGTGCGCTTGGACTTCGCGCGCGCCTCGAGGTCCCCGAGGTTGAGCTCGCAGTCGTAGTGGCCGGTGTTGCAGATGATGGCGCCGTCGCGCATCACGTCGAAGTGCCGGCCGACGATGATGTCCTTCACGCCCGTGGCGGTGATGAAGATGTCGCCCCAGGCCGCGGCCTGGTCCATCTTCATGACGGCCACGCCCTCGAGGATCGCCTTGAGCGCCTGCGTGGGCTTGATCTCGGTGGCGGCCACGTGGGCGCCCATGCCCTTCGCGCGGGCGGCGACGCCCTTGCCGCAGTGGCCGTAGCCCGCGACCACGAAGTTCTTGCCGGCGAGCAGCACGCTCGTCGCGCGCAGGATGCCGTCGAGCGAGGACTGGCCGGTGCCGTAGACGTTGTCGAAGTCCCACTTCGTCTCGGCGTCGTTGATGGCGAGCACCGGGTACATGAGCTTGCCCGCCGCGGCCATCGCGCGCAGCCGGTGGACGCCCGTGGTCGTCTCCTCGGTGCCGCCGACCACGCCGGGGGCGAGGTGCTGGTGCGTGGTGTGGACGCGGGTGATGAGGTCGGCGCCGTCGTCGAGCGTGAGCGTGGGCTTGAAGTCGAGGGTGCGGTCGATGCACCAGTAGTACTCGTCGCGGTTGAGCCCGTGCCACGCGTAGATGCTGACGCCCTCGGCCGCGAGCGCCGCCGCGACCTCGTCGTTGGTGGAGAGCGGGTTGCAGCCCGACCACGAGATGTCCGCGCCCGCCGCCTTGAGCGTGCGGATGAGGACGGCGGTCTCCTTCGTGACGTGGAGACAGCCGGCGATGCGCTGGCCCTTCAGCGGCTGCTCCTTCGCGTACTTCTCGCGGAGCGCCATGAGCACCGGCATGCGGGCCTCGGCCCACTCGATCTTCATGCGGCCGGCCTCGGCGAGCGAGAGATCGGCGACCTTGTAGTTCTCGGACATCGTTACACCTCGAAGCGGCCGGGCGCGTAACACCCCGTCCGTGGCGGTGCGAGTTATCGGGGCCGCGCGCCACCCGGTTCCGTATGCCCGACTCCGTACGCGTCTCCGCAGAGCTGTCCCGGATCAGCACCTTCTTCCCGATCCTGCCCCAGCTGGGGAACCGCTGGGCGGCGACGCGCCCGTGGGAGGGGAAGACGGTGGGCCTGCACGTCCACCTCACGACGCTGACCGCCGCGCTCGTGCAGGAGCTCGTGCTGGGCGGCGGCCGCTTCGTCGTGAGCGCGTGCAACGCGGCGACCACCGACCCCGGCGTCGTCGCCTACCTCCGGGACCTCGGCGTCGAGGTCCACTCCGGCGGCGGCATCGAGGACGGCGTGGCCGCCATCCTCGACGCGGGCGCCGAGCTCGTGGGCGACGTGGGGTTCGCCGTCGGCCGGGCCGCGATCGCCCGCGGCGAGGGCCCCCGCGCCATGGTGGAGATCACGCGCAGCGGCGTCACGCGCCTCCGCGAGGCCGGCCCGCTCCCGTTCCCCGTGCTGAACATCAACGACGGGCGGCTCAAGCCGGCGATCGAGAACCGCCACGGCGTGGGCGAGGGGCTCTGGCAGGCGTTCACCACCTGCACGGGCATGCACCTCGCCGGGCACCGCGTCAGCGTCGTGGGCTACGGGCCCGTCGGCGCCGGCGTCGCGGCCTACGCGCGCGCGGGCGGCGCCTGCGTGGAGGTCGTCGAGACCGACCCCGTACGCCGCCTCATCGCCCACTACGACGGCTTCGTGACGCCGCCCGAGCCCGACATGGTCCGCCGCGCGCAGGTCATCGTGACCGCCACCGGCCGGCGCCACGCGCTGCCGCTCTCCACGCTCCGCCGCACGCGCGACGGCGTGGTGCTCATCAACGCGGGCCACAGCGACGACGAGATCGACATCGGCGGCCTCCGCCGCGAGTCCGTCGCCATCGACCAGGTCTCGCCGCGCGTCGTCCGCTACCGCATCGACGGGCGCACGCTGGTCGTGCTGGCCGACGGCAACCCGCTGAACATCGTGCTCAACAGCGGCTCGCAGGAGCCCGTGCTCCTGCACTTCGCGGTGCTGGGGCTCGCGCTGGAGTGGCTCGCCGCCCACACGCCCGAGCCCGGCGAGGTCGCCCTGCCCGCGGCCATCGAGGAGGAGGCCGCCCGCGTCGCCCTCTCGGTGCTCGGTTAGGCGCCTCCCGTGGAAGGCGCGCTGGTCGAGGCGTTCGAGGCCCTGCGTCGTCGCGACGCGGAGGGCGCGTTGCGCGCGCTCGACGGCTTCGTGTCGGCGGATCCCGCCCTCGCCGCGCGGTCCGCCTCCTACCGCGCCCAGGCCCTGCGCGCGCTCGCGCGCGTGGAGGAGGCCGAGCGCGCCGCCGCGGAGGCCGTGCGGCTCGCGAAGGCGGCCGGCGACCCCGACGCCGTGACCGCGCTGCGCCAGCTCCACGCGTCGATCCTCGCGAGCGTGGCGGCGATGCGGACGGCGGAACGGCGACACACGGGTGACACATCGGATGTGTCACGCGTCCTCTCGCTCGCCGGCGAGGGCCGCCCCGACGAGGCCCTCGCGCTCGCTCGGGTGATCCGCGAGCGCGCCCGCGCCGCGGGCGACGCCCGGGAGGAGGTGCTCGCGCTCCTCGCCTGCGCCCGCGTCGCCGACGCCGAGCCGTGGATCGCCGAAGCACACGCCGTCGCCGACGCGTCGGACGACATGAACCTCGTGACCGCGGTGGCCCAGGCCGCGCGCGCCGCCGGCGTCCGCCTCGCGCCGCCCCGGTTCGGGTAGCCCGTGTACGTCTCGCTGTTGCGCCACGGCATCGCCGAGGACGTCGCCGAGTCGGACTTCGACCGCGCGCTCACGCCCGAGGGCACGCAGCAGCTCGAGCGCCTCCTCGACGAGATCGTCCGCACCGGCTGGTCGCCGGGCAGCATCCTTCACAGCCCGTACCTGCGCACCACCCAGACCGCCGAGGCCGTGCAGGCGCGCTACCCCGCGGTCCCCCGCCACGCGGTCGACGACATCGCCCTCGGCTCGATGGACGCCATCCTGCGCGCCGCCTCGCGCTTCCCGGATCCGCTGATCGTCGGCCACGAGCCCACGCTCGGCAACCTCTGCGCGCGCCTGCTCGGCGCCCCCACCGGCGCCGTCCGCTTCGACCGCGCCGGCTTCGCCGTGCTCGACGTCGACCGCATCCCCACCACGCGGCCCGCGCGGCTCGTGGTGTTCCTCGCGCCGCAATGGGTCGTACGCGGTTAGGAGCGCCGCCCCATGGCCGTCAACCGCGCCGGCATCGTCGACCGCAACTTCGTCGCCCTCCTCGGCGAGCTCCCCGAGGGGCCCCGCCGCGCCGATCTCGACGCCCCCGTCCGCGAGGGCACGGCGCTCTCCGCGCGCGAGGCGATCGCGCTCTTCGAGAGCCAGCTCGAGAGCCGCCACCTCGATCTGGCCGCCCGCGCGCTCAAGGCGCGCAACGAGTGCTTCTACACGATCGGGTCGAGCGGGCACGAGGGCAACGCCGTCGTCGCCGCCGCCACCCGCCCGGACGACCCCGCGTTCCTCCACTACCGCTCCGGCGCGTTCTTCAACCAGCGCGCGCGGCAGGTGCCCGGCAGCACCCCGATCTGGGACGTGCTCCTCGGCCTCGCCGCCTCGTCGGAGGAGCCCGTCGCCGGCGGCCGGCACAAGGTGTTCGGGAGCCTCCCGCTGGCGATCCCGCCGCAGACGTCCACCATCGCCTCGCACCTGCCGAAGGCGGTGGGCATGGCCGTCGCGATCGAGCGCCGCAAGCGCATCGGCCTCGCGAACGACGACGACCGCCTCGTGGTCTGCACCTTCGGCGACGCCTCCGCCAACCACAGCACCGCGACCGGCGCCATCAACGCGGCGGAGTGGCACGCGCACCAGGGCGTCGCCTGCCCGGTGCTCTTCGTCTGCGAGGACAACGGCATCGGCATCAGCACGCCGACGCCCGACGGCTGGATCCGCGCCGCGTACGGGCAGCGCGCGAACCTCGCCTACGTCTACGGCGACGCGCTGGACCTCCCCGACGCGTGGGACGCCGCGCAGGCCGCCGCCCGGTGGGTGCGTACGCACCGGATGCCCTGCTTCCTGCACCTGCGCACGGTGCGGCTGCTCGGGCACGCCGGCAGCGACGTGGAGGCCACCTACCGCACCCCCGAGGAGATCGCCGAGGTCGAGGCGATGGACCCGCTCCTCCGCACCGCGCGGATCCTCGTCGAGGGCGGCTGGATGGGCGCGGGCGAGGTCGTCGCGCTGTACGAGGAGGTCCGCGCGCGTGTCGCCGCCCTCGCCGAAGAGGCGATCCGGCGACCGAAGCTCGCGACGGCGGCCGAGGTGATCGCCCCGCTCGCTCCGCGCTCGCCCGACGCCGTACGCGTCGAGGCCACGCGCGCGCCCCTCTCGCTCCGGGCCGAGTCGGACAGGCCTCGCCACCTCGCGGTGCAGATCAACCGCGCGCTCGGCGACCTCCTCGCGAAGTACCCGGAGGCCCTGATCCTCGGCGAGGACGTCGGCAAGAAGGGCGGCGTCTACCACCTCACGGCGGAGCTGCAGAAGCGCGCCGGCAAGGAGCGGGTCATCGACACGCTGCTCGACGAGCAGACCATCCTCGGGCTCGCGCTCGGCGCCGGCCAGGCGGGGATGCTGCCGCTCCCGGAGATCCAGTACCTCGCCTACTTCCACAACGCGTGCGACCAGATCCGCGGCGAGGCGTGCTCGCTCCAGTACTTCTCGGTGGGCAAGTTCCGGAACCCGATGGTCTGCCGGATCGCCGGCTACGCCTACCAGAAGGGCTTCGGCGGCCACTTCCACAACGACAACTCGATCGCCGCCCTGCGGGACATCCCGGGCCTCGTGATCGCCTCGCCCGCCCGGGGCGACGACGCCGCGGCGATGCTCCGCACCTGCATGGCCGCGGCGAAGATCGACGGCGCCGTCTGCCTCTTCCTCGAGCCCATCGCGCTCTACATGACGAAGGACCTGCACGAGGACGGCGACGGCCTCTGGCAGACCGAGTACCCGCCCTTCGAGCACCACGTCCCCATCGGCGAGGGACGCGTCTACGGCGACGGCGGCGACCTCACGATCGTGACGTGGGCGAACGGGCTCTGGATGAGCCTGCGGGCCGCGAAGAAGCTCGAGGCGGAGGGGATCCGCTGCCGCGTGCTGGACCTGCGCTGGATCCAGCCGCTCCCCGTCGAGGACCTCCTCCGGGAGGCGAACGCCACCGGCAACGTGCTGGTGGTGGACGAGTGCCGCCGCACGGGCGGCGTCTCCGAGGCCGTCTACACCGCGCTGATCGACGGCGGCTACCGCGGCGGGCTCGCCCGCGTCGCCGGCGAGGACGTCTACATCCCCCTCGGCGCCGCCGCGAACCTCGTGCTGGTGCAGGAGGACGACATCCTCGAGCGCGCCCGCACCTTGCTCCCCTCTCCCCGCGGAGCGGGGAGAGGGGCTGGGGGTGAGGGGTGTCGGTGACACGCGTCGCCCTCGTCTGCCCCGGCCGCGGCTCCTATGGCCGCGAGCAGCTCCGCTCGCTCGGCCGCTCCCCCTCCGTCGACGCCGCCGACGCCTTCCGTCGCGCCCTCGGCCGCCCGACGCCCACCGAGCTCGACACATCCGAGACGTATCAGTCCCGGCTCCACGTCGCGGGCGAGAACGCTTCGATCCTGACGGCGACGTGCTCGCTCCACGACGCCGACACACTGAGGGACGTGTCGGTGTGTTGCGTCCTCGGCAACTCGATGGGCTGGTACACGGCGCTCGCCGTCGCCGGCGCGCTCCCGCTCGAGGACGGGCTCCGGCTGATCGAGACGATGGGCCAGTACCAGGCCGGCAACGTGATCGGGGGGCAGGTGCTCTACCCCCTGGTCGACGAGGAGTGGCGGCCCCTCCCGTCGCGGGAGCTGAACCACTGCTACCGGGACATCGAGGGGCTGTACCCGAGCATCGCGCTCGGCGGCCAGGTCGTGCTCGGCGGCACGAACGAGGCCGTCGCCGCCGCGACGAAGCGCCTGCCTCCCCGCAAGATCGGCGACCGCGACGCGCCGATGTTGCTCCCGCTCCACTCGGCGTTCCACACCCCGCTGATGCGGCCCACCTCCGAGCGCGCGTTCCGCGACCTGTCCGACCTCCGGTGGCAGGCGCCCCGCGTCCCGCTGGTCGACGGGCGCGGCGCCGTCTTCCGCCCACGCCACGCCGATCCCGGCGAACTCCGCGACTACACGCTCGGCCACCAGGTCGTGGAGCCCTACGACTTCACCGCGTCCGTGCGCGTCGCCCTGCGCGAGTACGCTCCCGACGCGCTCGTGCTGCTGGGCCCCGGCGGCAACCTCGGCGGCCCCGTCGCGCAGGTGTTGATCGCGGACGCGTGGCGCGGCCTCGCCTCGAAGAGCGAGTTCCAGCGCGCCCAGAAGGAGGCGCCCTTCGTGATCTCGATGGCGAGGCCCGAGCAGCGGGCGCTCGTCACGTGACGGACGCGGAGCTCCTCGCCGAGGCGTCGAAGCTCAAGGAGCTCGATCGCGCGGGTTGGAAGCGGATCGGGGTGACACATCCGGAGAGTGTCGCCGCCCACTCGTGGGGCGTCGCCCTCGCCGCGCTGCTCCGTTGCCCGCCGGACCTCGACCGGCACAAGCTCCTCGTGATGGCCGTCCTCCACGACCTCGCCGAGGTGCGGGTCGGCGACATCACGCCCCACGAGGGCGTCGCCCGCGAGGAGAAGCACCGACGCGAGCGCGAGGCGATGGGCGAGCTCCTCGCGCATCGGTCCGATCTCCTCGCGATCTGGGAGGAGGCGGAGGCGGGCATCTCGCCCGAGGCCCGCTTCCTGAAGGAGATGGACCGCGCCGACATGGGCGTGCAGGCCGAGCGATACGGGGCGCGGGGGCTCGACGTGTCGGAGTTTCTGGCCGCCACGAAGGCCGAGCGAGACCGGCTCACTCGTTAGGCCGCCTCCGCGTGGTACAACCGCGGGCCCCAGGAGGTCGCCGTGTTGCTCCCTTCCCTGATCGCCGCGGTGCTCGCCGACGAAGGCATGTGGCTCCCCGAGCAGCTCTCCGCGCGGGCCGAGCGGTTGAAGAAGGACGGGCTCGCGATGGACGTCGCGGCGCTCGCCGACCCGAAGGGCGAGGTGCTCGGATCCGTGGTGTCGCTCGGACACTGCTCGGCCGCGTTCGTGTCGTCGGACGGCCTGCTCGTGACGAACGCCCACTGCGTCCAGCCCTACCTCGACTACGCCTCGGACCCGCAGCACAACTACGTGCGGGAGGGGTACCTCGCCGCCGAGCGGAAGGGCGAGCTCATGGGCGGCCCCACCGCGCGCATCTGGGTCACCGAGGGCATCGAGGACGTGACCGCGAAGGTGCTCGGCAAGGTGAAGAAGAAGGCGAAGGACGTCGAGCGGCTCGACGCGATCGAGCGCGCCTCGAAGGAGCTCGTCGCGGCGTGCGAGGCGACGCCCCACCGGGACTGCCAGGTCGTACCCTTCTACGACGGCCGCGAGTACAAGCTCGTGACCCGGCTCGAGATCAAGGACGTGCGCGTCGCGTACGCGCCCCCCGAGCCCGTGTACGCGTTCGGCGGCGACGAGGACAACTGGATGTGGCCCCGCCAGTGCGGCGACTTCGCGCTCCTCCGCGCCTACGTGGGCGCCGACGGCCAGCCCGCCGACCCCGCTGCGACGAACGTCCCCTACAAGGCGCCTCGCCACCTCCGCGTGGCCCCCTCGGGCGCCAGCCCCGGCGACTTCGTGATGATCGCGGGGTACCCCGGCACCACGCTCCGCTGGCGAACGGCCGACGAGGCGAAGTACGCGGTGGAGACGCGCTACCCCGACGGGCTCTCGCTCGTGGAGGCGCTCGTCCAGGAGGCGAAGGGGCACCTCCGCAAGGACGCCGCGTCGGCGTCGCGGCTGTCGCAGGCGGTCTTCTACCTGCTGAACGTCCGCAAGAACTACCAGGGGATGCTCGAGAACTTCGTCGCGTCCAAGATCGTCGACCGCAAGCGAGGGCTCGAGCGCGAGCTCGACGCGTGGATCGCCGCCGACCCCGCGCGGCAGGCCAAGTACGCCGCGGCCGTGAAGGAGCTGCGCGAGACGCTGCAGAAGGACCTCGCCACCGCTCGTCGCGACCGCCTCTACAACGGGCTCGGCTACAACGGGAAGCTGCTCGGGGTCGCGGTCACGGCGTACCGGCTCGCCGCCGAGCGCGAGAAGCCGGACGTGCAGCGCGAGCCGGGCTTCCAGGACCGCGACGTCGCCGACGTCCGGGACCGCTTCCACCAGCTCGACCGCACGCTTCACCTCGCGTCCGACCGCGACCTGCTCGAGGTCATCGTCCGGCGCACGCAGGAGCTGCCGGCCGACCAGCGCATCCCGCCGATCGACACGTGGCTGGCCCAGAACGGCGGCGACGTGGACAAGGCCCTCGACGTGCTCTACGCCTCGCCCGCGCTGGCGAGCCCCGAGGCGCGCGAGAAGCTCCTCGGGGCGACACGCGCGGAGCTGGAGGCGTCGCAGGACCCCTGGGTGAAGCTGGGCGTCGCGCTGGAGACGTGGCACCGGGGCATCCGCGCGAGCGACCGCGCGATCGACGCGACGCTCCTGCGCCTGCGCCCGGTCTACATGGACGCGCTCCTCGCGTTCCGCCCGGGCGAGGTCTACCCCGACGCGAACGGCACGCTGCGCGTCTCGTTCGGCCGTGTCGCCGGCTACGAGCCCGAGGACGGCGTCACCTACCAGCCCCAGACCGACCTCGGGGGGCTCGTCGCGAAGGTGGGCCAGGAGCCGTTCGACGCGCCCGACAAGGTGCTCGCGAAGGTGCAGGCGGCGCCGTCCACGAAGTGGGCCGACCCCGCGCTGGGGCAGGTCCCCGTGAACTTCCTCTCGACGCTCGACAACACCGGCGGCAGCTCGGGCTCGCCCACGCTCAACGCCCGCGGTGAGCTCGTGGGCCTCGTGTTCGACCGCAACTGGGACGCCGTCGCCGCCGACTGGATCTTCGACCCCGCGACCACCCGGAGCATCCACGTCGACGTCCGCTACATGTTCTGGATGCTGGCCGAGGTCGAGGGGGCGAAGGGGCTCGTGCAGGAGATGGGCGTGTACCCGTGATCCAATTCCCCGGGATGGGGCAGAATGTGCACATCCCCGGGAGACCTCCGATGCGCACCGTCGTCCTCCTCCTCGTCCTCGCCGGCTGCGACGACGCCAAGGTCGAGCTCGCCGACACCACCGGCGGCAGCGACGCCGACGCCGACGCGGACACCGACGCCGACGCGGACACCGACGCCGACGCGGACAGCGACACGGACACGGACACCGACACCACCGCCGTCTCCGGCGCCATCGCGGTCAGCCCCGGCTTGCTCGACCTCGGCGTGATCTTCCTCGGCGGCAGCGCGGTCGGCGCGCTGCTCGTCGAGAACGTCGGCGAGGGCGAGGTCTCGGTCGCGGTGAGCACGTCCGGGGCGATGGCGGCGGCCTACACCGTGTCGCTGTCCGACCCCGCGCCCGCGCCCGGCGGCTCCTCGACCATCACGGTCACCCTCGCGCCCACCACCTTCGGCGACCACGCCGTCGAGCTCCTCGTCGAGGACACGCTCGGCGAGGGCGCCGTCACCGTGCCCGTCACCGCCTGGGTCCAGGAGGACGCCGACGGCGACGGCGTCGGCAGCATCGAGAGCGGCGGCACCGACTGCGACGACGACGAGGCCACCGTCTACCCGGGCGCCCAGGACACCTGGTACGACGGCGTCGACAGCGACTGCGCCGGCAACGACGACTACGACCAGGACGGGGACGGCACGAAGGTCGACACCGACTGCGACGACCTCGACGCCGCCGTCTACCCCGGCGCTCCCGACGCCTGGTACGACGGGATCGACAGCGACTGTGCCGGCGACGACGACTTCGACCAGGACGGCGACGGCCACGCCGGCGAGGACTGGGGCGGGACCGACTGCGACGACCTCGACGCCACCATCCACCCAGACGCGGCCGAGGTCTGGTACGACGGCGTCGACCAGGACTGCGACGGCAACGACAGCGACCAGGACGGCGACGGCGCCAACGTCGGCGACGACTGCGACGACACCGACGCCACCGCGTACCCCGGCGCGACCGAGGTCTGGTACGACGGGGTCGACGAGGCCTGCGACGGCGGGAACGACTACGACCAGGACGGCGACGGGCTCGAGCTCGACGACGACTGCGACGACACCGACGCGACCGTGACCGGCCCCTCCACCGAGACCTGGGACGGCACCGACGAGGACTGCGACGGGCAGGTCGACGACCTCCCCATCTCCGCCGCGCGGGACGGCGTGTTGTACGGCCCCACCGCGTCGATGGGCGTCGGCACGCGCGGCTGGCTCGCGCTCGGCGGCGACCTCACCGGCGACGGCGCCGACGACCTCGTGCTGTCGACCTCGTCGAGCGGCAACGGCTACGCGTGGCTCGTGAGCGGCGGCACGGCCGCCGGCGCCGCGGGCAGCGTGCAGAGCTACGACACGGCCGAGGTGACGGGCTCCTCGACGTCCTACGCGATCGGCGCCCTCGCCGGCGTCATGCAGGACTACACGGGCGACGGGAAGGCCGAGCTCGTGATTTCGGGGAGCAGCAGCTCCTCCGGGTACGGCCGCACCTACCTCGTGTCGGGCGGCTCGTTGTCGGGCTCGGTGTCGCTCGGCTCCACCTACTCGGCGCGTTTCACCGGCGACTCCTCCACGGACTGGACGCGCGTCGGCATCGCCGCGGATCTCGACGGCGACGGTTCGCCCGACGTCGTGGTCGGCAGCCCCTACGACAACGACGCCTCGAGCTACTGGTCGGGCGACTACTACACCGGCAACGTCGCGGTGTTCGAGGGCGCGAGCTTCTCCGGCGACTACGACCTCGGCGACGCCGCGGACGAGATCCACGGCGAGGACGACTACGACTACCTCGGCTACTGGCTCGCCGCCGGCGACCTCGACGGCGACGGCTACGACGACGTGCTCGCGGGCGCCCCCGGCGAGGACTCCGGCGGCAGCGGCGCGGGCGCGGTCTACGTGTTCGGCGGCAACGCGTCGCTCTCGTGGTCGAGCAACGCCGACTCGGCGCGCGACGTCCGCGTCACCGGGGCGGCCGCCTCCGCGCAGCTCGGCGTCGAGCCGCTGTGCGACCCCGGCGACCTCGACGGCGACGGGAAGCTCGACCTCGTCCTCTCCGCGTCGGCCTCCGGCGCGGCCTACGTGTTCTGGGACGGCTCGACGTTGTCCGGAAACCTCGGCGCCGCCAGCGCCGACCTCACGATCTCGGGCACGGCGTCGTCGTTCGCCACCGCCGTCACGTGCGCGAGCGACGTCGACGGCGACGGCGCGGACGAGCTCTTCGTCGGCGCGAGCGGCGACGACGGCGCGGGCACCGACGCCGGCGCCGTGTGGATGTACTCGCCGACGTCGTCGCCGACCGGCGCGTACACGAGCGCGAACGCCGCCGCGTCCTTCACCGGCGCGGCCGCCGGCGACGCGTTGGGCTCCGGGCTCGCCTCGGGCGGCGACCTCGACGACGACGGGCTCATGGACGTGGTGCTGGGCGCGAGCGGGTCCGACGGCGTCGCTTCCGGCGGCGGCGCGGCGTACGTGTTGCTCGGGCGCTGACTACCCGGGCGGCCAGCCGAACTTGCGGCCGGTCAGGACGTGCAGGTGGAGGTGGAACACCGTCTGGCCGGCTTCGTCGCCGTTGTTGATCACGAGGCGGAAGTCCTTGCCGCCCGCGAGCTTGGCCGCGGCGAGCATGCAGCGGCCCAGCACCTCGGCGTCCTCCGCGGTCGCATCGGACAACTTCGGGATGACCTTGCGCGGGATGACCAGCAGGTGGCCGGGCGCCTGCGGGTTGATGTCCTCGATCGCGAAGCAGTGCTCGTCCTCGTGGACGATCTTCGCGGGGATCTTGCGGGCGAGGATCTTCTCGAACAGCGTCACGGGAACCTCGGCGGAAGACCGCCGTTAACCCGCGTGCCCGCCGGTCAGTAGGACGCCCGCAGCGGCAACATCAGGATGCCGTCGCGGTACTTCGGCCCGGCGACGATGAACGTGCCGTCGCGGTTGATGCTCACGGTCGTGTCGAGCAGCTTGCCGTCCTTGTTCGACATCTCGACGCGGACGCGCGCGCGGCTGTCGTCGCGGGACATGAGCGTGACCTTCAGCCGGCGGTCGCCCTCGATCTGGAAGGCCTCGGTGTCGTCGACGCCCACGTCCGCGGTCTGCGTGGAGAGGAGCCGGTAGCCCTTGTACTTGAAGTACCGGAACGACGACTCGAGCGAGCGCAGGCGGGGGTCGATGCCGTTCTCGGAGTCGGTCGCGTGGACGACCATCACCTGGATGGAGACGCGGCCGGCCGCGGGGCGCTGCTGGCCGGACTGCGGCGCGTTGGGGCGCCCCTGCGCGAGCGCGGACCCAGGGGCCACGAGGAGCAGCGAGAGGAGGAGGGCGCGGATCACAGCGAGGCGCCTTCGGGCTCGTCGATCATGATGAACGTCGGGCCGTTCTCCTCGAACTGCACCACCTGCACCACCACGTTCTCGCCGCCGGTGATCTCCTCGACCTGCGCGTCGTTCTCGTCCTGCAGGCGGAGCGAGGTGAGGGCGGCGTCGTGGACGAGGTCGCGGACCTCCTGCGGCGGCGGCGGCACGACCGCGAAGAGCAGCGCGGCGGCGGCGGCGAACCCCGCCAGCGGCACCCACAGCGACGCCCACTTCGGCATGCGGCGGGCGGGCGGGTCGATGCGGGCCATGACCGCGCCGGCCACGTCGACGCGCTCGCCCGCGAGCGCCGCGCGGATCTGGTCGCCGATGGGCTCCCAGCCGGGCACGTGGTCGGCGGGGACGTCGATGGCGGCGGCGACGGCGGGCCAGGCGTCGACCGGCTCGCTCGTGGCTTCGCGGAGCTGGTGACCGACGTGGGCCCAGGCGGCGAGCACGTCGCGCGCGGCGGCGTCGTCCTTCAGGCGGGCGGCGACCGCGCGGCCGTCGGGGAGCTCGCCGTCGGAGAAGGCGGACAGCTCGAGGTCCGGATCCGGCGCGCGGACGGAGGCCATGATCGCGTCGGTGAAGTCCACCGGCGCGGACAGGGCCTCGCGGATCGCGCCGCCGACGGGGGCGAAGGCGGCCTCCTCGTCGAGGGCCGCCATCACGTCGGCGACGACGTCGACCGGACCTTGGCCGGTGAGCGCGTCGAGCAGCGCGGCCCTGAGCTCGCCGAGGCGGGCGAGGCGCGGCTCGGCCTCCGCCCACGCGAAGAGCTCGGCGCGCTCCGCGTCCGTGGCCTCGCCGTCGAACACCCGCATGAGCAACAGTTCGAGGCGGCCGGGCAGGATGGGGTCCATCACAGGGTCTGACGCGCCGCCGGGTGGTTCATTCGATCCCATGTCACATGTTCCCGTCGGTGCCCTTCAGCAAGGTCTGGAGCCGCTTGCGGGCGTAGAAGAGGCGGCTCATGACCGTCCCCTCGGGGATGTCCATCGCCTCGGCGATCTCCTTGTACGACAGGCCCTCGACCTCGCGCAGGAGGATGACCTCGCGCTGGTCCTCGGACAGCTCGTCGAGCGCGCGGAAGATCTTCTCCTGCAGCTGCTTCCGCTGGAGCGCGCGCTGGGGCGAGTCGACGTGGTGGAGCTCGAGGATGGCGCCGTCGTCGTCGCGCGAGGCGACCGCCTCGTCGTACCCGGTGGTGCGGCGGCGCTTGGTCTTGCGGCAGGCGTCGATCGCGAGGTTCATCGCGATGCGGTAGAGCCAGGTGTAGAAGCTCGACTCGATGCGGAAGGAGCCGAGGCTCTGGTACGCCTTGATGAAGGCGTTCTGCACGATGTCGCGGGCCTCCTCCGAGTCGCGCACCATGCCGAGCACCATCGAGTAGAGCCGGCTCTGGTACCGCTCGACGAGGGGCCGGTACGCGCCGCCGTCGCCGTCGAGCACGCGCTGGATCAGCTGGGAGTCGGGCGTGTCGGCGTCGAGCATCGGCGACGGATGATACGTCATGAGTGCGCCTCGTCCCAGGTGGCGGCCGCGCCCGTCTCCACCTGCAGGGGGACCCGCAGCGCGGCCACGCCCTCCATCGCCGTCCGCACGCGCGCGCGCACGTCCTCGACCTCGGCCTCCGGCACCTCGAAGACGAGCTCGTCGTGCACCTGCAGGAGCATCTTCGCGCCGGTGCCGCGCAGGGCGGCGTCGACGCGGATCATGGCGAGCTTGATGAGGTCGGCCGCGGTGCCCTGGATGGGCGTGTTGATGGCGACGCGCTCGGCGGCGGAGCGGTCCATCGGGTTGCCGGCGTCGAGCCCCTGGACGGGGCGGCGGCGGCCGTAGAGCGTCTCGGCATAGCCCTTCTCGCGGGCGCGGGCAGTCGCGGACTCCATGTAGAGCCGCACCTGCGGGTACCGGGCGAAGTACCCGTCGATGTACGACTGGGCCTCGGCGCGGGGGATTCGCAGGTCGTTGGCCAGCCGGAACGCTCCCATGCCGTAGACGATGCCGAAGTTGATCGCCTTCGCGGCGCGCCGCATCTCCGTGGTCACGAGTTGTTTCGCCACGCCGAAGATCTCGCTGGCGGTGCGCCGGTGGATGTCCTCGCCCGCGAGGAAGCTCTCGACCAGCGGCCCCTCGCCGCAGTAGTGCGCGAGGATCCGCAGCTCGATCTGCGAGTAGTCCGCGCTCACGAACACGTGCCTCGGCTTCGCGACGAAACACTTGCGGATGCGGCGCCCCTCCTCGCTGCGGATGGGGATGTTCTGGAGGTTGGGCTCGAAGCTGGAGAGGCGGCCCGTCGCGGCGACCGCCTGCCGGAAGTTCGTGTGGATGCGGCCGTCCGCGGCGACACAGGCCGGGAGCGCGTCGACGTACGTCCCCTTGAGCTTGAAGAGCTCGCGGTACGCGAGGATCGCACGCGGGAGCGGGTGATCGAGCTTGTCGAGCGTGTCGGCGTCGGTGGACCAGCCGGTCTTGGTCTTCTTGCCGCCCTTGAGGCCCAGCTTCTCGAACAGGAGGTGCGCGAGCTGCTGGGTGGAGTTGACGTTGAACTCCTCGCCGGCGAGCTCGTGGATGTCGCGCACCATGACGCGCAGGCGTTTGTCGAGCTCCTCGGAGAGCGCGGTCAGCGCGTCGCGGTCGACGTGGATGCCCTCGAGCTCCATCGCGGCGAGGATGGGGACGAGCGGCAGCTCGATGTCGCGATACACGCTGATACTTTCGCTGATACGCTCGGTCAGGAGGGCCTCGAGGCGCAACACGACCTGCGCCTCCTCGCCCGCGCTGCCGGTCGACCCGAGGACGTGGTCGAGATGGCGCTTCGCGAGCTCGTCGAGGGTGTGTCGAAGCTCGGGCAGGAGCAGGTAGTCGGCGAGCATCGGGTCGCCGTCGATCCCTCCGAGGTGGCCGAGCGCCTTGAGCTGCTCCTTGACGTCGTGGCCCACCTTGCGGAGGAGGGGGTCGGCGAGGAGCGGCGCCACGTGTCGCCGTTGTGTCGCGTCCAGCGGGACCCGCGCGAGGTGGAGGTGGCCGTCCTCGAGCCAGGCGAAGTCGAGGCGCTTGTCCGGGTGGAGGTGCAGGGCGACGCGCCCGGCCTTCGCGAGTCGCTGGTGCAGCGCGGAGATCGGGCCCGGGCCCCAGTAGGCCGGGCAGTCCAGTGACACAATCGATGTATCGGAATGTGTCACGGCGCGGCGGGGCGCGGCGGACAGCCCCAGCTCCGTCATCAGCGCCTTGAAGTTGTAGCGGTTGAGGCGCTCGGCGAGGGCAGCCTCGTCGCGCGGGCGGGGGACGAGGTCGTCCAGCATGCAGTCGACGTCGTGGTCTGTCTTGATCGTGACGAGGCGGCGGGAGAGCCGGACGAGGTCGGCGTTCTCCGCGATGGCCTGGCCGGTCTTGCCGCCGATCTCGCCGGCGTGGGCGATGACGCCCTCGAGGTCGCCGTACTTCGTGACGAACTGGGCGGCCTTCTTCTCGCCTACGCCCGGGACGCCGGGCACGTTGTCGGACGCGTCGCCCATGAGCGAGAGCAGCTCGACGATCTTCTCGGGCGGGACGCCCCACTTGGCGATCACGCCGTCGCGGTCGACCTCGACGCCCTTCAGCAGGTCGACGATGTGGACGTGGTCGCCGACGAGCTGGCAGAAGTCCTTGTCGCCCGAGACGATGCCGACGTGGACGTGCTCGCTCGCGCACTTCACCGCGAGGGTGCCGATGACGTCGTCGGCCTCGGTCCCCGGGATCGCCAGCACCTTGTAGCCGAACGCCTCGATCAGCGGCCGCAGCTCGCCCCACTGCTGCCGGAGGTCCTCGGGCATGTCGAAGCGCTGGCCCTTGTAGTCGGCGTACAGCTCGTTGCGGAAGGACTTGCCGGTGTCGAAGACGAAGCCGACGTAGTCGGGCTTGTAGTCGCGCACGAGCGCGAGCAGGATGCGCGTGAAGCCGAAGAGCGCGCGCGTGGGGAAGCCGTCCGGCGCGCGCATGTCGGTCTGGATCGCGTGGTACGCCCGGAACGCGTGGTTCGGCGCGTCCACGAGCAGGAGCTTCTTCGGCATGGCCCCGTCTAACTTGCTACGACGCGGGGCATGGAGCTGCGGTGCCCGGCCTGCGGGGGCGCGCTGACCGACGTGGGCGACGCGCTGCGCTGCTGCGCGGACTACCCCGTCCGAGACGGCGTGCCCGTGCTGATCGACGAGGCGACGAGCGTGTTCTCGCACGCGGACGTGCTCGCCGGGCGGAGCGCGTCGTTCGTGCCGACGCGCGGACGCCTGCGGCGCGTGCTGGCGACCCTGACGGCCCCGCCGAGCCGGAACGTGGTCGCCCACGAGAGCTATGGGCGGATGTCGGAGCTGTTGCGGGCGATCGCGACGCGCCCGCTGGTGTTGGTGATCGGGGGCGGGCTCGGGGGGGAGGGGATCGCCGCGTTGGACGCGGAGCTCGTCGTGACGGACGTGTGCTTCGGGCCGGGCGTGCGGGTCGTGTGCGACGCGCACCGGCTGCCGTTCCCGGACGGGAGCTTCCACGGGGTGGTGGCGCAGGCGGTGCTCGAGCACGTCGCCGATCCGGCGCAGTGCGTCGCGGAGATCCACCGCGTGCTCGTGCCCGACGGGCTCGTGTACGCGGAGACGCCGTTCATGCAGCAGGTGCACGGGGGCGCGCACGACTTCACGCGGTTCTCCCACCTCGGGCACCGGCGGCTCTTCCGGCGGTTCGAGGAGATCGGCAGCGGCGCGTGTTGCGGGCCGGGGATGGCGCTCGCGTGGGCGTTCCAGTACTGGCTCGCGGCGATGGCGACGGGGCCGACGACGAAGCGGCTGTTGCGCGCGCAGGGCACGGCGATGACGTGGGCGCTGCCGTGGCTCGACCCGTGGCTCGCGAACCGGCCGGGTGGGCTGGATGCGGCGTCGGGGGTGTGGTTCCTCGGGAGGAGGAGCGAGCGGACCGTCTCGGACCGGGAGATCGTGAGGGGCTACAGGGGCGCGGGGTAGGGTGCCCCCCTCCCGGCCTTCGGCCCCCCACTCACGAGGGCAGCGTGACGAGCTCCGCGTCGCGCGGCACCGCGGCGAGCGTGGTGCGGCCGTGGCAGAGGACCCGCGTGGCGCGGGCGAGCGCGCCGGGGGCGAGGCGCTCGAAGTTGCGGACGGCCGAGGGGCTCGTGAAGAGGACGTCGAACTCCCCGGCGAGGGCGGCCACGGCCGCCGGCGGGAGCGCGTCGGGACAGACCGTGCGGTAGACGACCCAGAGGACGGCGTCGGGACGGACGCGGCGGACCTCGTCGCCGCCGAGGTCGGAGGTGGCGCACACGAGCGGGCCGGGGCGCCCGGCGCGGGCGAGGTCGGCGGCCCCGCCGGAGACCTCGACGTCCACGCGGTACCCGGCGGCGCGGACGGCCGCGGCCGTGGTGGGGACGAGGGCGAGCACGCGCCAGCCGCCGGGCGCGCGGGCGAGCGCGGGGACGGCCCGCGGCGACGTCACGAGCAGATCGGCGTCGGTCAGGGCGGGGGGATCGCCGCCGGCGGGCTCGTAGGCGAGGCACGGCGCGACGATCGCGTGCGGGCCGAGCCGCTCGGCGAGCGGGGCCGCGTCTTCGGCGGCGCGGGTGACGAGGAGGGGTCGCACGCCGAGGAGGTAGCCGGTCAGAACGTGTACGTCGCCGAGTGCTCGCCCAGATGGACCACGATCGTGCCCGTCGAGGACGAGTAGGCGAGCTGGTAGGCGCGGCGCAGCGGCGCGAGGTCGATCTCGTGGTCCTCGGTGATCCACGCCTCGCAGGCGTCGCCGTGGGCGTCGTGCCAGAGCTCGAGGGCGGCCTGGACGGGCGAGCTCTCGGCGAACGCGCCGTCGGGCCAGCAGGTCACGAAGTCGTGGGTCTCGCAGCCGCCGCCGTAGCTGACGGTGGCGATCAGCGTGTCGCCGGAGAGCGAGAGGCCGCCGACCTCGTAGGCGTCGCCGTTCTCCGCGCGGCAGTCGGGGTACGGCTCGCTGACCGTCGTGTACGCCCAGGTGCACTGGTCCTCGACGCAGTCGAAGCCGTAGGCCTCCGGGCAGTCGCAGGTGCTGGCGAGCCCGAGGTCGCAGGTGTCGCCCGCCTCGGCGATCAGCGCGTAGAAGGCGGTGGTGTCGGCGTCCTCGCGGGCCACCCAGTTGCGCGTGCACCCGCAGCTCGTGCCGGTGAGCTCCTGCCCGCAGTCGGACGGGGCGTCGCACGCGCGGATCGCCTCGGCCTCGGCGGCGAAGTCGGCCTCGACGTCGTCGCAGGTGCGGGCGGGCTCGCCCGTGTCGTCCGCCTTGGGGTCGGTGGGGCAGCCGAGCAGCAGGGAGAGGGGGAGCATGGGCACCTCCGAGGTCAATGTAGTCGCGACGGGATGACGCAGCGTTGACAAAGCGCCTCCGGCGAGCGGCTACGAGTCCCCCCATGAACGGACGTCAACGCACCCTCGCGGCCCTCCACGGCGAGGCCATCGATCGCTTCCCCGTCTGGCTCATGCGCCAGGCCGGCCGCTTCCTCCCCGAGTACCGCGACGTCCGCGCGAAGACGACGTTCCTCGACATGGTGCGGTCGCCCGCGCTCTGCACCGAGGTCGCGCTGCAGCCGCTGCGGCGCTTCCCGCTCGACGCCACCATCGTGTTCAGCGACATCCTCGTCATCCCCGACTCGCTCGGGGTGGGGCTCTCGTTCGAGACCGGCGACGGCCCGAAGATCGCGCGCCCGCTCGTCGACGACGAGGTGGTGGAGTCGCTGAAGTGGGACGGCGTCTGCGATCGCCTCGGCTACGTCTACGACGCCGTCCGGCAGCTGCGCGCCGCCGCGCCCGACCACGCGCTCTTCGGCTTCGCCGGCTCGCCCTGGACGCTCTTCGCGTACATGGCGCAGGGCAAGGGCGGCGGCGAGTTCGCCACGTCCCGCGCCGCGTTGTTCACGAACCCGGAGCGCTCGCGCCGCGTGCTCATGCGCCTCGCGGACGCCGTCGGCGAGCACCTCGTCCGCCAGATCGAGGCCGGCGCCGACGTGGTGCAGGTGTTCGACAGCTGGGGCGGGCTCCTGCCGGCCGAGGACTACGAGGAGTTCGCCGTGCCCGCGCTGCTCCGCGTCAAGGAGCACGTCGGCGACGCGCCGATCGTGCTCTACGTCCGCTCGGGTCCGCACCTCGTCGACGTCACCGCGCGCCTCGGGTACACCGCGCTCTCCGTCGACCACGTGGTGGACCTCAAGGGCGTCCCCGGCTCCACCCAGGGGAACCTCGACAACACGCGGCTCCTCGGGACACCCGAGGCCGTCCGCGAGGGCGTCCGTCGCGTCCACGCCGCGCTCCGCGGCCGCCGGAACCACGTCTTCAACCTCGGCCACGGCGTGCTCCCGCAGACCCCGCCGGAGAACGTCGCCGTGTTCGTCGAGGAGATCGGGAGGCTCGCGTGACGCCCTCGCCCGAGCTCGTCGCCCGCTACCGCACCCGCGCGCCGCGGTACACGAGCTACCCCACCGCGCCGCAGTTCCACGCGATCCCGCCCGAGGCGGTGGACGCGGCGCTGGCTCGCGGGGTGGGCCTGCTCGCCGGCTACGTCCACGTGCCGTTCTGCCGGTCGCTCTGCTGGTACTGCGGCTGCCACGTCGAGATCCACAGCCGCCGGCAGATCGGCGCGGCCTACGTGGACAACGTGCTGCGCGAGGCCGCGCTCTACGAGAAGCGCCTCCGCCCGGGCCGCGAGCTCCAGCAGCTCTCGCTCGGCGGCGGCACCCCCACGTTCCTCTTCCCGGACGACATGGCCCGGCTCGTCCGCGGCCTGCCGTGGAAGTTCGCGCCCGGCGCGGACGTGTCGATCGAGGTCGACCCCCGCACGATCGACGCCGACTACCTCGCGACGCTCGTGGACGTCGGGTTCAACCGCTTCTCCTTCGGCGTGCAGGACTTCGACCCGAAGGTGCTGGAGGCGGTCAAGCGCAAGCAGCCGGAGGATCTGACCTGGCTCTGCGTCGACACGCTGCGCAAGCTCGGGACGTTCGACCTCAACTTCGATCTGATGTACGGCCTGCCGCACCAGACCGAGGAGACGTTCCGCACGACGCTCGACACGGTCGTGGCGATGCGGCCGACGCGCGTGGCGCTCTTCCTCTACGCGCACGTGCCCTGGATGAAGCCGCAGCAGAAGCTGGTGGAGAAGGCCGGGCTGCTCGAGCCGGACCTGAAGTCGCGGCTCTTCGTGCTCGCGAACGAGGTGCTCGGCGCCGCGGGGTACCTGCCCATCGGCATGGACCACTTCGCGCTCCCCGGCGACGCGCTGCTCGACGCGCAGGCCGACGGCACGCTCCAGCGCAACTTCATGGGCTACACGACCCACGGCGGGATCGACCAGATCGGAATGGGGGTCAGCGCCATCGGGTACTTCGGCGGCGTGTACGCGCAGGACCTGAAGGAGCGCGAGCCCTGGGCCGCGCGGATCGCCGCGGGCGAGCTCCCCGTCGAGCGCGGCTTCGTGCTCTCGGACGAGGACGAGCGCCGGCGCCGCGTGATCATGGACCTCTTCTGCAATTTCCGCGTCCGCTTCGACGCCGGTGACTACGCGGAAGAGCGCGCGCGCCTCGCCCCGCTCGCCGACGACGGCCTCGTGGTCGTGCGGGACGACGGCGTGGACGTCACCCCGCTCGGCCGGCACTTCATCCGCAACGTCTGCTCCACCTTCGACCGCTACTTCGAGACCGACGCGGCCTCGCGCCGCTACTCCCACACCGCATGAGCACGCCCCCCTCCGTCGTCGTCGTCGGCGCCGGCATCGCCGGGCTCGCCGCCGCCGTGCGCCTGAAGGCGTCGGGCGCCGAGGTCCGCGTGCTCGCGCCGGAGCCGCCCGGCGGGAAGGCGCGCACCCACGTCAAGGGCGACAGGCGCTTCGAGCACGGCCCCCACAGCTTCACCCACCGCTCCGACGCGCTCTTCGCGCTCGCCGGCGAGCTGCGGATCGCCGACCGCGTCGTGAAGCTCGGCGAGGCCGCCAGCGCCCGGTACCTCGTCCGCGGCGGCAAGCTGAAGAAGCTCGGCCCCTTCGCGTTCGGGCCGGGCGAGCTCTTCGACATCGCGCGCGGCCTCTTCCGCGACGTGGGCGTGCCCGACGGCGAGACGGTCCGCGGGTTTCTGGCCGCCCGCTTCGGCGAGGGCTTCGCCGACGGCCCGGGCGACGCGATGTGCACCGGCATCTGGGCGTCGTCGCCGGCCGAGCTGGAGATGGAGACGGCGTTCCCGGCGATCGTCGCCGGCGTGCGCGCGCACGGCTCGCTCTGGGCGGCGGTGCGCAGGATGCCGAAGGCCTCCCGCCCCACCGGCACCTACGCGCTCCGGGGCGGCATGGGCGCGTTCGGCGAGGGCGCCGCGCAGGTCCTCGGCGAGCGCGCCATCGTGAGCTGCGCGGTCGAGCGCGTCACGCGCGAGGGCCGGGGCTGGCTCGTCGACACGAGCGGCGGGCAGGTGCGCGCCGACGGCCTCGTGCTCGCGACGAACGCCGTCCGCAGCGCGGAGCTGCTCGCGGAGCTGGCGCCGGCCGCGGCCGAGCGCCTGCGCACCATCCGGTACGCGCCGATCGCGGTCGCGCACTGGACGTCGCCCGACGCGGCGTGGCCACGCGGGTTCGGCTGGCTCTCGCCCTTCGCCGAGGGGCGCGCCGCGCTCGGCACGCTGTTCACGAGCGACGTGCTGGAGGGCCGCGCGCCCGCGGGGATGCGCAGCTTCGCCACGATGTTCGGCGGCACCCGCCGGCCCGACGACGTGACGCTCGACGCCCAGGCGATCGCCGGGCGCGTCCGCGCCGACCACGAGGCCCTCACCGGCAAGCCCGTCACCATCGCGGAGATCGAGGTGGTGCGGCACGCGCAGGCGGTCCCGGTCCCCGAGCCCGGGCACCTCGCGCGCGTGGCGGCGATCCACGCGGCCACCCCCGAGGGGATGGCCCTCGCCGGCGCCTGGTGCGGCGCCGGGGCGATGGAGGACGCGGCGCGGGCCGGACAGGTCGCCGCGGCGTCGCTCCGGCGGCTCTCGACCCCCGGGAGGATCCATGCGGCATGACCCGCTGGCGGCCGTCTCGCTCACGTTCCGGGACGCGCCCTCGGCCGTCCGCGAGAAGGTGGCGACCCCGTTCGGCCCGAAGGTGTGGGACGGGCTCCGCCAGCAGGGCGTGAGCGGGCTCGTGGAGCTGCACACCTGCGCGCGGTCGATGTGGCTCGTGTCCGCGGCGCACCCCGCGTGGGCCGGCGCGCTCGTGCAGTCGAGCGTCGCGTCGCGCTGCGGCACGCTGCCGCGGCTGATGGTCGGCGAGGAGGCGTTCCGCTACGCGCTGCGCGTGTCGGTGGGCCTCGACTCCTTCGTGCAGGGCGAGGCCGACATCGGCGCGCAGTTCGCCGACGCCTTCGCCGACGCGCGCGCGTGCGGCCGCTCCGACGGCGTGCTCAACCTCGTCGCCCAGTCGGGCGCGCGGCTCGTCGCCGAGGGGCGCGACGGCGGGTTCATCCGCCCGAACCGCGGGCTCGGGCACCTCGCCGTGATGGCGCTGCAGAGGCTCGGCGCGGACAAGGAGAAGGCGGTCGGCGTCGTGGGCGCCGGCGCGATCGGGGGGCGCGTCGTCGCGTCGCTCCGGCGCGCGGGCTGGGCCGAGCCGGTGGTCTACAACCGCACGCCGCGCGAGGGCACGCGGCCGCTCTCGGAGATCGGCGACCACGAGGCGATCGTGTTGTGTACGGCGGGCCCGGCGGGGTGGTTCGAGCCCCGCGCGTCGCACCGGCACGTGATCGACCTCGGCCTGCCGCGGCAGTGCTCGGGCGAGGGCGTCGGCATCGACGCCCTGCTCGCCGGCGACGAGCTCAAGCTCGGGGCCGAGCGCCTCGCCCGCGCCGAGACCGCCGTGGAGCGCGAGGTCTCCGCGCTGATCGGGCGCGTGCGCCGCGCGCGGCTCCAGCGGGGCCTGCAGAGCGTGGTGGGGCTGAAGGAGCGCTTCGTGGAGACCGAGCTCGACGCGCTGCTCGCGCCGTCGCTCGCGGACCTGCCCGAGGATCAGCAGCGGAAGGTGCTCGCCGCCGCGCGCGGCGCCGTGCGCCAGTTCGGGCACCGGATGGTGACCTGGATGCGGGAAGAGATGCAGGTGGACGAGGGCGAGGAGAACGTCGCATGAGGCTGGGAACGAGGAAGAGCGAGCTCGCGATGGCCCAGAGCGGCATGGTCGCGCGGTCCATCGGGCCGGACGTGAAACTCGTCGGCGTCACGACGGAGGGCGACCGCCTCGTCGACGTGCCGCTGCGCGGGGCGCTGCAGAA
Organism: Myxococcota bacterium; assembly: GCA_049322475.1. Taxonomy (GTDB): domain Bacteria; phylum Myxococcota_A; class UBA796; order UBA796; family SXON01; genus JBMOQZ01. The sequence continues at coordinate 9,676 of JBMOQZ010000042.1, read as the reverse complement.
GGGCTTCTTCACGCACGCGCTCGAGGCCGGGCTCGTGGACGGCGAGCTCGACTTCGCCGTGCACTCGCTGAAGGACCTGCCCGTCGAGGACCGGCCGGGCCTGACGCTCGGCGCGATCCCCGAGCGCGAGAGCCCCGCGGACGTCCTCATCGTGCGGCACGAGGTGGTGGACGAGGCGGCGCCGGGGCTGCCGGTGCGGGAGGGCGCCACGATCGGGGCGGCGTCGGAGCGACGGCAGTCGCTCGCGCGGACGCTGCGGCCCGACGTGAAGCCCGAGTTTCTCCGCGGCAACGTGCCGACGCGCGTCCGCCGGCTCGCCGAGCGGAAGTACGACGCCATCCTGCTCGCGGAGGCGGGGCTGCGGCGGCTCGGCGTGGACCTGTCCGCGTTCCGCGCCTACCGGCTCGCGCCGATGCACTGGCCGGGCGCCCCCGGGCAGGGCGCGCTCGCGTTGCAGTGCCGCGCGGGCGACGAGGCCGTGCTCGCCCGCTTGCGGGTCGTCCACGACGAGGCCACCGCGCGCGCCGTCGTGACCGAGCGGCGCTGGCTGCAGGTGCTCGGCGGCGGGTGCGCGGTGCCCTTCGGCGCGGTGATCACGCGCGAGGGCTGGGCGATCGGCGTCGACCGGGAGGGCACCTTCCGGATCCGGCGCGGGACGGACGTGGGAGAGGGCGACGCCGCGCTGCGCGAATTGCTCGCCGGCGGCGCGAGCGAGGGCTGGCCCGAACGGATCTGGGAGGCGATGTGACGACCCATCAGGAGTGGTTCGCCCGGGCGCAGAAGGTGCTGCCGGGCGGTGTCTCGAGCCCCGTGCGGGCGTTCCGGTCGGTGGGCGGGTTCCCCCGTTACGTCGCGCGCGGATCGGGCGCGACGATGATCGGCGAGGAAGGCGAGAAGTGGACCGACTACTGCCTCGCGTGGGGCCCGCTCATCCTCGGGCACGCGCGGCCCGAGGTGGTCGCGGCCGTGCAGATGGCGGCGGCGGACGGCTTCTGCTTCGGCACGACGCACCGCGGCGAGGTCGAGCTCGCCGAGCGGATCCTCGCCGCCTTCCCCGGCCGCGAGCGCGTGCGCCTCGTCTGCTCGGGCACCGAGGCCGTCATCACCGCGCTGCGCATCGCGCGCGGCGCGACGGGGCGGCCGAAGTTCCTCAAGTTCGGCGGCTGCTACCACGGCCACGGCGACGCGATGCTGGTGAAGGCCGGCAGCGGGCTGGTGACCTTCGGGGTCGGCGACTCCGCCGGCGTGTCGCCGGGCGCGGCGGCGGACACGCTGGTGTTGCCGCTCGACTCGGAGGAGGCGCTGGAGGAGGCGTTCGCCGAGTTCGGCTCGCAGATCGCCGGCGCGATCGTCGAGCCGCTCCCCGCCAACAACGGGCTCCTCGTGCAGCGGCGCGCGTGGCTCCAGAGGCTCCGCGACCTGTGCACCCGGCACGGCGCGCTGCTGATCTTCGACGAGGTGATCTCGGGCTTCCGCTTCGGCTACCACGGGTACGAGAAGCTCGTGGACATCCGGCCCGACCTCACCACGCTCGGCAAGATCGTCGGCGGCGGCATGCCGCTCGCGGCGGTCGTCGGGACCGGCGCGCACATGGACCTGCTGGCGCCGGCCGGCCCGGTCTACCAGGCGGGCACGATGGCGGGCCACCCCGTCGCCGTCGCGGCGGGCATCGCCACGCTGGACATCCTCGCGAAGGGCGAGGTGTACGCGCACCTCGACGCGCTCGGGAAGCACTTCGACACGCTCCCGCGCAGGTCGCGGTGGGTGCGGCAGGGCCCGATCCTCTGGCCCTGGCTCGGCGACGGCGAGCCGCCCCGCACGGACACGGCGATCCCGTCGTCGGTGCGCGCGCCTTTTTCGCGGATGCACGCGGCGTGGCTCGAGGCCGGGATCTACTTCCCGCCGTCGGCGTTCGAGGTCGGGTTCCTCTCGTCCGCGCACACCGCGGGGGACCTCGATCGCCTCGTGGAGGTGGCCGAGCGTGTCCTCGCCTGAGACCCGCGACAACCTCGCCTACGCCGTCACGTTCGGGCTGCTCGCCATGCTCGGCGCGTGGTGGACGGTGCTCATCACGCGGCTGGTGGAGGAGAACCACCGGCTCGAGATCGAGGTGTGGGGCGCCACGAGCGACGTCCTCGAGGAGTACGCGCGCCAGAAGATGATGCTGATGGGCGAGAGCGTCACGCTCACCGCGCTGATGATGGTGCTGGTCGCGCTCGTCGTCGTGCGGACGCGTCGCGAGCGCCAGAACATGAAGCGGCTGGAGGGCGTCCTCGCCGCGAGCACCCACGAGCTGAAGACGCCGATCGCGGGCGTGAAGGCGCTGCTCGAGTCGCTGGAGAGCGGCGTGTTGCCGCCCGAGCTGGCGAAGCCCTACATCCGCAAGGGGCTCGAGAGCACGACCCGGCTGGAGCACCTCGTGGAGGGCATCCTCGCCTACCAGGCCGCGGTCGTGCGCGGGCGGAAGATGGAGGTGCGCGCGCTCGCCGAGTGGGTGGAGCCGATCCTCGAGCACCGCGGATCGACGGTCGCGGGCGAGCGCGTCGAGGTGGAGCTCGACGGCGTCGCGCAGACGATGACCCGGGGCGACGGCGACGCCGTGCGCGTCGTGCTCGAGAACCTGCTCGACAACGCGCGCAAGTACGGCGGCGGGAGCGTGCGGATGCGGGCGCGCGCGGACGCGACGCACGTGCACCTCGAGGTGGTCGACGGCGGCGAGGGCTTCGGGCCCGAGGACGCGGAGCAGCTCTTCGAGCCCTACCGCCGCGGCGACGGCGGCGGGGTCAAGCACGGCACCGGGCTCGGGCTCTACATCGCGCGGACGCTGGCGCGCGGGATGGGCGGCGATCTGCGCGCGGAGAGCGCCGGCCAGGGCAAAGGGGCGACGTTCACGCTCAGCCTGCCGCGGGCGTGAGTTAGACCGCGCGCCGATGGGTCGCATCCTGCTGGTCGAGGACGAGCCGCTGGTCGCGGACATGGTCCGCCTGAACCTCGAGCACGCCGGGTTCGAGGTGGCGCACGCGCCGACGGGCGAGGAGGCGCTCGCGCACCTCGGGCGCGAGGTGTTCGACCTCGTCCTGCTCGACCGGATGCTGCCGGGCGTCGACGGCCTCGAGGTCGCGCGCAAGGCGCGAGCCTCGGGCGTCGCGACGCCCATCCTGATGGTGACGGCGCGGGGCGAGACGCCCGCGAAGGTCGCCGGGCTCGACGCGGGCGCCGACGACTACCTCACGAAGCCGTTCGCCATGCCGGAGATGCTCGCCCGCGTGCGCGCGCTCATCCGGCGGCACGGGGCGCCGCGCGGCGTGCCGACCGCGCGCGAGGTCGTGCTCGGCCCGTTCCGCGCGGACCTCGAGACCCGCGACGCGGTGACCAACGAGGGGCGCATCCAGCTGTCCGAGAAGGAGTGCGCGCTGCTCGCGTTCCTCGCGCGGCACGAGGGCAAGTCGCTCGACCGCGCCGAGATCCTCGAGCAGGTGTGGGGCATGGACCAGTTCCCGACCGCGCGCACCGTCGACAACTACGTCCTGCGGCTCCGCAAGCTCTTCGAGCCGGACCCCGAGGACCCGCGGCACTTCCTCACCGTTCGCGGGCGCGGGTACCGGTTCCAGCGTTGAGCGGGCTCGGGCAGCTGATCGCCTCGCTGGTCGAGGCCACGGGGGGGCACCTGCCGGCGTGGGGGCTGCCGGCGTTCTTCGTCGGGCTCACGGTGCTCGCCTGGCCGATGGTCCGCCGCAACGACCGGACCGGGAAGGCCCGGAAGCTTTTGCAGGCGGCGGCGCACGCGCCCGACCGCGACCGGCTCGAGGCGGAGGCGCTCGCGCTGGTGGAGGGGCACCCCGTCGGGCTCGTCGTGGTCGCCGACGAGGCGCTGAAGGCCGGGCGCAAGGAGCTCGCCGCCCGCGCGCTCGCCGCGCTGCGCCGCACCGGCAAGCGCGACGTGGACGCGCTGCGCATCGCGCGCGACCTCGAGGGGCCGCAGCCGGGCACGCCGATGGAGGCGGCCATCGTGGTGGAGCGGCTGATCGAGCAGGGGATGAAGGAGGAGGCGCGAGAGCGGTTGGGGAGGTGGAGGAGGAGGTGGCCACAGGACGAGGAGCTGGCGCAGCTCGAACGAGCGGCGGAGCGGGGCTGAACGTGGCTACGTAGGCGAGGATGATCGCCCACGCCCGCGTCCCCGTCGGCGAGGTCACGCTGCATGTCGCCACGGCCGGCGAGGGGCCGCCCGTGTTGCTCCTGCACGGGTTCCCCGACTTCTGGTACGGCTGGCGCCGGCTGATCCCGGCGCTGCGTGGCTTCCGGGCGATCGCCCCGGACCTGCGTGGCTACGGCGAGAGCGACAGGCCGCCGAGGATCGCCGACTACGCGCGCGAGAAGCTCGTCGGCGACGCCGTGGGGCTGCTCGACGCGCTGGGCGTCGAGCGGGCGCACGTCGTGGGGCACGACTGGGGCGGCGGGCTCGCGTGGTGGCTCGCGGAGGACCACCCCGATCGCGTCGACCGGCTCGTGGTGATCAACTGCCCGCACCCCGGCGTGCTCTCGCGGATGATGCTGCGGAGCCCCGACCAGCTGCGCCGGAGCTGGTACACGCTGTTCTTCCAGCTCCCGGGCTGGCCCGAGGCGGCCGTGCGGAAGAACCTGCCGCGCATCCTGCAGGGCAGCTCGAACAAGGCGTTCACGCCGGAGGAGCTGGAGGCCTACCGCCGCGCGTTCGAGGGGCCGCTCCACGGGCCGATCCACTGGTACCGCGCCGCGGCTCGCCACCCCTTCCGCGAGCCGGACCGCATCCGCGCGAGGACGCTCCTGCTCTGGGGCGAGCGCGACGTGGCGCTCGGGCCGCAATTGGTCGCCCCGACGCTCGCGCTCTGCGAGGACGCGCGCGTGTTGCGCTTCCCCGACCTGTCGCACTGGCCCCACCTTGACGACCCGGCGCGGGTGAACCCGGCGATCGTGGCGTTCCTCAGCCCCTGAAGAGCTCGCGGACCGCGCCGCGCACGACGCTCGGCAGGTCCCCGTAGGCCCGCGCGCGGTACAGCCGCCCGCGCCCGGCCCGCGCCATCTGCTGGCAGGTGCGGGCGCCCTGCGGGTGGTGCTCGCCGAGGTGGACGACGTGCAGGCGCGGGAAACGCGCGGCGACGGGCACGGGGTCCCAGCCGACGTTGGCGACCCCGTCGGTGAACAGGAGCCCGACGCGCTCGCGGCGGCGCGCCCGGCGGAGCTGGGCGTGCCCGGCGAGCAGGCCCCCCTCGATGTTGGTGTAGCCCTGCGCGGGCACCATCAGCACGCGGCGGACGACCTCGCGCAGCGGCGCGGCCTCGCCCGTCTTCACGAGCACGTGCGGCACCGTGTCGAACGCGACCACCGAGACGTGCTCGAGCTTCATGCGCAGGATCGCGACGGCGACGGCGATGAGCGCGATCTTCTCGCCGGTCATGGACAGCGACATGTCGAGGACCGCGACGGCGTCGACCTCGCGAGGGACGTTGCGGACGACCCGCAGGTCCTCGGGGCGCCACGGGACCGGCATCTCCAGCGTGCGCTCCAGATCGAGCTCACCCTCCTCGGGCCAGCCGGCCTCGTGCGCGCGGGTGGGGCGCGCGGCGTGACGGACGAGGCGCTTCGCGTGGTCGAGGATGGCGTCGATCGCGCGCTCGGTGACGCGCTGGCGCAGGGGAGGGGGGAGCGTGCCGCGCAGGCGCCTGAGCTGCGTGGCGGCGTCCCAGCCGCCGGGCAGGCGCGCGAGCTGCGTCTCCATCGCCGCGTGGGCGATGAACGGGTGGGTCTTCGCGTCCTTGTCCTCGAACCGGACCGTCGCGGTGCGGGTCAGGTCGAGGGTGGGGAGGTACGGAGCGCTTTTTTTTTGAGCTCGTCGAGCAGCTCCGCCATCGGCGTGCCCTGCGCGTCGAGCAGCTCGATGCGCGTGGGCAACGCGAGCGAGGCCGCGCGCGACACGTCGCCGCCGAGGCGCGCGGCGATGTCGGCGATGGCGATGGCGGCGCGGACGGAGGCGCCGCGGCGGACGCGCGGGTCGTGCCGGGTGGCGCGGGCGATGGCGACGGCCTTCTCGACGATCTCCGGCGAGGGCGCGCATCGCGTGTCCTGCGCGACGATCGCCCGCTCCTCGTCCTCGCTCTGGTAGTCGAGGCGGACGAGCTCGAAGCGGTCGAGCAGCGCCTCGGAGAGCGCGCCCGTGGCGACGAACTCCGCGGGGTTCTGCGTGGCGATCACCGCGAAGCCGGGGGCGGCCCGGACCTCGCCGAGGAGCGGCACCTGGATGCGGCCCTCGTCCATCGCGGGGAGCATCACGTTCTGCACGCCCTCGGGCATGCGGTTGAGCTCGTTGACGAAGAGCACGGCGCCCTCGCGCATGGCGCGGACGAGCGGCCCGGGGAGGAAGTGCTCGGGTTTGTACCCGAGGGAGAGCACGGCGGGAGGATCGAACTGGCCGACGAGCTTGGCCTCGGTGTAGCGGCCGTCTCCGTCCACGCGGACGAGGCCGCGGCCCAGCGCGTCGCACACGGCGTTGGCCAGCGCGGTCTTGCCGACGCCGACGGGCCCCTCGAGGAGCACGTGGCGCCCGGCCTCGATGCAGGCGAGGAGGCTCTCCGTCTCGAGGGCGCGGCCGACGATGCGGTGCAGCATGGCGACGCGCTTTAGCGCGCAGCGATGTCGGCCGCATGCTGTATGCTCCCGCGCGTGCGAGTCTGTGTGCTGTTTCTCACCGCCTGCCAGTTCGGCCTGACGCCGAACCGCGGGGGGCCGGACCGCCCGCGGGACCCGGGCACGCGGTACGACGGGTGCGAGGCCCCCAACGGCGCGCGCGCGTCCGGCACCTGGGACGATCCCGTCTCGGCGGGCGAGCTCCCGTTCGCCGACCACCTCGGCGACACCACCGACGGCGACGCCGCCGCCGACACCTACGACTGCGGCCCGATGGACCGCTCGGGGCCGGAGGTCGTCTACACGCTCAAGCTCTCCGAGGAGAAGACGAACCTGCGCGCGGAGGTGGTGGGTGGACAGGGGGTCGCCGTCACCGTGCAGCTGCTCGGCCCCGACGCCACGAACGACGGGGGCGCCGTCACCGGCTGTGTCGCCGTCGATCAGGACGGGGTGCTCGCCGTCGATCGGCTCGCCGCGGGCGAGTACACGGTGGTGGTCGACACGCTCGTGCCGGGCACGGGCGAGGCCCGGCCGGGGGCGTACTCGCTGGTGGTGCGCACCGAGACGAACTTCGAGTGGGAGAACGTCGAGCTCGCCGAGGGCCTGCGGTGGAAGCACCGCCGCGACTCGGTCGAGGGCACGGTCAACCAGGACTGGAACGCGCTGATCGTCGAGCTCGACAAGCGCGAGGCGCGCGCGCTCCCGAACATGGGGTGCTCCACCGTGCCGGAGAAGGGCGAGGCGGAGGGGGCGATCGCCGGCGTCAACGGCGGCTTCGGCGACGAGGCCTGCAAGAGCCTCGATCTCGTGCGCGACGACGGCGTCACCTTCAGCAAGAACGCCTACGCGGACTCGCAGCGGATCGTGGTGTGGGAGGACGGCGGCGCCGCCACGATGGAGTGGCTCGCCCGCGACCTCGACTACACCCGCGCGGCCAACGCGTTCGCCGGGTACCCGTCGCTGGTGACCGCGGGGCAGGGCCTGCTCGAGCCCACGGGCACCGACGAGCTGTACACCACGCGGCAGGCGCGGACCGCGGTGGGGATCACCGACGTGGGCGACCTGATCCTGTTCGTGGCCGACGGCGGCACGACGGGGGCGGACGGGCTCACGCTCGACGAGCTCGCCGCGGCGATGCTCGACCTCGGGGCCGTGCACGCCTTCAACCTCGACGGGGGCGGCGCGACGACGATGTACGTGCCGGGCTGCACGGCGACGGGCGTCGCGAACCATCCGCTGGATGGAGGCGGGACATCCCGCGAGGGCGCGCGCGGCGTTCCCGACGGGGTCTACGTCTTCTGACGCGGGCCGGTTAGGCGACCGGGCCATGAGCATCCCTGTCGTCGACCTGCGCGCGTTCGCCGGCCCGGCGAGCACGGACTTCGTCCGGACGCTCGGCGCCGGCCTCGAGGAGTTCGGCTTCGTCGCCGTCACGGGCCACGGCATCCCGGGCGAGCTCCTGGATCGGGCCTACGCGGTCGCCCGGCGCGTGTTCCACCTGCCGGGCGAGGTGAAGCGCCGCTACGAGACGCCCGAGGACGGGCGGCAGCGCGGCTACACGAGCTTCGGGGTGGAGCACGCGAAGGACACCGTCGTCCCGGACCTGAAGGAGTTCTGGCACGTGGGCCGCGTGGAGTCGGGCGGCGACGTCCCCCCGAACCGGCACCCGGTCGAGGTCCCCGAGTTCGGCGTCGTGTTCGACGAGCTGTTCGCCCGCATGGAGGGGTTCGCGAACACCCTGCTCGAGGGGGTCGCCCTCCACCTCGGGCAGCCGCCCGCCTACTTCCGCGAGATGGTGGCCGGCGGGAATTCGGTGCTGCGCGTCATCCACTACCCGGAGCTGGGCGGCGGGGTGCCCGGCGGGGCGGTGCGCGCCGCGGCGCACGAGGACATCAACCTCCTCACGGTGTTGCCCGTCTCGACGCGGCCGGGGCTCGAGCTCCTCACGCGCGACGGCCGCTGGATGGCGGTCGACGTGCCGCCGGACGTGATGGTGTGCGACACCGGCGACATGATGCAGCTCCTCACCGGGGGGAGGCTGCCGGCGACCACCCATCGCGTCGTGAACCCGGGCGGGCCCGACGGCGGGCGGTTGTCGATGCCGTTCTTCCTGCACCCGCACCCGGACTGGATGCTCACGCCGATGAACGGGGCGGCGCCGGTGCGGACGAAGGAGTTCCTCGCGGAGAGGTTGCGGGCGATCGGGGTGGCCTAGCGACGGGTCAGCCGCATCAGCAACGACAGGATGTTCCAGAACAACACGAGCAGCCCCATCGTGATCGTGTACGCGCCCTCGACGTGCATGTCCGTCGTGAAGTCGTGCATCACACGGTCGAGCTGGTAGAGCAGGCCACCCGCGCTGACGAGGACGAACGCGGCGCTCATGACGATGCCGAGCGTGCCGCCGAACCAGCCGGGGAACGCGAAGCTGACGCCCATGAGGATCAGCATCGGCAGGCCGACGGCGGAGAGCCCCGCCCCGAGCATCGAGAAGTCGCGGCGCACGCCCCAGCAGTAGGCGGCCATGCCGAGGCCCGAGAAGCCGGTGAGCCCGAGCGCGATCGTGATGAGCGCGAGCGGGTTGCCGATGAAGGCCGCGGAGACGCTGGCGGCGACGAGCAGCAGGAAGCCCATCGCCACGCCCTGCGTGACGGTGCCGAGCGCGAAGCCCGCCCACTTGGCGCGCGAGAACACCATCGGCTGCGCCACGAAGTTGGAGACGGCCCAGCACCCGAGGATGATGACCATCGGGACGAAGCCCGTCAGCATGAACGAGAACATCGCGAACATCACGGCGGACACGACGCCCACCACGCCCGCGACCGAGAGGCCGACGAAGGTGAGCGCGAGCACGCGCCGGAGGTAGCCGAGGCGCTCGGCCTCGGCGGCATGGGCGATGGCGACGGACATGGTTGTCTCCGAGTGTGGCGATTCTATCAGACGGAAATCGCCCCCTCACGCCCGGCCCGTCCGGGGCCGGGCTCCGGGGGCGGGCTCCGGGGCCTGGGGCGACGTC
>JBMOQZ010000041.1:0-3735 GCA_049322475.1 Myxococcota bacterium | reverse complement strand
ACCGAGACCGAGCACGAGTCCGAGTCCGAGCACGAGACCGAGACCGAGCACGAGACCGAGACCGAGCACGAGACCGAGAGCGACCGCTCTCAGATCTCCTCGCACCTCTCCAGCTCCTCGTTACACGTCTCCCCATCGGGACAGTCCTCGTCCCTCCGGCACGGCGTGTACCCGGCGACCTCCACGCTCGCGACGCGCGACGACTGCGCCACGAGGTCCATGCACCCGTCCCCCAACGCCGCCTTGTCCGCGGTCCGGCGGGCGAGGTCGCCTGCGGGGAACCCGGTGACGCCGAGGCCGATGAGGCCGTCGACAATCTCGGCGGGGACCTCGCCGGCGCCGTCGTCGGCGAAGACACACTCGATCTCCGACGGCGTGAGCCCGTGCTGGTCGATGCGGAGGTGCACGACGACCTCGGTGCGCACGGCCTCGGCGGGGGCGTCCCAGGTGACGGCGAGGGGCTGGCCTTCCACCACCGTCCACGCGACCGCGGCGGTCCCGAGGTCGACGGGGGCGATGCCGTGGAGCGTCACGGGATCGTAGGCGCCCCCGCCCGTCTGCAGCGAGAGCACCTCGCCGGGCGTCCACGGGGGGTTCGGCAGCGAGGTGTCGAAGTAGGTGTAGCCGGGCGTGACCGGCTCCATCGACACGGCCTGCACGAGGCCGCCGACCGTGACGATCCCGAGGTCCTGCGTGGTCGGGTAGACGACGCACTCGCCGTCGAGGCTGCAGGTGTACCCGGGGTCGCAGCCGGGGTCGCAGAACGGGTTCTCGCGCCGCCAGATGGTGCAGTCGCCCGACGTGAGCACGTTGGTCAGCACGGAGACGGGCACCACCCCGTCGGAGGCCGAGCCGCTCACGTAGGCGTAGTCCTCGTTGCTGTCGACGAGGAAGGCGCCCCAGTGCACGTCGTCGGTGCAGACGCCGTCGAGCGTGACGGCGTCGGGGTCGGTCTCGCCCGTGTCGTCGCCGGTGGGGAGGCCGGTGTCGTCGGGCTCCTTGTCGGGCTCGGGACACGCGGTCAGCAGCAGGAGCAGCATGGGGGACCTCAGTAGGAGACGGGGACGCCGTTCCAGGTGCGGACGCCGTCGCCGCTCCCGACGCCGAGCACGACCTCGCGGACGGTGGAGCCGTTGTACGGCTGGGGCTGGTAGAGCGTGTCGGTGCGCCATCCGCCGACGCCCTCGCCCCACGCCACGCCGTGGCCGTAGGAGGTGGGGTCGGCGCGCACCATCAGCGTGACGGTGCCGTCCTCCTCGACGCGGTAGAGCCCGCGCGTGGTGTAGTCGGCGACGTACACGTTGCCGCACTCGTCCACCTCGACGCCGTCGTGCCAGCCGCCGAGTCCGGACGCGTAGACCGCCGGGGAGCCGGTCGGGTTCAGGTCGGCGTCGAGGTCGAGGTAGTAGAGGTCGCCCGAGCCGATCGTCCCGAGGAAGAGCCGCGTGCTGTCGAGGTTGAAGTTGAGGGAGTGGACGGTCAGGCTGCGATCGGAGAGGATGGTCTCCGACTCGCCGGTGTCGGGGTCGACGCGCAACACGCCGCCGTTGGCCACCCACACCTTGCCGTCCGGCCCCACCGTCGCGCCGTAGACCGTCGACGAGCCGCCGAGGCCCGAGGCGAGCGTGCTGGTGCTGCCGGCGGAGGTGAGCCGCACGAGGCGCTGGTTGGTGCTGTCCGCGTAGACGAAGTCGCCGTCGGGGAGGCGGTCGATCTGCTCCACGCCGCTGACGCCGGGCACGAACAGGGCGTCGCCGACGCCGTAGGTGCTCTTCATCAGCGAGCCGCGGCCGTCCCAGCCGATCAGCGTGCCGTCGTCGTCGAAGCCGATGCCGTGGTAGGCCGTCGCGTCGGAGAGCGTGTTGTCCTCGAGGCTGAACGGCGCGGGGCGGGTGCAACTGTAGGCGACCTCGACGGTGTCTTCGGCGGTGACGGGCGGGTTGAAGCCGTCGGTCACGGCGACCACCACGCGGAAGGTCTCGCCGTCCTCCACCGAGCCGCCGTCGATCTCGGTGTAGCCGGACCACCACGGGACCTCGGCCTCGTTCTGGTACCAGGTGATCGTGGTGGTCAGCGCGTCGCCGTCGGGGTCGACGGGCACGGGGTCGATGGTGATCGTCAGCGCCTCGCCGTCGGCGGGCTCGGCCGGCGAGATCGTGACGCCGACCGCGCTCGGGGGCGAGTTCCCGATCACCACGACGGCCGTGGCGGCGATGCCGTCGTCGGTCCCGTCGGTGGGGGTCACGGCGACCTCCCAGACCTGGTTGTCGACCGTGTCGGCGCCGGCGACGGTGTCGCCCTCGACGTTGGCGGCGGCGCCGTCGACGGTCCACGCGTAGCGGTAGCTGACCGCGTCGCCGTCGGGGTCGGTCGCGGGGGTCACGATCACCACGGCGAAGTCGGCGCCGGCGGGCGGCGTCGCGGGCGTGATGGCGACGGCGAGCCCCTCGGGGGGATGGTTGTCGTCGGGGCCCGCGGTGTCGGTGTCCTGCGTTTCGCCGGTGTCGTCGGTCTGCGCCGGCGGCGAGTCGCCGTCGTCGGGCTTCGGCGGATCCTCGCCGCCGCCGCAGGCGAAGAGGACCAGGAGCGGGAACGACGTCGTCATGCGCCTCCTCGCGCGGGAGTGTAGCCGAGGCTCCGGAGGTTGGCGCCGGTTCAGCGGGCGGCGTCCTTCTCCACGAGCGCCCACAGGAAGCGATGGTCCGAGTAGAACCCGTCCGCGCCCTCGTCCACCCGCGCGTAGTCGACGTCGTGGCTCCCGGCGAGCACGCGGCCCTTCACGAACAGGTAGTCGATGCGTTTGGTCACGCACTCGTCGGCCTTCCGGTACTGCGACCAGAGCGACTCGTTCGAGCTGCCGTACAGGTCGAAGACGGCGTCGAGGTAGTCGTAGGCGTCGACCAGCACCGACCACGCGGCGGTGGGCTCGCAGTCGATCGTCTCCGGCTTCTCCTCGCAGCGCCGGTTGTTGAAGTCCCCGCCCAGCACGAAGCCGTCGGCGTACGTGTAGCGGCCCTCGATCTCGGTCACGACCTCGGCGGACCACTCGCCCTTCTTCTCGAGCGCCACCTCCTCCGACGCGAGGTTCTCCGAGGTCGCGAAGTGGACGCTGACGAAGCCGAACTTCGTGTCCTCGATCCCGTCCTTCTTCAGGTAGATGAACGCGGACTGCTTGATGTTGCGCTTCTCGCCGGTCGTCGCGTTCTCGTCGGCGTTGTACCAGTGCGAGAGGAACCCGCCTTCGTCCGCGCCGCCGTCGTGCGTGGCGACCTTCATCGTCGTGTCGTTGTAGAGCACGGCCACGTCGCGCTTTATCTGGTAGTCGTCGCCGCTCTCGACGGTGGTGTCCTCCTCGGGCCCGATCGCGACGACGTAGGCGTGGCCGGTCTCGTCCTCGAGCTTCTCGGCGACGTAGGCCGCGCTGTCGGCGACGACCTCCTGCAGCAGCACCACGTCCGGCGCGTACGGGACCTCGGTGCGGACGCGCCGGGCGAACTCCTTCATGTCGGCGTGCTCGTCGACGTCGTCGGCGGAGGACGCCTCCTTCATGTTCGCGGCCAGCACGAGCATCTGCGCGCCCTCGGTCGAGGGCAGCGGCGCCGTCGCCTCCTCGCCACCCGTGTCGACCCACTCGCTCGCGCCGCAGTCGAAGCCGGTGTCCACGGCCTCGCCGCCGGTGTCCGGCGAGGTCGTGGCCGTGTCGTCCGGGGCCGTGTCGCCCGGGGCCGTGTCGTC